>DASWMI010000163.1:0-47368 GCA_036399835.1 Pyrinomonadaceae bacterium | reverse complement strand
CCAATTAAAGCGGTACGTGAGCTGGGTTTAGAACGTCGCGAGACAGTTCGGTCCCTATCTGGTGTGGGCGGAGCAGGTTTGAGGGAATCTGTCCTTAGTACGAGAGGACCGGGATGGATCCACCTCTAGTGTACGAGTTATGGCGCCAGCCGTACAGCTCGGTAGCTAAGTGGAGCATGGATAAACGCTGAATGCATCTAAGCGTGAAGCCAGACCTAAGATTAGACCTGCCCATGAGACTCCTTGTAGACCACGAGGTTGATAGGCTGGATATGCAAGCGTAGTAATACGTTCAGTTGACCAGTACTAATCAGTCCATTGGCTTGACCGTAAAATTTACTCTCAAGCAACAAGCAGCGCGCCTCTGCGCATGTGACTTGCCTTTAAGGAACAGTTACTATTCGATTTTCCAAGCCCTCTGTGAGAGGGTTGACAGGTTTTCCGGTGGTTTTGTCGAGAGAGAAACACCCGTTCCCATCCCGAACACGGAAGTTAAGCCTCTCGGAGCCGATGGTACTGCGCGGGCAGCTGCGTGGGAGAGTAGGACGCCGCCGGGATTATTTCAAAAGGCCCGCGAGAGTGTTAAGCTCTCGCGGGCCTTTTTTAGTTCCGGCGAACAAATGGCCGGGAGACGGAGTCTAAAGTCCAGGGGTCGGAAGGCGAGCGGTTGTCTTTGACTTTAAACTTTAAGCCTCTCAAACTCTTTCACGCGTGATGACGTTCAAGACCTTCTTTCGAGCCTCCTCTTTTGCGATGGTCGGCTGCGGGGCGCTGGCGCTGGCCGTGTCCGGCTCAATCGGTCCTGCTCTGCTCGTTATCTTCGCGTTCGTGCTCGTGCTCTCATGGAAGCTCGAAGGCTGGCAGTTGGAGGGAAAGAGGCGCTGGCAACTCTCTGAGCGGGTAGGGCTGGCCGTGGTGCTGCTCTCGCTGCCGCTCTTTTACCTGGACTGGAAATTTCTTGAGAGCCTGGGCGAGCCGCGAGAAAGGGTCGGGGCGAGCGCGCTCGCGCATCTGACGCTTTTTCTTTCGGCGGTTAAGCTCTTGCAATCGAAGGCGGACCGCGACTGGGTCTTTCTCTATCTGATTTCATTCTTTGAAGTTCTGCTCGCGGCGGGCCTCAGCCTCAGTCCGACATTTCTCATCACGCTCTGCCTGTACATGCTTTGCGGTCTGTGCACTGTGCTCTCGTTTGAGATCAGCAAGGCGCAGCGCGGTCTGCAAATTACAGAAACGCGTCTCCTGGTCGCCACCGATTCGACCCTCTTTAGACGATTGACAAAGCGACGCGCGCGACCGCGCCACGTCGAGTCCAGACGCCTGCCAGTGCTCGCGCTGGCTTTGTTGCTGCTTATCTTCGCGCTCGCGCTGCCGCTCTTTCTGGCCGTCCCGCGTTTCGGCGCGAGCGCTATGTCGCGCATGGGAACCGGGCTATCGGGGCTGGTCGGGTTCTCGGATTCCGTGACGCTCGGCGACATCGGGACGCTGCAAAAGAACAGCCAGGTTGTCATGCGCGTGCGTGTGGACGACCCGCAGGCCGAGCGTCATCGAAGCCTGCGCTGGCGCGGTGTGGCGCTCGACGAGTTCACAGGAAAGGGCTGGAAAAAATCTAAGCTCGCCAACCAGTATCTCTCTTCAAACAACGAGCGCGGCATGTTCCAGTTCGGGACCATAGCCAAGCTGAGCCACATCACGACGCAGACATTCTTCATCGAACCGATTGACACGCCCGTCTTGTTTGCAGCGCCGCGCCCTGTGGCCGTCCAGGGTGCTCTGCCATACGTTCGTCTGGACCATGAAGACTCTATCCAGTCGCGCCTGCATAATGAAGAGCGCATCAGCTATAAAGCCTATTCGGATACCTCCGCGCCTGATGAAGAGACGCTGCGCAGGCTCAGCTCTCTAACCCGCGTGCAGGTCTATCCGGGCGACTTTACGCGCTATTTGCAGTTTCCCAGAGAGCTTAACCCGCGCATCGGCCAGCTCGCGCGCGAAGTCCTGACTCGCGCCGGAGCGCATAATCGTTATGATGCTGCGCGGGCTATCGAATCCCATCTTCAGCATGATTACGGCTACACGCTCGACCTCAAGGCCGGAGGCGCGGACCCCCTGGCGGATTTCCTGTTTCGCGTGCGCGAAGGCCACTGCGAATATTTCGCCACGGCGATGGCCGTCATGCTGCGCACGCAGGGCATCCCGACAAGGGTCGTCAACGGGTTTCAGATGGGCGAGTATAATGATGCGGCTGATGTCTACACTGTGACGCAGTCGGACGCGCATTCCTGGGTTGAAGTCTATTTCCCGGAGGTTGATTCGTGGGTCACTTTCGACCCCACGCCTCCTGCCGGACGGCCCGTGCGCGAGAGCGCGGGACTAAAATCGCGTCTGGGCAAATATGCCGAAGCGCTGGACATGCTCTGGATTCAGTATGTCATAGGCTATGACAGGCAGGAGCAGCGCTCGCTGGCGACCTCCATGCGCGACCGCCTGGCCTCTTATCGTCAGGGGCTGGCTCGCTGGACCGAAAGCTTGAAAGCCACAGCCAACGGCTGGTGGAATGCGGCGCGCGGCCAGAATGGCCTGGCAAACTCATTCGCGGCCCTTGCCTTTACCTTGCTGCCTCTCTTGGCTGTGATGCTGCTGGCTGTGC
This sequence comes from Pyrinomonadaceae bacterium, assembly GCA_036399835.1. Taxonomy (GTDB): domain Bacteria; phylum Acidobacteriota; class Blastocatellia; order Pyrinomonadales; family Pyrinomonadaceae; genus DASYML01. The sequence goes on along the minus strand of DASWMI010000163.1, from coordinate 44,721 downwards.
TCGCTGTCGTGATCGCGCGTCGAGTAAGGCGGCTAGGCTTCTGGCGCGGGATCAAGCTCTGGGAGGCTGAGCAGCCGCGCACTTCCGTTATAGAGTTCTATGAACGCATGACGGGCCTTTTGGCGGCGCGTGGACTCAAGCGCGCATCGGACCAGACGCCGCTCGAATTCGCCACGGCCACGCGCATCCCCGAAGCCTTGATGATTACTCGCGCCTATAATCGCGTGCGCTTCGGCGAAGAGCATCTCTCAACAAAGGAAGCGGCGGAGATTAATCAATGGCTGAGCCGGATGGAAGGATTAAAACAGCGACAAGTGACAGGTGACAGGTAACAAGATAACTGCTTGTTCGCGCCTGTCACCCGTCACTTGTTACCTGTCACTGCTTTATGAAAAAAATAGGTTTTATCAGTTTAGGTTGTCCGAAGAATCTGGTGGACAGCGAAGTGATGATGGGCCAACTACGCGAGGCCGGTTATGAGATTACGACCGACGCGAGTGAGGCCGACACGCTGGTTGTCAATACTTGCGGATTTATCGCATCGGCCAAGCAGGAATCCGTCGAAGCCATCCTCGAAGCCGCACGCTTGAAGACCGAAGGCAAGGCGCAGCGGCTGGTCGTCGCCGGATGCCTTGTCGAGCGTTATCGTGAAGAGCTGCGCCAGGAGATGCCGGAGGTTGATGCCTTTATCGGCACGAGCCAGATTCAAGAGATCACGCGTGTCTGCGATGAGCGCACCAAGACACGCTCGCTCCCAGTCCTGCCCATAGGCAACCAGAGCGCGACCTATCTTTATGATGAAAGCACGCCTCGCGTGCTCGCCACGCCCGGCCATTATGCCTTCATTAAAATAGCGGAGGGCTGCGACCGCCCCTGTGCCTTCTGTTTTATCCCGCAGATGCGCGGCCATTTTCGCAGCCGACGCTTTGGCTCAGTCCTTCAGGAAGCGAACCAGCTTGCCTCGCAGGGCGTCAAGGAACTAATCCTCGTCGCGCAGGATTCCTCGCGCTATGGCGAAGACCTCGGAGAGCCTGATGCTCTGGCCCATCTCTTGCGCGAGCTGGCCCAACTCGACGCCATCGAATGGGTGCGCGTCATGTACACCTATCCGACGCACATCAGCGACGGCTTTCTGGATGTGCTGGCGACAGAGCCGAAGGCCGTCAAATATCTGGATATGCCCTTGCAGCACGCTTCGGCCAATGTTTTGAAGTTGATGAAGCGCGGCGGGACACGCGCCAGCCTTGAGCGACTGATCGAGCGCGTGCGCCGTCGCGTGCCCGGCATAGGGATTCGCACAACTTTCATCACTGGTTTTCCAGGCGAGACCGAAGAGGATTTTCAGGAGCTGCTCGCCTTTATACGCAACGTTGAGTTTGACCGCGTCGGCGTCTTTACTTATTCGGACGAAGAGGGCACGCCTGCCTTCGACTTGCCCGGCAAAGTTGATGAGAGAACGGCTATACGCCGTCGCGCGCGGTTGATGAAAGAGCAGGCTCGCATCTCGCGTAGGCTGAACAAGAGGCGCATCGGCTCGACTGTGCGACTACTTTTTGAGGGCGAATCGGCTGAGTCCGAGTTGCTCTGGCAGGGCCGCATGGAAACGCAAGCGCCCGACATAGACGGCTGCGTGCTGATTAACGACGCGCCGGAAGATTTTGAACCCGTCCCGGGGAAATTCGTGGACGTTGAAATCACGGCTGCGCACGAATACGATCTCGTCGGGCGCATCATTAAGTAAAAAGTGTTGATGATGAAGTGATGAGTATCAGGGAAAGCCTCTTCTTTCTTTCGCTCATCATTCGTCACTCCTGACTCATCACTATGGTTATCAAAGAATCAAGCGACGAGTTGAATCCAACGGAGTTGACGACCACTTTCGTCAAGCCGGCTCCGCGTACTCGCTCTGCGCTTGATTATCTGGCGCTCGCGCTGGCGACGTGTGGCGTCGGGTTTATCCCTGTCGCGCCGGGAACTCTGGGGTCGCTCCTAGCAGTTGGCATCTATCTTTTATTCAACCTGGCCTATGCGCGGCTCTTGCCTTTCCCGGCTCTCACGGAGCGCAACGTCTCAAACGTCGAGACCGTGTTAAGCTTGATGCGCAACACCATGCAGGCGGCTGGATTGCGCACGTTGGTGCTGCTCCTCTTTGTGACGCTGCTTTCATGGGCCGGTATCTGGGCGGCGACGCGTACTGAATCGCTCCTCAGACGCAAAGACCCCGGCGCGGTCGTGATTGATGAAGTGGTCGGACAACTCATCACTTTTTTGTTTCTCCCTTTTGGCGTCGGGCTGTGGACCATTTTTGCAGGCTTCCTGGCGTTTCGACTGTTCGACATCTGGAAGCCGTATCCGATTCGCCGCCTGGAGGCTCTCGAATCCGGACTGGGAATCATGGCCGACGACGTGCTCGCAGGCATCTACGCGGCAATCTTCGTCGCGCTGCTCTGGACCACCAGCTTAATGCTTTAGGAGAGAATCGAAATGGAAGAATCAAAAGACCCCAAATCAACCGAAACCTCCGCAGGAGAGACCAGCGCTGAAAGACGCGAGCCGGAATCCACCGCGACCAGCTCGGAAACCCTGAGCGACCTGGAAGAGACAGAGAAAGTCCCGGCCACCGAGACGGACGGCGGCGGCGGAGCCGGAGCTGCGCCCTCGCCCGACGGCGCTTTCGATGAGGCGGGCAACCGCGGCGGCGACGCCGGACCAATGTGAGGAGAGAAGTTTTCAGTTTTTAGTTTTGAGTTTTCAGCCGGAAGCAATTCGCTCTTACTCAAAACTAAAAACTGAAAACTGAAGACTGCTTTTATGAAAATCTTTGTGGCCGATGATGTGAGCGAGGGCGGCCTTGAGCCTTTGCGCGCCGCCGGGTTTGCGATTGAGAAGAGGACAGGGCTAAAGCCTGATGAGCTGTGCGAGGCCGTGCGCGATTGCGAGGGTCTGGTAGTCCGCAGCGAGACGAAGGTGACGGGCGTGGTGATGGATGCTGCGCTCCGGCTGCGTGCTGTGGGCCGTGCCGGAGTGGGCGTTGATAATATTGATGTACCTGCGGCGACTGCGCGCGGCATAGTCGTCATGAACGCGCCGGACGGCAACACGATTACCACAGCCGAGCACACTTTGGCGATGTTGATTGCGCTGGCCCGTCGTATCCCGCAGGCCAACGCGAGCCTCAAGGCCGGTCGTTGGGAGCGCAAGAAGTTTATCGGCGTAGAGCTTTACGGCAAGACGCTGGGCATCGTCGGGCTGGGCCGCATCGGGCGCGTCGTGGCTGCGCGCGCACGCGGCTTCGGGATGAGCATCATAGCCTTCGACCCTTTCGTCGCGCCGGACCAGGCACAGGACCTTGAGCTTGAGCTGGCTTCGCTTGATGAAGTGCTGGCGCGTGCGGATTTTCTGACAGTGCATACGCCGCTGACGGCGGAGACGCGCGGCATTATTGGTCCACAGGCTTTCGCGCGCATGAAACGCGGCGTGCGCATCATCAACTGCGCGCGTGGCGGGTTGGTTGACGAGCGCGCACTGCTCGCCGCCATCAAAGAAGGGACGGTGGCCGCGGCGGCGCTGGATGTTTACGAGGAAGAGCCACCGCAGTCGGACCACCCGCTGCTGGCGCTTGATGAAGTGATTGCTACGCCGCATCTGGGCGCTTCGACGCGCGAGGCGCAGGAGGGCGTGGCCGTCACGGTCGCCGAGCAGATGCGTGATTATCTTTTGACGGGAGCTTTGCGCGGCGCTGTCAACGTGCCCGCGCTCGGCGCGCAGGAGTTGATCGCGCTTCAGCCTTACATGACTCTGGCCGAGAGCCTGGGGAGGCTTCATGCGCAGCTCGTTGACGAGGCCGTCAGAGAGGTGCGTATAGAGTACGCGGGCGAAGTCGCGCAGATGGATGCGGCTTCCGTGACGAGAGCTTTTCTGGCGGGGATGCTGCGCCACGTTTCTGCGCGCGTTAACGTCGTTAACGCCTTTCTCATCGCGGAAGAACGCGGCATCGCCGTGACTTCAGCTTACAAAAGGGCCGCAGCCGATTCCGCCCCGGCCATCGCCACGCGGGTTCTGACGACGGGCGGCGAGCAGACCGTCTCAGGCGCTCTCTTTGGACCAGCGCAGGACGGGCGCATCACAGAGATTAACGGTTTTCGTCTCGAAGCGATTCCGCACGGACACATGCTCTTTACGCGTAACCGCGACGTGCCAGGCGTGATCGGCTACATAGGAACTGTGCTGGGCCAGCATCAAGTCAACATCAGCCGCTTTCATCTGGGCAGACGCGAGCGCGGGGGCGAGGCGATGGCCGTCATCGAAACTGATGCGCCGCTCGGCAAGGCTGCGCTTGAACAGTTGCGCTCGAACGAGTATGTCATCTCGGCGCGTCCCATCGAGCTGACTTGAAGCCCGCCGCCAGCTTTCCTCACTGGACCATAAAATCTATGCGTTGGGTGGTGTTTGATCTCGCCGTCTGGTCCAGCGCGATGACGACCAGCACATAACGGCCCGCCGGCAGTCCGTTTAATGGAATCTCCGCCGCGTATGGCAACCTCGAAAAATCCTGCACATCTTTCGTCGAGACTTTACGCAGCGGATTGACGAGGATCGGCTGGTCGTTGCGAAACAGTTGAATCTGGAGCGCGACGTCTGGAGCCGCGTTGCCGGATGGACCGCGAGAAGCGTTGTAAACGAAGGTCACGAAGCGCAGCCTTGAGGTGCTGGCAACACGCCGGTTGGTGCTGGCCCTGACGGGGCTGGCAGCATTGCTGCCAAGCTGGTTCTCCTTGGCCTCTCCCAAGCCGGTCTCCATCTTTCTCTCGGCGATCAGCAGGCTGCTCATCGCCAGGCGGCGTTTGGTCAGATCGGGTATCTCAATCCATTGAATAGCACTGCCGATGCGCCCGCTTTTCTCCTCGCGGACAGCGGTGCGCACTTGATAAAGACCGGGCGCAAGCTGCACTTGATAATTCGAGCCGAGACTATGACGGTCGAGGTCTGTGGCCTCCGTCTTATCAACTGCGATGCTCAAGTGGTCCTTGAAGCTGTGGACCTGCTTGCCCTGGTCGTTGAGGATGGCTAGAAGGAGGTCAACCACGGCTGTCTGTTCACCATTACTGGAATCAAAAGAGAGCGCCGTGCTATCGAGTTGAACAGCAGAGTAGGCGATGCCGCCTTTTTCGGGCGTGTCTATATAGCTGACATTGAGAAAAACGGGCAGCGCCTTTCTGGGCAAGAGATCGCCGAGCGCCGCGTTCAAATCCGCATCGGGAGATTTCGCGGCCTTCTTCTGCTTCTTCGACTTTGAATCCTTTTTGGCTTCCTCGACAATAAACCCGCGACGCGCGTGAACGGTCCACTCCGGATGCCCTATGACCTTGACTTCAAGCTTGCGATATTTACCGCCACGCTGCGTTTCGGGGTCTGGACGCCAGGCCAGCAGATAATAATCAGAAGTCTCTGTGAGCGCCTGCCTGATGCCTGGCGCGAGCGCGTTTGAATTGACGAAAGCGCGTCCGCCCGTGTCCAGTGCGAGAGTAAAAAGCGGGTCTTGCGAGGCCGCGGCCTCTCCGATGGATGCGCGCGCGAGCCTTCCTGTAGTGTCTACAGCCCCCTGCTCGCTCGCGTCCGGCATCCCCGTGACCAGCCCCTTCGCATCCATCGAATAGATAACCACCCCCGCGCGCCCCGCAGCGCCTGTAATCTTCCGCAGCCTGTCATGGACCGTAGAGTTGCGGCTATCAAGTAGAAAGCCGTCCGAGATAAAGAAGACGAGCTTGCGACCTGGGACACCGGTGGCGATGCGCATCAGTCCTTCGAGCGGGCCGAGCGAGCTGGCCGTCACATTCGCAGCCTGTTGAAGAATATTTCGCGCGCGAGTCTTAACCAGCTCCTCTGCTACCCTGCGGGTCATCATGGGATTCTCTCTAATCAATACATCAACGTAATAGTCAGTGACCGAAGAGTCGCCCAGATCAATGCTTAGTGCCTGGTGCTCCGCCATCGGCGGAATCTCTCCATCGCGCGTGTCATAAGATTTATATTGAAGCCGCGCGACGGCTGCGCGCAGGACCGTCTTGTCGTTTGTAAACTGTTGCAGAAAACCTATACGCCCGGTGGCAGACGCGATGGCGACGGTATCATCCAGCCCAAGCTCGTTATTAATGAAAGAGAGGAGCGACTTTTTGACGCGATTCAAGCTATCGAATTTTAAATGAAGATCGTCAATGTAAAAGATAATCGTGCGACCGCGTTCGATGGAGCTGCCGGAATTATCCTTGGCCTTCCTGGGTGTGGCCGGAGCGCCGCCGCGCGCTGCCGCCAATCTCTCTTCTTCAACGGAGCTGCCAGCCGTGACACGCTCGAAGAAGGAGACCGGCTGCGGTTTCCCGTCAACGCGCAGCTCGAACTGCTCAAGCTGTAAACCGTCTACAAACCTGCCCTGCTTATCAACCACCGTGACATCCGTCTGGACCAATTCGGTCGTGACCCGCACGACATCATCTGCGCTTTCCTGCGGCGGCTGTTTCTGCTGGCCGAGAGCGAGTTGCGCGCATAGGCTCAGCGAGAGCAGGGCAATAAAAAGAAGGCGTCCGGCGTATACTCTGAAAGATGGCATCTTGAAGAAAGTTGAAGGACGAGCAATCTGAAAACGCGTGGGATAATATCACACACTGGCTCAAATAATGGATAAGAATAAAGATAAACCTTCGATAAGTTTCCTTCGTATCAGATTCCGAATTTCACTGACGCCTGCCTGAGCGCCTTGATTGAAACTCAAATCTCACGCTTTCAGGCTCACCCGAGAGGTTAAGCATCCGATGGATAAGAACGGCTGCACGCTCATCCTGGACCGCGTGACCAAGAGCTTCGACGATTTCCGCGCCGTTGATGAACTGAGTCTCTGCGTGCGTCCGGGCAGAATCTTCGGGCTGATTGGTCCAAACGGCGCTGGCAAGACAACGACCATGCGTATGATCGTCAACATCTACGCGCCGGACTCCGGTCGGATAGAGCTTTTCGGCGAGCAGATGAATCCGCGACTACAGGACCGTATAGGCTATCTCCCGGAAGAGCGCGGGCTGTACCGTAAAATGAAGGTCAGCGAGCAACTACGATTTTTCGGAGAGCTGAAAAACTTTCGCGGCCAACCTGCTACGGCATCCATTGAGCGCTGGCTGGCAAAGCTCAGGCTGACAGAGTGGCAGCACAAGAAGGCCATGGAGCTGTCGAAGGGCATGCAGCAGAAGATTCAGTTTATCGCCGCCGTCCAGCACGACCCGGACCTGCTCGTGCTGGACGAACCCTTCTCCGGCCTGGACCCTTTGAGCGTAGAGCTTTTGAAGACGGTCGTGTTGGAACTGAAGGCTGCTGGCAAAACCATCATCTACTCGACGCACATGATGGAGCTGGCGGAAAAAATCTGTGATGACATCTGTCTGATAAATCGTTCGCGCAAAATTCTGGACGGCAGCCTTAGAGAAGTAAAGAGCGGCTTCGGGCGCAATGCTGTCGCTTTGCGGCTGGAAGGCGGCGACCATGTGCTGGATGATCGCGGCCTCGTGACGGGCGTCTCTCATCGCAGCGATGAAATGGAGGTCCTGCTGGCCGAAGGCGCAAGCTCGCAGGAATTGCTCTCGCGGCTGCTCGCTTCCGGCGCGAAGATTACCAGGTTTGAGTTAATCGAACCGAGCCTCAACGACATCTTTATCGAACAGGTCGGCAGCGCAACATGAAGAAGCTCTTGGCGATCATCAAACGCGAATACATGCAGCGCCTGCGCAGCAAGGCGTTCCTCATTCTGACCATCCTCGGCCCCATCATGACCATCGGCATGATGGTTCTGCCCGCACTCATCTTCAGCATGAAGGCTGGCGGGCCGACGCGTCTCGCCGTACTGGACCAGAGCGGAAAGATGTACGCGCGTATTCAAGATGCGATGGCGCGCGAAGAAGATGACGAGGACGAAATTGATTCAAGGAAGAACGACGACGCAGTGCCTGCGAGCGCCGGTCCTGAAGAGCGTATGAAAAAAGCGGGAGCTGCAAACGCTCAAGCCTTTATGGTCGAGCAGGCGCAGCTCGGCTCTCGCACGCTCGAAGAGGTTAAGCGGGAATTGAGCGAGCGTGTGCGTCTGGATGAGCTGGACGGTTATCTCATCGTCCCGCCGGACGTGCTGGCGACGAGCCGCGTCGAATACTACGGGCGGAACGTCGGCGATGTCGTCACCAGAAGCCAGCTCGAAGCCCGTCTGAATCGCGCCGTCTTCGAGCAGCGCGTGGCCGAGGCTCACATCAGCACGCAGCTCGTGCGCGAGATGTCCAGAAGGCTGGATGTGACGACGATTAAAATCAGCGACCGCGGGGAAGAGAAGGATACGGGCGGCGGCTTCTTTCTGGTCCTGACGATAGGCGTTTTTATCCTGCTTATGATTACCATGTACGGGCAGACGATACTCGGCGCGGTGATTGAAGAGAAGGAAACACGCATGGCCGAGATGTTGTTCTCTTCCGTGCGCGCCTTTCCTTTGATGATGGGGAAGCTGATCGGCGTCTCGCTGCTGGCCCTGACGCAGTACGCGGTCTGGGGTGCGGCCTCCGTGTTGTTCACACTGTACGGCGCGGGCGCGCTCGCATCGAGCGGGATGGAAGCCACGCTCCCGGGCGTGCACTGGTCCATTCTCGTCTACTTCGTTATCTTCTCGCTGCTCGGTTATTTTATTTACTCGACCTTTTACCTGCTCGTCGGCGCGATGGTCACGACGACGCAGGAGGGAGGACAGGTGGCCCTGCCCGTCACCTTTCTTTTAATCGCCGCGTACATGCTCATCTTTCCAGTCATTCGCTCGCCGGATTCGTCATTGGCTTTCTGGATTTCTCTGATCCCTTTCTTTTCGCCGATCATCATGCCCGTCCGCATCGTGACGCAGACGCCGCCCGCTTGGCAGATCGCGCTCTCATTGCTGATAGGCTGGTGCACGGTGATGCTTTTAATCTGGACCGCCGCGCGCGTTTATCGTATAGGAATGCTGATGTACGGCAAGCGTGCATCCATCCCGGAAGTTTTGCGCTGGTTAAGACAGGCATGAAAGGTAGAGATGAGAGGCCGAAAGTCAGCGTTCAGTGAAAAGCATTTCGCAAGCTCTGACCTCTGACCTCTGACCTTTGAAATTATGGGAATCGAGATAGAGAAAAAATATCGTTTGAACGAAGCGGGGCGCGAGCGTGTGCGTGAGCGTTTGCGAGCGGTCGGTGCGGGGTTCGAGGGCGAAGAGTTTGAAGAGAATACGATTTATCGTGGCGGCAGTTTATCTCTCAAGAACTGCGTGCTGCGCCTGCGTCGCGTAGGCCATCAGGCCCTGCTCACTTACAAGGAACGCTTTCCCTCTTCATCCTCCATCAAGCATCAGCGCGAGGAAGAGACGCACGTTGAAAACGCAGAGACGATGGCCGCCATCCTTGAAGCGCTTGGGTATCAGCCCGCGCTCGTTTATGAAAAGCGGCGCGAGACCTGGCATCTGGCCGCGACGGAGGTCGTTCTGGACCAGCTTCCCTTCGGACTCTTTCTGGAGATAGAGGGTGAAGAGAAAGCTATCCTTGATGTGGAACAGATGCTTGAGCTTTCAGAGACGGAAGCGGAAACGGCGACCTACCCGCAGCTCACATCTCAACATGGAAAGAGGCTTGGCGAAAAGATAGAGGCGCGGTTCGAGCCTCGCACGGAAGAATAAACTTGCGCGTAAAACTAAAAAAAAGCGGCCCTGTTCGCGTGTGAACAGAGCCGCTTTGATGTTGACTGCGCAAGGGCTTCTTACATACCCATGCCGCCGCCCATGCCGCCCATCCCGCCGGGCATCGCCGGGCCGCTCTTCTCATCTTCGGGAAGCTCCGAAACCATAGCTTCCGTCGTGAGCATCAGACCCGCTATAGATGCTGCGTTCTGCAAGGCAGTACGCGTTACCTTGGCCGGGTCAATAACGCCAGCCTCAACCATATCAACCAGGTCCTCATTCTCAGTTCCGGCGTTATAGCCATAACTCTCTTTTTTGTGCTCGCGCACTTTCTGAACAATGACAGCGCCTTCCTTGCCGGCGTTCTGCACAATCTGTCGGAGAGGCTCTTCGAGAGCGCGCTTGACGATGTTGACGCCAATCTGCTCGTCCTGATCGCCCTCGCCCTCCTCGAAGATGCGGAACTTCTCAAGCGCCTTGGCCGCGCGCACCAGCGTCACGCCGCCGCCGGGGACGATGCCCTCTTCGACGGCTGCGCGTGTCGCATGCATGGCATCCTCTACGCGAGCCTTCTTCTCCTTCATCTCAGTCTCTGTCGCCGCGCCGACCTTGATAACGGCTACGCCGCCGACGAGCTTCGCCAAACGCTCCTGCAATTTCTCTCGGTCGTAATCCGAAGATGTCTCCTCGATCTGCGCGCGCAACGTCTTGACGCGGCCTTCTATGTCGGACTGCTTGCCGTTGCCCTCGACGAGCGTCGTGTTGTCCTTGTCAATCGTCACTTTCTTGGCACGGCCCAGGTCTTCCAGCTTGACGTTTTCAAGCTTGATGCCGAGGTCTTCGCTGATGACCTGTCCGCCCGTCAGGATGGCTATGTCTTCCAGCATGGCCTTGCGGCGATCACCAAAGCCAGGCGCCTTGACGGCAGCGATGTTGAGCGTCCCGCGCAGCTTGTTGACGACGAGCGTCGCCAGGGCCTCGCCCTCGACATCCTCTGCGATGATGAGCATCGGCTTGCCCATCTTGGCGACCTGCTCAAGCAGCGGGAGCAGGTCTTTCATCGAGCTGATCTTCTTCTCGTGAATCAGAATCAAAGGGTTGTCGAGCACGGCTTCCATGCGCTCAGGGTCTGTCACGAAATAGGGCGAGAGATAGCCGCGATCAAACTGCATACCCTCGACCACTTCAAGCGATGTCTCCATCGTCTTCGATTCCTCGACAGTAATCACGCCGTCCTTGCCGACCTTCTCCATCGCGCTGGCGATGATCGTCCCGATGGTCGTGTCGCCGTTGGCCGAAACCGTGCCGACCTGCGCAATCATGTCGCCCTTGACGGGCTTCGAGAGCCGCTTGATCTCTTCGATAGCGCGCTCGACGGCCTTGTCAATCCCGCGCTTGAGAGCCATCGGATTTGCGCCGGCGGCGACCGTCTTGACGCCTTCACGGAAGATCGCCTGCGCGAGCACTGTGGCGGTCGTCGTGCCGTCGCCAGCGACATCGGATGTCTTTGAAGCAACTTCGCGGACCATCTGCGCGCCCATGTTTTCAAGCGCGTCCTTCAGCTCGATCTCCTTCGCCACCGTCACGCCGTCCTTGGTAATTGTCGGGGAACCAAATTTCTTGTCAATGACGACGTTGCGCCCCTTTGGGCCAAGCGTGATTTTGACAGCATCGGCGAGCTGGTTGACGCCGCGCAGGATAGCCGCGCGCGAATCCTCACCATGTATAACTTGCTTTGCCATGTCTTCTTCTTTCTCCTAGTCGAATGTCTGTGTCTAGCTTCTGCCAATGAAAAAGCGGCCAGTGTCTCTTCAGTTAAGGAGACTACTTGCCGCCCTTCTTGCTGCCAGTCCCGGAGGCTGCGCCCGCGCGCTCGATAACGCCGAGAATCTCATCCTCGCGCATAATCAGGAACTCTTCGCCGTCCAGCTTGATCTCGGAACCGCTGTACTTGCCAAACAGCACACGGTCTCCGACTTTCACGTCGAGAGTCTGGCGCGTGCCATCCTCGCGGAATTTGCCCTCGCCGACGGCGATAACCTCGCCCTCCTGCGGTTTCTCCTTTGCGGTGTCCGGGATGATAATCCCTCCGCGTATCTGCTCGCCCTCTTCAATTCTGCGCACAATCACACGATCATGCAGGGGCTTGATGTTCGTAGCCATACTACTTCCATGCTCCTTTCGATTGACCGATAAAATAACGGTGATGGGAAAATAATCCTACTAATATTCGCCAACCGCATTTTAGCACTCTTTGTCAGCGAGTGCTAAACATAAAACAAGAATGATGGCTTGTCAATACGAGTTGAGAGAGAGAGCCGAGGCCGGGCGGGGCTGTGCGCTTATCTGGATTTACGTTTGTGGGCGCGGTTGTTGGCCTGCGAGCGGGTGGTGGTGGCGCGTTCCTGTGTGCGATAGGCGGCGACGCGTTTGGAGAGCGTGTTGCGATGTATGCCAAGGGTGTTGGCCGTGCGCGAGAGGTGGTCTTTATGACGCGAGAGGGCTTTCTGAATATAGAGTTTTTCAAACTCGGCGAGGGCTTCGTCAAGCATGATCTGACCATCGAGCATTTCGTCAATCAGAGCTTCAAGTCGGGCACGCATGTCTATAGGGACTCCAATTTATTCTGTTTGTCTTAACGGTTCATTTGATGGCTTCGCCTTCTTGCAGACCGCACAGGCAGATAAAAAGTGCGAATCTTTGATGGACATCAAAAAAAGTCAGGAGGCCGAAAAGGGATTGCTTTGGTCCGAGAGGCTCAGGAGGACGCGAGGCTCGCGCCCGTTAATAGCCTGTAAGCTTCCATGTAGCGTGCGGTAGTCGCTTCTATGACTTCCGTGGGAAGCGGCGGCGCAGGCGGTTTCTTGTCCCAGGCAAGTGTCTCCAGATAATCGCGGACGAACTGTTTATCAAAAGAGGGTTGTGGTCCACCTGGCCTGTACTCGGCTGCGGGCCAGAAACGTGATGAGTCGGGCGTCAGCACTTCGTCAATGAGCAGGATGCGGCCTTCGCTATCGGTGCCAAACTCAAACTTGGTATCGGCAATAATGATGCCGCGAGAGCGCGCGTACCGGCTCGCCTCCATGTATAGCCTGAGTGAAACATCGCGCAGGAACTGTGTCGTCCGACTTCCGAGAATCGAGCGCATACGCTCTTCGCTGATATTTTCGTCGTGGCCTTCTTCGGCCTTCGTCGCGGGCGTGAAGATCGGCTCGGGCAGTTCTTCCGCTTCACTCAGGCCCGGCGGCAAGCTGTGGCCGCAGACTTCGCCCGTCCGAAGATAATCCTTCCAGCCTGAGCCTGCCAGATAGCCGCGCACGACGCACTCGACGGGGAAGACCTCCGTCCGGCGAACCAGCATGGAGCGCCCGCGTAGGCTCTCGCTGTGCAGGCTGACAGTCTCCGGCATCTCCTCGATGAGAGTCGTCAACAGATGATTTGGCGCAACGTCCGAGAGACGCCCGAACCAGAAACGCGAGAGCGCTGTCAGGACTTCGCCCTTACGCGGAATCGGCGTCGGCGAGACGCAATCGAAGGCGGAGATGCGATCCGTGGCGACGATCAGCAGGCGCTCTGGGTCAACCGCATAGACATCGCGCACTTTGCCGCGTCGTATCAGTTGAAGATCGGAAAGAGATGTTTCAAGTACGGGCGCAGCGCCGGTCATAGCGGGTGGCTCGATTCTGTCGCGGAGTGAAGTTGCCTGGCCGCAGCGAGACGCGAGATTGTGCTCGCGCTCTACGATGTTTGTCAAGGGAATTAGTTTTCAGCTTTCAGTTTTTAGTTTCCAGTTTTAAGAAAAGCACGAATAGTTCTTAACTGAAAACTGAAAACTGTTTACTGATTATTAATTGCTTCTTTCAAGCGTCGAATTTGAGAGGCGTGGTTGTGCGCATGAGCGGCGTAGATGGCGAGCCAGTCTTCTACGGAGTAGCGCCCGCTCTCTGTGTGCTGGCCCGCGCGTTGCCAGTCGTCTTCGTTCATGCGCGCGAAAAGTTGTGCGGTGTTGGCGCGTGCGGCGCGGAAGGCTTCGAGCGCCGGTCCAATCTCTCGATGATTGTAGCCGAGGCGAACGGCAAACATTTCCTGGTCATAGCCATAAATAGTCGGGCTGTCTTCGACGAGCAGGTGGCGCAGGCGTATGCCGCTGATGGTTTCGCTGTCCGCGAGGTGGTGAACAATCTCGCTGGCGCTCCACTTGCCCGGAATCGGATGGGCCGTGAGGTCCTCTTCTTTAAAGCCTTCGAGGCTTCTGACTACTTCGTCATAGCCAGCCTGGTATTTTGAAATCAACTCCTGTCTTTCTTCCGGTGTCATCGGGGGTAGCGTCCTTTCAACTTGGTGGAATTCCGTGCAACAATACCTGATTCTTAAACGTAAAAACCGGGTCCTCAGTTCTGAGGCACTCTCTTTAGAGCGCCCGCACACATATCACAACTGCCGGGCGCTTTTGAAGCCTTCCCGGCCAAGCTTGAAATTTAGTTGGAGATGACATGCGACACAAGCCTTCTTCTCGCTTTTCGATAAAAGCGTTGTCTCTGGCGCTGGTCCTTTTCGTGCTCGCTGGACCAGTCGCCGCGTTTGCGCGGACCATTCCTTTGCCACGCACGCCGCAAACGCAGAGACGCGCACGCCCCTTTCCGCCGGCTCGTTACATCCCCGAACGCAACTATGATACGCGACACATCAAGCTCGATCTGCGTTTCGACTGGGAGCGCGAGCAGGCCATGGGGACGGAGACTTTTACCTTCGCTCCGCTCCGCGCAGATTTACGCAACATAGAGCTGGATGCAGCCTTCATCAATTTCTCTTCGGTCAAGCTGGCAAACGGCACGCCGCTCAAGTACGAGACGGACGAGGCCAGAGAGAAGCTGCGTATCACGCTCAACCGCGCTTACCAGCTTTCGGATGAAATCACGATTACGCTCGCCTATCACACCAACCAGCCCTCTACGGAGAAGCGCAGCGTCAACGGCGGAGGCGGCCTTAACTTTATCAAGCCGACGCAGGATGATCCGAAACGGCCCAGACAAATCTGGTCGCAGGGCGAGACCGAATATAATCACTACTGGTTCGCTTGCTTCGACCACCCGAACGATTTCTTTACAAGCGAGCTAATCGCGACGGTCGAGAAACCCCTGACAGTCATCTCCAACGGCAAGCTCCTTGACACGAAGAACAACGCGGACGGCACGCGCACCTTCTACTGGAAGATTGACGCGCCTCATGCTCCTTATCTCTCATCGATTGTCGTCGGCGAATACGCGCCAATCATAGGGAACTACGCGGGCATTCCCGTTATCACGAATGTCTACCCGAACGAAGTGGAGGAAGGAAAAGTCTCTGCGGCCAGGTTGCCGGAGATGGTCAAATTCTTTTCGGAAAAGACCGGAGTCAAGTATCCCTACGCCAAGTATGAACAGACGATGACGCGCGATTTCAGCGGCGCGATGGAGAACATCACGGCGACGACGATGTGGGATTTAGCCATCCACGACGCGCGCACGGAACTGGACCAGGACACGGACGGCATACAGTCGCACGAGCTGGCCCATCAATGGTTCGGCGATTATGTGACGTGCCGCACGTGGGCGGACCTCTGGCTCAATGAGAGCTTCGCGACCTATTTTCAGGCGTTGTGGGACGAGCACAGGCTGGGCCGTGATGATTTTCTTTATCTTGATGTCAAGGGAAATCAGGATGCTTATTACAACACCTGGGCACAGGGGAATCGCCGTCCCATCGTGACGAACAATTACGCCAGCCCCGATGCGGTCTTCGATACCTATGCTTATCCTCGCGGCGGAGCTGTGCTGCACATGCTCCGGAAAGCTCTCGGCGATGACGACTGGTGGCGCGCCATCAATCATTACCTGACGAAGTATGCGCACCAGCCCGTCGAGACAGAGCAATTCCGCATCGCCATCGAAGAGACTACGGGCAAGCCCATGGACTGGTTCTTTGACCAGTGGCTCTACAAGATGGGCCACCCTGTCTTTCGCGTGACGCAAGTTTACAGTCCGGCGGCAAAGACCCTGACGCTCAACGTCCGCCAGGAACAGAAACCGGACCCCGACTCGCAGTACCCGCAGGCGAAGCTCTTTCAGACTCCTGTCGAGATAGAGATCGGGACCAACGCCGGAACACGCATCGAGCGTGTGCAGATTGAGCCGAAAGAGGACCAGAGCTTCTCTTTCCCTGTTGATTCCGAGCCGCTCCTTGTTAATTTCGATTTCGGCGGGACGCTGATTAAAGAATTGAACTTCGAGAAGACGACCGAGCAGTTAACCTACCAGTTGTCGCATGACCAGGATGTGCTGGGCCGCGTCTGGGCGCTGCAACAGTTGGCTGGCCGGATGCAGAAGGATTCGACCGCCGCTGCCGAGAAACAAAGTATCACGGCTGCCGTCGGAGCTGCCTTGACGGGCGATAAATTCTGGGCCGTGCGTGTGGAAGCGGCGACGGCGCTCAATAATGTTCCGGGCGATGCGGCGCGCGCGGCCCTGCTCGCCGCGACAAAGGACCAGCGGTCCAGGGTGCGCGCTCGCGCTATCAGGTCGCTGGCCTCGACGAAAGACCCGAAGCTGGCAGACCTTTATCAGCAATTCCTCAACGACCAGAGCTATGCAGTGATACAGGCGGCGGCCCCAGCGCTCGGCCAGACCAAGAGCGCGAACGCTTACGCCGCGCTCCTCAAGCTGATTGAGCTGCCATCATGGCGCGATAATATACGCGCCAGCGGGCTGAACGGGCTGGCCGCGCTCGCAGACAAGCGCGCGCTTGAGCTTGGCTTCCGCTTCGCCCGTCCGGGCAATTCGGGGCAGGTGCGCGAAGCGGCGTTGGGGCTTCTGGGCGCGGTCGGGCGCGAAGACCCGCGTAGCTTCGCGCTGATTAGCGAGACTCTCAGGCAGGCTTTCGGCGCGTCCAACTTCGGTCTTATCGCCGCCTCGTCCGAAGCCCTCTTGACGCTGGGCGACCCGCGCTCGCAGGCGCTTTTCGAGGAACTGGGAAAGAGTGCCGAAAAAAGTCCGCAACTGCACGGCTTCTTGATGCAGATGCTGGAACGCTCGCGCCAGAGCGCACGGCCCGCGCAGCCCAAGCCATAAAGCCTGGAGTTTGGAGGCTGTCGGCGAGGTGGCCGGAGTTTAGTAAAAAGCATCTTCTGAACTCCGGCCTCCGGCCTACAGTCTACAGTCTCCAAACTCAGCCCTCCAGCCGCTCATCTTTGCTCACCACTACGTCCCGTTATTTTCTTAACTTAATGCTTGTCTTTATTCGTCTTATCCTGCTATATTCTTTATGACCGAGCTGCGCCAACGCCACCGGCGCACTCAACAGCAAGCTGAACGAGTTTGCCTTTCGTGGATACATAACCACCGATGTCAACATCCACTGATAGAGTAAAACCAAAGAATCAAGACGGTCATGAGATGCCTGCTCCGGGCGAGCGCCGGACGACTTTGCTTGTCGTCGAGGATGACGAAAACATCTCTACGGCGATTAGCGAATATTTCACGCGCGCGGGTTATCTGGTGAAGACTGCCGAAGACGGGCTGGCCGGTGTCCAGTCTGCTTTGCATGACCATCCGGATGTAGTTGTCCTTGATTTGATGCTGCCAAAGATGGACGGCCTCGCGGTCTGTCGGGAGCTGCGCGAAAAGGCTTCCTACATTCCGATTCTGATGTTGACGGCCAAAGACGATGTGGTTGATAAAGTGCTCGGGCTGGAGATGGGCGCGGATGATTACATCACCAAGCCTTTCTCGCTGCGCGAGCTTGAAGCGCGCATCAAGTCTGTCCTGCGTCGCATACGCACAGGCGTTGCCACGGACGGGACGGGCGACGAAGCTCCGGTCGTGCGCGGCAGGCTGCGTATCGACCCTGCGAAACGCGAAGTGATGGTCGGCGACCGCCAGGTTGACCTGACTCCGAAAGAGTTTGACCTGCTGCGGCTCTTCGCCTCCAACCCCGGTCGCGTCTTTCCGCGCAAGTATCTACTCGAAAAGATTTGGGACTATTCTTATGAAGGCTACGACCGCACGATTGATTCACACATCAATCGCCTGCGTGCGAAGATCGAAGAGAATCCCGAAAATCCACAGATGGTCCTGACCGTCTGGGGCATCGGTTACAAGTTCAACGACGAGCAGCCTTAAACTTCCCAAAGCTCGTCGCCCGCAACCCTGAGCGATGCTCAGTCATCGCCTCAGCCTTTGACACACAAAGATAGCTGCTCTCTCAAACGCGCTCGCGCCTTCCAGTAGAGACTCTTCCCGGCGCGATTCCACAATTAGAGCCAGGCCCACTCGCCCGCGCCTCTGATTCCCCAATCTCAAAGCCATAACCAAAGCTTTGCCTGCTCCAAACCCAAAAGAGTTTACTCCCATGCCAAACGCTCCTTTTCAGCCACGCCAGACCACACGCCAGGCCGCACTCTCCATCCTGCTGCTCGCCATCGTCCTGACGCCGACGGGCAACCCGCACGCGCAACGCTCGAAAAATGGTCCAGTCAACGTTGCGGGCGTCGCCACCAAACACGCCGACGGTCGGACGGTCGTGACTATCTCCGCCGATACGCCGCTCAACCACACGCAGACCTGGCAGGATGCCGAAGGCTTTCACCTGGTCCTGCCAAAGGCCGGGCGCAGCAATCTAAAGGGCGTCCCGCGTGGCGTCAAGGTGCGCCAGTTGGATGAGGCGCTGGAATTGCTCGTGCCCGTCCGCCCCGGCTCAAGCGTGACGGTTGAGCCGCACTTTAACCATCTCAACCTAGTCGTCAACGGCGGGATTGATACTACGCAGAGCGAGACGGAGACCAGCGCTCCGGCTGCTTCGCGCAGGCGTGAGAGCAGAGAGCGCAAGGATGACTCGCTGGCCGAGACATCTACAGGGCGTTTGCCGCGCGCCATGCGCAACGCGGGCGTCGAAACTCCCCTGGTCGCTTCAGCCGCGTCGGACCAGATAGAGACGCGCTCGGCGAGCGTGCCGGTCGCGGCCTCTTCATCCTCCTCTTCGGCGAGTGCTCCCGCGGCGAGCCAGCAGAGCGCCTCGTCGGTCGGCGCGCAACAGGCCGTCCCACAGCCCAGCGCTCAGCCGCAGGCATCCGCGCAGCCGACGGATAACGCGCAGGCAGCGACCAGCCAGCCGCTCGTTCCCGTGACGGATGGCGCCGCGCCCCCTCCGCAACAGCCAAGCAGCGAGCAAGCCGCACCCCCTGTTGAGGTCGCAGAGAGCGGCCCCGGTTTTATTGCGAGACTCTTTTCGATCACAGGCGTCGTCATCTTCCTGGTGCTTGGCGTCGCGGCGCTCTTCCTGGTGCGTTTTATACGCGCCAGACAGGAAGAGAAATTTGAGAGCAAGACGGATAAAAAGGAAGCGCAGCAGGGCGCTGAGACCGTCGAGGCCGTTGAGGCGCAGGCCGTTAATGGCGCGGTCGAAGAGACAGGCGTCGAGCGGCGCAGGGAAGAGAGAAGAAAGGAAGTTCGCAGAAGCAGCGATCAGCCTGCGGCTCAGAAAGCCTCGCACGCGTCCTCCGGCGAACAGGAGACGCGACAACAGGCGCTCGAAGTTCGTCAGCAGCCTGCTGGTCCAGCGGCCATCTACGGCGCGTATAGAGTGGACCAGGAAGTCGGCAAGCTCTTGCTGGGCCAGCCGCACCGTATGGATGTCCTGCTCTCACGCGCTGCGGATGATCGCCGCGCGATGGAGACCTCTTTGATGAAGGCGCTGCAATCGCCGGAAGTGGAAGAAGAAGGGCGTCGTCGCGCACGTCGCGCGCTGGAGGAATACGGATTTGTGGCTCGGCAGGCGGCAACGCTCCTGCTGGCCCATGATGCTTACGAGCGTGCGTCTGCGGCGCGCGTGCTCGGCGAGATTGGAGCGGCCTCGGCTTTGCCGTTCCTGCTCGAAGCGCTTTACGATTCGGAGCTGGTCGTCCGCACTCATGCCGTCATGAGCTTGGGCGAGCTGAAACTGCCAGCCGCTATCGGCGCGCTGCTAGACATGGCGCGCAAATGCCCCGAAGTGCCTTCCGAGTTACTCAGCCGCGCGCTCAACGCCTGCTCGGTTGATTCGCTCGTCACCTTTGCCTCGCTCAATCTGGAAGACGAGCAAGCCCTGCTCGCCAATCTGGCGGAGGAAGACTTTACGGGCGAGATTACTCATCTGGACCCGTCGGGCAAGGTCGAACAGCTTCCCGAATGGCTTGAGAATGAGAGCCTCTCGGAGGCGCTCTCGCGGCTCGAAAGCACAGATGTCGAGGCGCGCACGGCAGCCGTTCGCCAGTTGGCCCAATTTCAGGTCAAGCGTTCGGTCGAGGCGCTCTCAATGATTGCCGCGCGTGATGAAGAGTCCAGCGTGCGTGCGGCGGCTATCTCTAGCCTCGGCGCGATTGACCACGAATCTGTGTTTGCTCCCGTGCTGATTGCGCTCGCGGATGAGGCGAGGGAAGTCAGGGCCGCAGCGGCGCGTGCGCTTTCGCGTCTGAGCTTCGACCGCGCGGACGCTTATGTGCGCGTGCTTGAGACGGCTGATGCCGAGACGCTGCGCGGGGTGGCCCGCGCCTGCATAGAGGCTGGCATCGTCGCACAGGTCATTGACCGTCTTTCGAGCGAAGACCGCAGGCAAGCTTACGAAGCCTTCTCGATGCTCTCGCTGCTGGCGAAATCGAACGAGATCGGGCCGCTCCTCGAAGCTATCGCCAACCACGCGGACATCAATGTCCGCCTTGCCGCCACACGCCTGCTCGGTCTTTCGGGTGGACCGGAAGTGAGCGAGCAACTTCGCCCCTTGATCGTGCGCGACGGTCTGCCTGAGAAAGTGCGCACCGCACTGCTCGAAGTTGTCTATAAGATGGACCAGGCTCAGCCGGCTTGAAACAGAGCATAGAGTTTAGAGACCGGAGCCGAGAGGCCGCAGATAAGCAAGCCGTTCTGACCAGCCTCCGGCTACTAATCTCTGGACTAAGAGGCTTGAGCATTGCATAATACAGGCGTTCAGACAGAATCTTTCGGTCCCTGCGCCCCGATGAAAGACAAAATGGCCCGCTCACTTTTGCCCCTCCAAAAACGGCACGCTCTTGTCGTTCTGCTACTCCTGTCGGCGCTCCTGCTCTCTGCCGCTTCAATGGTCAGCGCGCAGCGTAGAAGAAGAAAACCCGCGCCGCAAGGTCAGCAGACGACTCAAGCCAACCAGTCTGCGGCGGTCCCATCGCAGAAGAAAAACATCACTCAACTGCGCGGCAGCGATGCTCCGGACGGCTCGCGCGTGATGATTACTTCCGACGTGCCGCTCAATGATTATTCGGCTTACAGGAGCGGCGACCGCTACTACGTGGTCATCCCCGAAGCCAACGCGCCACGCGCCGAGAGCATGCGCGGGCGAGGCTTTGAAGATGTACAGGTCCAGAAGCGCGGCGGCGATGCTGTGCTCTCTTTTCGTTTGCAGCCCGGGACCAGCGCGCACGTCAAACAGAAATTCAACCGGCTGGAAGTAGTCTTTAACACGCCTGGCGCGGGCGCGAACGCGGGCGCGCAGTCGCAGCCTCCCAACACTTCGCCGACGCCCACAGTCCGCATCACGCAGGACGGCAAGACAACCGGCGCTCAAACACCGAACGTCAACGCCAACACCGCGAACGCGAACACCGTTAAGCCTGCGGATAGCGAAGTCGTCAAAAATCAGCAGGGCCTGCCGAACGCTTCAACCGTTGTGCCCCCGGGTGTCGCGCCGACGGGCAGCGAGAGCGAGCTTCCGCCTGTCTCGACCGTACTTCCTTCTCCCGCGCAGAGTCCCGTCCAGAGTCCGGCGCAGACACAGACGCCGGAGCAGATCGCGCAGGCTCAATCCGCTCCGAGCGTGCCTTCGGCAGTCACGACGACGGCACAGCCTTCGAGCGGGACAGCCTTCGCCGCAGCCGTCGCGCGCAACTGGCCTCTGGCAATCATCATCGGGCTGGTCCTCTTGACGATTGTCGGATTTATCATCGCGCGCGCAAGGTCTGGCCGCACAACCCGCCCTGACGTGCCCGACGCGGGCTTCCCTGAGAAGAAACTTAAAGAGTCTAGGATTGAAGAGACTGAAAGGGTCACGCCTCTGGCTGCGACTCCCGTCGCGGAGCAGGTCTTGACGCCCGCGCTGGTCGCCCCGACAGTCACGCTGGAAGAGGCTGCCGTCGTCGAGGAGTTGCCTGAGCAGCAAGAGGCGGTCGCGGAAGAGATTGAGACAGCGCACGCCGAGGACGCCCCGGCGGCGGATTTCGAGGGCGCGAATGTAGAGATTAACAAGCTGCTCGCGGGCGAGCCTTATGACGAATCCGTTGTCAGCGCGGTTGATACAGGGACGCGCCAACTGGTCGCCGCCGGATTGCTCGCGGCTCTGGCGGGCCGCAACCAGGAGAAGCGTGAGCGCGCGCGCGAGGCTTTTATCAAGCACGGCTATTTCGACGAGGCGACCTTTGACCTGCGCACCGCAGATGCTCCTGCCGAACGCGCTTCCGCCGCGCGTCATCTGGGATTGATTGGCGACAGGGCGGCGACACCGCACCTCGTCGCAGCGCTCGAAGATTCGACGCTCGAAGTTCGCCGCGCGGCTGTCGAGGCGCTGGCCGAAGTGCGCGACCCGGCAGCCGTCGAGCCGCTTCAGGCTTTGCTTGAGCGCGAGAGAAATCGCAAGAAGGTCAAGCGAGTTGACCGCTCGCTGATTCAAAGGGCTATCGAAGCCAGCACGCCCGCGGAGGAAGAGACGGCGTTGCCCGCGCCCGTTGAAGTGGAAGCCGCGCAGGCAGTCGCTGGCGAGCAGGCGACGGAAGAAGCGCCCGCCGCTCTTGAAGCTGGCGAAGTTGAAACTGTTGAGGCCGTCGAAGCCGTTGAAGCTGTGGAGACTGCTCCTTCCGGCGACGAGTCTTTGGAAGCTTCGCAGGAAGAGACAGTCGAAGCTCCTCTGACCGAGACGACGCAGGCAGTAGGCGTCGAGCAGCTTGAGCCTGCTTTAACCGAAGCGGAAACGCAGGAGGTCTCCGAGCCTCAGGTTGCCGAAACTCCGGCTGCTACCGAAGAGGATGCGTCCGCCGGAAGCTATCTTGGACCAGCCGCCCTGGGCCTCGCAGCCGCATCGCTGCTTATTCCTTCGGAGGCCGTCGCAGAGGAAACCGACGAAGACGCGCAGAGGGACGAAGAGGAAACGGCCCGCAGACGTTTTGAAGAGGAAGAACGTTTGCGCGTCGAGGAGGAGACGCGCCAGCGCGAAGAGGCCGAGAGAGCGCGGCAGGAGATTGCCGCACAGGCTGCGCGCCAGCGTGCGGAGGAAGAAGAGCAACGCGCGGCCGAAGAGGCCAGGCTTCGCGCAGAAGAAGAGGAGCGCCAACGCATCGAAGCGGAAGCGGAGCGCCAGCGTCTGGAGGCTGAAGCCGAAGCGCAGAGACAGGCCGAAGAGCAGGCCGCGCGCGAACGTGCAGAGGCGGAAGCCCTTCGCCTGGCCGAAGAAGAACGCCAGCGTGTGGAAGCCGAAGCTGCCAGCCAGCCTATAACCGAAGTCATCGAGCGGGGCGAGTATGTTGCAGACGAAGCGGCTTCGCCCGCCACTGTCGAGAGCCGCCAGCCAGTTTCGCCCGAATGGTTTGAGGTAGACATCAACGCGGAGCCGGAGTCGCTGGACCAGCCGTCAGCCGAGAGCGGCGTCACGCCGGTAGTCCTCGATGAAGCTGCATTGATAACCGAGATGGCGACCGAAGCTGCCGAGCCAGCCTCCGCGCCCTTCACGCAGACCAGCAAGGAGCTTGAGGCCGCCACGTCTGAGACGGTCGCGGCATCGCCCAACAGCTTTGCCATCGTGGAGGCCGAACCGCCCGAGACCGAGAGGATTGTCGGTATCGCTGAGAGAGATGAAGATTTCTCGACCGTCCCGAACAACATCCTCAGACGGCTCGGGAGCGAAGAGCCTGAGCAGCGTGCGGCAGCCGTGGAGGATTTGGCGCGGCTCGGCAGCGGCGATGCTTTCCGCGAGATTAGCGCCGCTTTCGATGACCCTGAGCAGACTGTGCGCGATGCTGCGGCACGCTCGCTCTTTCATCTTGATAAAGACCGTGCGGCCTCCTTCACGCGCGCCCTGCGCGAAGCTCCGCCGGAGCGTCGCCGCAACATCGGCGCGGCCCTGGCCTCTTCCGGCCTCGCCGCAGAAGCCATCGGCAACCTGATGGGCGAAAGCCGCGAGAAGACCTACGATGCTTTCTCTCTGCTCTTCCTGATGTCCAAAGCAGGCGAGGTCCGCCCGCTCATCCGCGCCATCGAAGAGCATCCCAATAACGAAGTTCGCCTCGCGGTCGTCAAGCTCCTGGCCCTGAGCGGCCAGCAGGAAATCCTCCCTGCCTTCCGCCGCCTGGCCGTGCGCGGCTCGCTCCCCATGGAAGTTCGCTCGGCCGTCATGGAGGCCATCTATCAACTGAGCAGCCAGGCCGCCTCGGATACTCCCGTCGCCTAAAAGGCTGTGACATGTGACAACTAACAGGTGACAAGTTAAAATCAATTTTTAACTTGTCACCTGTTACTGTTTACTATCACCATGCCTTTCAAACTTCGCTCGGAATACCAGCCGCAAGGCGACCAACCGCAGGCCATCGAAGCGCTCGTGCGCGGACTCAACGAAGGCGCGCAGGACCAGGTGCTGCTCGGCATCACGGGCAGCGGCAAGACCTTCACCATCGCCAGCGTGATTAACCTGGTCCAGCGCCCGACCCTCGTCATCGCTCACAACAAGACGCTGGCCGCGCAGCTTTATCAGGAGTTCAAAACTCTTTTCCCCGAAAACGCCATAGAGTATTTCGTCTCCTACTACGATTACTACCAGCCGGAAGCCTATGTCCCCGCGACGGACACTTACATCGAGAAGGAAGCGACCATCAACGACGAGATTGACCGTCTGCGTATGTCGGCGACGCGCGCCCTCTTCGAGCGCCGAGATGTCATCGTCGTCGCCAGCGTCTCCTGCATCTACGGCCTTGGAGACCCGGACGCTTATTACGGCATGCTGCTCTTTGTCGAGCCGGGCGAGCGCATGTCGCGCGATGCCCTGCTGCAAAAGCTCGTCGAGTTGCAGTATGAGCGCTCCGATATAGAGTTTGAGCGCGGGACGTTTCGCGTCCGCGGCGATGTCGTGGAGGTCTATCCGAGCTATCAGGACCAGGCTTACCGGATAGAGTTGTGGGGCGACGAGATAGATTCCGTCTCGACGATTGACCCGCTGCTCGGCGAAGTGCTCCACAAGCATACTTCGCGGCTGCCAATCTATCCCAAGTCTCACTACGTGATGTCGAAGCCGACCATCAAGCGTGCCATCAAGACGATTCGCGCCGAGCTTGAATGGTGGGAGCCAAAGCTGATCGCCGAAGGCAAACTTGTCGAAGCGCAGCGGCTTCACCAGCGCACGATGTACGACCTTGAAATGATTAAGGAGATGGGCTTTTGTCGCGGCATCGAGAACTATTCGCGCCACCTGACGGGCAAGAGCGAGGGACAGCCGCCGCCGACGCTGCTCGACTATCTGCCGCGCGATTCGATGATGGTCATAGACGAATCGCACCAGACCATCCCGCAGATCGGCGCGATGTTCAAGGGCGACCAGTCGCGCAAGCGCACGCTCGTCGAATACGGCTTCCGCCTGCCTTCGGCGATGGACAACCGCCCGCTCAATTTTCAAGAGTTTGAAGCGCGCATGGGCCAGACCATTTACGTTTCTGCGACGCCCGGACCATACGAGCTGACAAAGGCTGGCGGCGAGGTGGTCGAGCAGATTATACGCCCGACAGGTCTCACGGACCCCGTGGTCGAAGTACGGCCCGTCAAGGGGCAGATTGACGACCTCCTGGAAGAATGTCGCCTCCGCGTAGAGCAGAACGAGCGCGTGCTGGTGACGACGTTGACCAAGAAGATGGCCGAAGATTTGACCGAGTATTTCGCCGAGGTCGGCGTGCGTGTGCGTTATCTGCATTCCGACATCGAAACGCTCGAACGCATCAAAATCCTGCGCGACCTGCGCCGTGGAGAGTTTGACGTGCTCATCGGCATCAACCTGCTGCGCGAAGGACTGGACCTGCCCGAAGTCTCGCTCGTCGCCATTCTGGATGCGGACAAGGAGGGCTTTCTGCGTTCCGAGCGTTCGCTGATACAGACTATGGGACGCGCCGCGCGTAATGCGCGAGGCAAAGCGATGCTCTACGCAGACAGGGTGACGGACTCTATGCGCCGCGCGATTGAAGAGACCACGCGCCGCCGCGTCATACAGGAGGCTTACAACGAGGAGCACGGCATCACGCCGCAAACAATCGTCAAGCCTGTTGAAGCCACGCTCGTCACGGCCTACGAAGCAGACTATTTCAAAGTGCCTCTCAACCTAGACGAGATCGAAGAATACTCACGCGGAAATATAGAGCAGACTATCGTCCGCCTTGAACACGAGATGCGCGAAGCCGCCAAACGCTTCGAGTTCGAGCGCGCAGCGGAACTGCGCGACCGCATCAAGTATCTGCGCGACCGCGAGCTACAGATGACGTGAATCAGCTAGCCAGGAAACCACATCCGCCTCTCTCGCGTTGAATTATGATGCTGATTAAATCAGCTCAAGAAGAGATTCAGTCATACTTCATGGATGCCAGCAACATGCGCGGCGGGCATGCGGCGCGCGTCATCTTTCCTGAAACAACGGAGCAGGTCGCAGAGGCGCTTGCCGAAGCGACCAGGGAGCGCGTGCCTGTCACGGTCTCCGGCGCGGGAACGGGCCTTGTCGGTGGCCGTGTGCCATTCGGCGGGCTGGTGCTGGCGACCGACCGGCTGAGGAAGATTAAAGATATTGTGTTGGAGAAGGATGGCGGCTGGGCTATTGCAGAAGCAGGTGTCTTGCTCTCCGAATTTCAACGCGAGGTCGAGGCCAGAGGCTTACTCTATCCGCCCGACCCGACCGAAAGAAGTTGCTACCTGGGCGCGACGGTGGCGACGAACGCTTCGGGCGCGCGTACCTTCAAGTATGGACCAACGAGAAGCTATATACGTCGTTTGAAGATTGCGCTGGCGACGGGCGATGTGCTCGACCTCGGTCGCGGGCAGATTCATGCCCATCATGACGGAAGATTATTTATCCCGCTTTCGCACGGGCGACGGATAGAGGCGCGTCTTCCCTCATACCGAATGCCGCGGACGCGCAAGCACGCATCCGGCTATTACGTCGCGCCAGGCATGGATGCGCTCGAACTCTTCATCGGCAGCGAAGGCACGCTCGGCGTCATCACGGAGGTCGAAACCGCGCTCTTGCCAAAACCTGCGGGCGTTTTAAGCGGAGTCATCTTTTTCTCTGATGAAGAGCACCTGCTGGCATTCGTCCGAGAGGCGCGAACATCTTCTTTAGAGGCGCGCAGGGGCCACACGGAAGAGATAATTGATGCGCGCGCCCTGGAATATTTTGATAAAGAGTCTCTGGACCTGCTGCGTGGCAAGTACGCGCAACTGCCCTCGGGCGCAGCGGGCGCGATTCTTTTCGAGCAGGAAACAACCGAAGCGACCGAAGATCGCATAATGGAAGCCTGGCTCGCCTTAATGCTCAGGCATCAAGCGATGGCTGACGATTCCTGGTTTGCCGCAGGCGAGCAGGAACGCGCTCGCTTGCGCGAGTTTCGTCATCATCTGCCCGCGTTGGTCAACGAATGGCTGGCCCGTCATGGGCAGCGCAAGGTCTCGACAGACATGGCCGTTCCGGACGCAGAGTTTGCCTCTCTGCTCCGCTTTTACAAAGAGACGCTCCAATCCTGCAAGCTTCAGCACGTCATCTTCGGGCACATCGGCGATAATCACGTTCACGTCAACATCATGCCGCGCGATGAACGCGAGGCCGCGCTGGCGCTTGAAATTTATGGGCGGTTTGTTGAGCGCGCCGTCCGGTCGGGCGGCACGGTCTCAGCCGAGCACGGGATAGGAAAACTCAAGCGAGGCTATCTGCGTATGCTCTACAATGAACAGCATCTGCGCGAGATGGCCGCACTCAAACGCGCCTTCGACCCGGCCTGCATACTCGGTCGCGGCAACATCTTCGCGGAAGAATATCTTGAAGGAAATAATCAGTAACGAGTCATCAACAATCGGTACTCGACTTTTTGTTCTTACTCAAAACTAAAAACTGAAAACTGCTCTTATGTTTCGCTTCACGACAGCCGGGGAATCACACGGGCGCGCACTGGTGGCGATTGTCGAAGGTCTGCCGGCGGGATTGGCTGTTGATGTCAAGCGGCTCAATCTTGATTTGGAGCGGCGGCAAAGGGGTTACGGGCGCGGCGGGCGCATGAAGATCGAGCGTGACCGCGTGGAGATTCTGAGCGGTGTCAGGCATGGGCTGACGCTCGGTTCGCCCGTCGCCTTGACGATTGAGAATAAGGATTGGGCTAACTGGACCGATGTGATGGCGGTTGAGCCGCGCGAGCTGTCGGCGGAAAAGTCGCGCCGACTAAAACGCCCGCGTCCGGGCCACGCGGACCTCGCGGGCGGACAGAAATTCGGGGCGCGAGACCTGCGCGATGTGCTGGAACGCGCGTCCGCGCGTGAGACGGCGGCGCGTGTGGCTTGCGGCGCACTCGCCAGACAACTACTCGCCGCTTTTGAGATAGAGATTCGCAGCCACGTCATACAGCTCGGCGGCATCCCTGATAAACCTCTGGAACTCGACTGGGAAAAGATTGCTGCTATCGCTGAAGACGCGCCGCTGCGGTGCGCTGACACGGAGGCGCAGGCTCGCATGGTCCAGTTGATAGATGAGACGAAGCGCGCGGGCGATACGCTCGGCGGTGTCTTTGAAGTTGTGGCGCGCAATGTTGTCCCCGGACTCGGCTCGCACACCTCCTGGAATGAAAAGCTGGATGGGCAACTGGCCCAGGCCTTGATGTCCATCCCTGCGGTCAAGGCCGTCGCCATCGGCGCGGGCGTCGAGGCCGTTAACCTGCCAGGCTCACTGGTCCACGACGAGATCGCTTACGATGCCGCTCAGAGTCAGTTCAAACGCCACACGAATCGCGCGGGGGGTCTCGAAGGCGGCATCACGAACGGCGAAGAGCTGCGCGTGCGCGGTTTTCTCAAACCCATCTCGACGCTGCGCCGCCCGCTGCGCTCGGTTGACATAGATACCAAGCAGGAAGAGTCTGCGGCCTTCGAGCGTTCGGATGTGACGGCGGTCCCGGCGGCGGGCGTGATTGGTGAAGCGATGGTCGCGCTGGTCCTGGCCCGCGCCATGCGCGAAAAGTTTGGCGGAGACCATCTGGATGAGATGAAGCGCAACTTTGATGGTTATCGGCAACAGTTGCGCAGTTATTAAAAGAGAACGCGGCGGCTTCCTATGCGCCCGCGATGCGGCGGTAGCGTGCTTCGACCAGCATGTAGAAGCCATAGGTAAAGAGTCCGAGCGCTATCAGGCCGAGCAGCCAGGGGCCGTAACGAGTTTGAGCCAGCGCCAGCAGCGCGCCGTCCAGTCCTATCGCCTGGTCCGGGTTAAAATACCAAGCGGCCTGGACCAGAAAGACGCCTATGATGTCGAAGCAGATGCCACGCGCGGCGTAGCCGAACCTGCCGCTCCAAGTGGCCCAGGTATCCATCGTCTCCTGCATCTCGCCGGATTTGAGCCGCTTGCGAAATTTAGCCTTGTAGCCCTTGTATATCTGGTAGAGTCCGAAGCCGATAATGCCAGCCCCGACGGCGATGACCAGCCAGCGCCCGTATGGCACGGACATCAGCCGCGCGGTCCAGTCTTTCGGCGCATCGCCGTCGTCATTGCTCGACGCATAATCGAAAACTATCTGCATAGAAGTCCAGGCCAGCCCTGCGTAGACCAGCCCGCTAATGGCGTAAGCCGTGCGGACAGCCAGCCCTTTGAGCTTGCGCCCTTTCTGGTCCGCGTCGGCAATCGACTGGACCAGCCGCCAGACGACGTAGCCGATGAGTCCGAAGCCTATCACTATCAGCATGGCTTTGCCGTAGGGCTGCGCGGCGATGATTCTGAGAGCGCCCTGTTTATTGGTCATGTCTCCGCCGAGACCGAGCGCGGTCAGGAGTGCGAGCGCGCCGACCACCATGTAGACCACGCCTTTGGTCGCGTAACCGAAACGCGCGATACGCTCGATCCATGGATGAGAGGCAAGCTCGTCGAGCTTTTCTTCCGTTTTTCGCCCAGCGTGTTTGAGAGCCGAACCCGTTTGCGTCATAGAATTAAAAGATACCCGAACCAAATCGTGAACAATCCTAAAGAGCCTGCCTGTCCAAGCTCAGGTCTCAACAGACTATAAGGGAGCGTTTTTTACTGTAGCATAAAAGCGAAACAGGCAGCGGCCCGTGGCTTAAAAGCCTTTCTGAGAGTTGTTCTGTCAGAGATGAAGTAATCAATCCAAGGGCTGCTTGCGGCGCGTCCTTGTGTGCTGGCATGGGAAGCATCGTTTGTCGTAAAATTAACATCCAAAGGCTTCTGGCTTTAAGGGCTTGAATCAAGCGCCTGCGATTGTGTGTAGACAAGGAAGAAGAGATGGCTCAGTTGAAGATTGTACATTGGCCCGACCCGGTGCTGCTCACGCCGGGCGACCCTGTGATGGAGTTTGACGAGAAGCTGGAACGGCTCGCCAGCGATATGTTCGAGACGATGTATGCCGCGCATGGCGTGGGCCTCGCCGCGCCGCAGGTCGGTATTTCCAGCCGCCTCTTCGTGATGGATTGTTCGGGCGGCGAAGACCCTGAGCAGCGCATCGTGATGGTCAATCCGGAGGTGGTCCGCATAGAAGGCGAGCAACGCGGCGAAGAAGGCTGTCTCTCTTTTCCGGGCATCTTTTTTCCAGTTGACAGAAGCCTGCGCGCCATCGTCCGCGCGCACGATGTGAAGGGCAATCTCTTCGAGATTGACGGGATGGAGCTGACGGCCCGCTGCATGCTGCACGAGACGGACCACTGCGACGGGATAGTCTTTCTTGACAAGACTACGCCGCTCAAACGCGAGCTGGCGAAACGCAAGATCAAAAAGCTGCAAAAGAAAGGCGAGTGGTAAGCCTTTAAACTCGCTCTCCGGCCCATCACAAAATCGTTTTCGCAAACGCGTTCAACTGCTTCGGCGTTGACCGCGTTTTTTTTTAGGGTATGCTAACATCAATAAAAAGTCTGAGAGTCCGAGAGTCTCGGAGTCTGGAGTCAAAGGCCAAAAGCTTTTTTCTTTTGACTCATGACTCTCGGACTCTCAGACTCTCAGACTCTGATTCGAGGTGTGATGATGCCGAGTGAATTTCGCAATGAGCCGTTTACGGATTTTAGCCAGGAAGAGAATGCGCGTCAGATGCGCGCGGCGATTGAGAAGGTGAGGAGCGAGTTGGGGCGCGAATATCCGCTCGTCATAGGCGGCGAGCGCATCAGGACCAAAGCGCAGTTTGAGAGTCTCAACCCCGCAAGAAAGACAGAGGTCGTCGGGCGTTTTCAGAAGGCCACCGAAGAGCTTGCGCGCCGCGCCGTCGAGACCGCTCACGAGACCTTCAAGACCTGGCGCGCAACTCCCCCGCAAGAACGTGCCGAACTGCTCTTTCGCGTCGCCGCACTCCTGCGCGAGCGCAAGCACGAGATGTCCGCCTGGATGATTCAAGAGGTTGCCAAGAGTTGGCCCGAAGCGGACGGCGATACGGCTGAAGCGATTGATTTCTGCGAGTTCTACGGGCGAGAGATGCTGCGCTATGCAGGGCCGCAGCCGCTGACGAAAATCGAAGGCGAAGACAACCGGCTCGAATACATCCCGCTCGGCGTCGGCGTGGTCATTCCGCCATGGAATTTCCCGCTCGCCATCATGGCAGGAATGACTGTCGCTTCCGTCGTGACCGGCAACACTGTGGTCCTCAAGCCCTCTTCGGATGCTCCCGCCATCGCTTACAAGTTTTTCGAGCTGCTTGAGGAAGCGGGGATGCCTCCCGGCGTCGTCAACTTTATGACAGGCTCCGGCGCGGAGGTCGGCGATACGATTGTGGACCACCACCTGACGCGCTACATAGCCTTTACAGGCTCGAAGGAAATAGGCTTGCGTATCAACGAGCGCGCGTCGAAAGTGGGTCAGGG
Source organism: Pyrinomonadaceae bacterium (assembly GCA_036399835.1). Classification (GTDB taxonomy): domain Bacteria; phylum Acidobacteriota; class Blastocatellia; order Pyrinomonadales; family Pyrinomonadaceae; genus DASYML01. The sequence continues at coordinate 12,906 of DASWMI010000163.1, read as the reverse complement.
GCAGGTCTGGATTAAGCGCGTCGTCGCAGAGATGGGTGGCAAGGATGCCATCATCGTCGAAGCGGATGCCAACCTGGATGATGCCGCGACCGGAGTGGTCCAGGCCGCCTTCGGCTTTCAGGGACAAAAGTGCTCGGCCTGCTCGCGCGCCATTATCCACCAGGATGTTTACCAGCCAATGCTCGACAGAATCCTTGAGCGCACGGAGAAGATTAAAGTCGGCGACCCTTCCGAGCCTGAAACCAGCATGAGCGCGGTCATCAACCAGAAAGCTTTCAAGACGATCAACCAGTACATAGAGTGGGGACAGGAGGACGGCGGGCGCGTCCTGATTGGCGGCGGTTCAGATGGCGAGGAGGGTTTCTTTATCGAGCCAACGGTCATCGCTGACGTTAAGCCGGGCGCGAGAATCGAACAGGAAGAGATTTTTGGTCCGGTGCTGGCCGTCATCAAGGCGCAGGATTTCGATGATGCGCTGAGAATCGCCAACGATACTGAATACGGCCTGACGGGTGCGCTCTACACCTCAGACCCCGAAAAGATCGAGCGTGCGCGGCGTGAGTTTCACGTCGGCAATCTTTACTTTAATCGCAAATGCACGGGCGCGCTGGTCGGCGTCCATCCTTTCGGGGGCTTTAATATGTCCGGCACGGACTCGAAAGCGGGTGGGCGCGATTACCTGGGCCTCTTTATGCAGGCCAAAGTCTCCACCGAAAAGATAGACGGCGGCGGGCTGACAAACAAGGAAAAGCGCACGGCTATTTAGCTGAGACGATAAAGTTCAGGCCGAGGCGCGCGAGCTCTTCGAGAGATTGAAAGAGATTAAGCGCGGCTCTTTCTTTCGCGCCTGGTCCTTTGCGCTCTGTCTCTGCTTCTTTGCGCCTCTGCTTGAAGCGTGCTTCTTTATGCGTATTGTCTTTATGGGAACGCCGGAAGCGGCTGTGCCTACGCTGAGGCGATGCCTCAAGGATGGTCACGAAGTCGTCGCCGTCTGGACGCAGCCTGATCGCCCGGCGGGTCGCGGCCATAAGCTGACCGCTTCGCCCGTCAAAGAATTTGCGCTCGCACACGGCCTCAATCTTCAACAGCCGTCAAAAATAAGAACAGCAGAAGCCTGGAAACTGTTTGCCTCACATGATGCGGACGCGGCTATCGTCGTCGCTTACGGGCGTATCCTGCCGCCTTCATTCTTGAGCGCGCCGCGAAAGGGCTGCATCAACGTGCATTTTTCTCTGCTGCCGAAGTACAGGGGCGCTGCGCCCGTCAACTGGGCCATCGTGCGCGGCGAGAGCCTGACGGGCGTCACGACGATGCTCATGGACGAAGGGCTTGATACTGGTCCAGTGCTTCTGCGAGAGGAAACAGGGATTGGCGAGACCGAGACCGCCACAGAACTGATGCAGCGCCTCTCGTTGATGGGAGCCGAGCTGTTAAGCCTGACGCTCGCGCGGCTGGACCAACTCATCCCTCAGCCGCAACGCGATGAGGAAGCGACCTACGCGCCCGTGTTGCGACGCGAAGACGGGTTGATAGACTGGTCGCAGGATGCCTTTGCGATTGAACGCCAAGTGCGCGGCCTTCAACCCTGGCCCAATGCTTACACCTTTTATCAATCAAGCCGCCTGCTCCTCTGGCGCGCCAGCGCGGAGCACGGCGGCCACTCCTCGAACAGTCTCGGAACTATTATCAAGGCGCAGGGCGAAGAGCTATCCGTCGCATGCGGAGCGGGAACGATGCTGCGCCTCTTAGAGATTCAGCCGGAAGGGAAGCGGCGTATGAGCGCGCGCGATTTTCTCAACGGCGCAAGGGTGGAGGCGGGCGAAAAGCTTGGATGAGCGAGCGCAAGAGCACTGAAGGTCAAGAGCAGAGAAAAAGCGTTGCACGCGTCGTTTCGCCCGCGCGCCTGTCTGCCTTCAACATTTTGCGGCGCGTGGAAGAGGATGGCGCTTTTGCCTCGCTGCTGCTGGCCGCGAGCGAGGATGAATTGAGCGCGCAGGATCGCGCCCTCTGCTACGAGTTGGTCCAGGGCACGCTCCGGTGGCAGCTCTGGCTGGACCATTTAATAGCCCATTATGCCGGACGCAAAGCCGAGAGCCTGGACCTGCCCGTTCGCACGGCCCTGCGTCTGGGCCTTTATCAACTGCGCGTGCTGTCGCGTATCCCCGCTTCCGCAGCCGTCAACGAATCGGTCAACCTGGTGCGCCTCGCACGCTTGCGTTCGGCTGCCGCGCTGGTCAACGCCGTGCTCAGGCGTGCCACACGCGAGCCTCAGTACAACCCTGCGGCTCAGATTAAAGACCCGCTGCAAAGAATCTCAATCGAGACCTCGCATCCACTCTGGCTGATTGAACGCTGGACCAGAGCTTTCGGTCTGGAAGAGGCTGAAGGCTTCGCTCGCGCTAATAATCAATCGCCGCCGACGGCTTTCCGGCTGGTCCAAACCGAGACGGGCGAGCCGTATGCGCTCGAAGCTTTACGCGCAGAGGGCGGTCTGCTTGAGCCGTCCGAAATCACACCGGATGCCTGGCGCATACAGGGAGCGGGCGCGTTGTTGCGCAAGATGGCGCGCGAGGGGCGAATCTATCTTCAGGATGAAGCCTCGCAGCTTGTGGCACAGGTGCTCGATGCGCGTGCGGGCGAGCGTGTGCTGGATACCTGCGCCGCACCCGGCAGCAAGACGACGCAGATTGCCACGCGGACGCGCGACCTCAAGCTGATTGTCGCGGGTGACATTTACGAGCATCGCCTGCGCACCGTGATTGAATCGAGTGAGTTGCAAAAGGCCGACAAGGTCCGCACGGTCGCGCTCGATGCCGAAGTCACTTTGCCGTTTGCGCAAGGCTCTTTTGAACGCGTGCTGGTGGATGCGCCCTGCACGGGGACGGGCACGCTGCGGCGCAACCCTGAAATCCGCTGGCGCATCTCACAGTCTGACATCGCGGACCTCTCTGCGCGCCAGAAACGCATTATTTTCAACGCTTCCGGGATGGTCAGACCCGGCGGACGCCTCGTTTACTCGACCTGCTCCGTAGAGCCTGAAGAGAATGAGGAGGTGGTCGCGGCCTTTTTGCGAGGGGACGCGGATTTCAAACTGGTCCACGCGCCCGTCGCGGGGAGGCTGCTACAGCCTGATGGCACGGCGCGCTCGTGGCCGCACAGAGACGGGACGGACGGGTTCTTTATAGCGGCCTTTGAGCGCCGCAACTGAAGCTCGGACGGCGGCTTGCGGGGCACGAAGGCAGGGTGTTAGACTTCGCGACTTGGTTTCGGTCCGCCACGCCCACGTGCGGATTGGAAAGGTAAAGTAAAGACTGTGGCTCTGGCTACGCGTGCACTCTCGGCCTTTGGCAAGATTGGCATCATCATCGCTATCGCGGTCGCTTTTGTTTTCGGTCTGGCCGGGACAGTCTATCTTTCATTGCGCAGCCCTGAAGTGAAAGTGCCGGACGTGCTGGGCCAGAATCGTCTGGCCGCCGAAGAAGCGATTCATAATGCCGGTTTGAATATACGCGTGCGCGCTACGCGTGCGGTCGCGGATGCCAAGCCCGATGTGATTATCCTGCAAACTCCGCGCGCGGGCGAGATGGTCAAAGCAGGACAGACTATCTCAGTGGATGTCAGCCGCACAGCCAAAGAGGGCGAGAGCGCCATCACCGTCGCTTCGATTACGGATAATAAAAAGGAGGAGAACAAGCAGGAGAAGAGCGAGGAGAAGGTAGAAGATAAGGGAGCGTCTGCGGCGGCACAAAACGATAACAAGAACGCTAACGAGAATAAGCCCAAGAAGAACAAGAACGCTAATAACGCAAATAATAGTAATGCGAATGCCCGAAATAGCAACGCTGCCAACAGCGCAACCAACGGCAACACGGGCGCGAACTCGAACCGCAATCTGAACAATCGCAACGCTGCGAATGCTAACGCTAATCGCACCGTCAATAATCGTAATGCGAATTTGAATGTCAACCGCAACAGCAACAACTTGAACATCAACCGTCGTGCGCCGGTCTCCACACCACCTTTCGTCAGTCCCGACAACAGGCGCACGCCTTAGCTTGAGGCCAACAATCACGGACGCTCCGGTGTCCATTGCTTTGAAAGAATTGCAGAGCCGCGAGCGGCGCGCAGGCTCTCTTCGTAGAATGGTAGAGATCGCACCATCAATCCTCTCGGCTGATTTCGCACGGCTCGGCGAGGAGATAGAGGCAGTCGAACGCGGCGGCGCTGGCCTGCTGCATGTTGACGTGATGGACGGGCATTTCGTCCCGAACATAACCATCGGGTTGCCCGTCGTCAAATCAATCGCGCGCCGGACCAGGCTCCCGATTGACGCGCACCTGATGATTACGGAGCCGGGCCGTTATGCGGAGCAGTTTGTCAGGGCCGGAGCGCAGATGGTCTCCGTGCATGTCGAGACGGAAGCCCATTTGCACCGCACGCTGATGAGCATCAAGGAGGCCGGAGGGCAGGCCGGGGTGGCGATTAATCCTGCGACGCCGCTCGTCGCTCTCGAAGAGGCCCTGCCCTTTGCTGATTATGTGCTCTTGATGTCGGTCAATCCTGGTTTCGGCGGGCAAAAGTTTATACGAACTTCTCTTGAGAAACTGCGTCGGCTGCGGCGCATGATTGAAGAGCGCCAGCTACACACGCGTATTGAAATTGACGGCGGCATTGACCTGAACAATATCGCGGAAATTGCCGCCGCCGGAGCCGAGATCATCGTCGCCGGTTCAGCCGTCTTCGGCACACCCGACCCTTCAGCCGCCGTTCGCGACCTGCGCGAAGCGACGGTCCAGTGGGTCTAGGAATTTTCGGTTTTTGGTTGGCGATTTTAGATTTGATTGCGGTGAAGCTTTCAAATTTGAAATCGGCAATCCTAAATCAAAAATCGAAAATCATTTTCGGAGGTTTTTAATAATGCATTCTCGCTTTCTTAGGTTGGTCGCGATGCTGTGCGCGATCTTGATTTCGGGGGCGGCTGTCGCGGCGCAGGAAACCAATCGTGCGCCGGGCGAAGGCACGCCTCTTCAGCGTCTGGATGTCATGCGGCAGCGGCTTGAGGCCATGCGCCGCTCGCTCAACAGTGCCATCGCTGCCACGAACGCGAGCGACAGTGGCGAGAAGGACAAGGATAAGGGGAAAGCTGTCGCGGACGACCCGCGTTCGCGGCTGCGTGGGCTTGAGCGGGATGTCAGCACAGTGCTCTCCGAGGTCAATGACCTGCGCGGGAAGGTGGACCGTTCCGAAAAGTTTGACGCGAGCGATCTGGGGAAACTGGAGACTTCGGTCGCAGACCTTGAGACGCGCGTCCAGTCTGGCCTACAGGCAACCGCCTCTGCGCGCAGCGCAACTCCTGTTCAGACCGCTGCCAATTCAGGCAAGAAGAAAAAGAAAGGACGCTTTTTCGGTCTGCTCGGCGGCGGCGGAGACGAGGATAAGTATGAAGAGTTGACGGGCACGATTGCGCCGGGCCGTGACCGCGTCTTGTTTGATGAGGCGACCAAGCAGGTGCGCAAGAGCCAGTATGATACGGGCCGCCTGCTCTACAACACGATTATCACGACCTATCCGGATTCGGCCTACCTGCCGCTGGCGAAGCTCGCCATCGCCGATAGCTTCTATCTTGAAGGCACGACGAGCGCGCTCATACAGGCCGCGCAGGCTTATCAGGACTGGCTCACCTTCTTCCCGACAGACCCGCTCGCGGACGATGCCATGCTCAAGATCGCCGAGTGCGAGATGAGACAGATGGGGCTGGCAAACCGCGATGTCTCGCATGCGCGCAAGGCCGAACAGCGTCTGCGAGTTCTCTTGCAGCAGTTTCCAAACACTTCACTGCGTCCGCACGTGGAGGCTCGTGTCCGAGAGGTCCAGGAAAATCTGGCGATGCACAATCTGCAAGTCGCCAACTTCTACTTTGAGCGCAACAGAAATCATAAGGGCGGACTCAAGGGCGCGCAATCGCGTTACAGGGAGATTCTGGAGAAGTATCCATACTTTTCCGGGATGGATGAAGTGCTCTTTAAATACGCCGTCACCTACATGGAAGAGGAGGAGCCGGACGAGGCCGCCAAATACTTCCAGCAGATTGCACGCGATTATCCCAACAGCCAGTATGCCGAGAAAGCCATCGAGCAGTTGAAAATCATCGGCGCTCCCGTGCCCGAACCCGACCCCATCAAAAAGAATCTGCCTGAACCTGAGCGCCCCTCGTTCACACAAAGGCTGGTCCAGGAAGTGGTCGGCAACGCTGATGTCACGGTTGATAAAAACGGCGTGCTTATCAGTAAGGACAGCAAGGCGACGAATGACCTGATTGACATCGCCGCGCGCAACGGCGGAGTCCTTCCCGCCACGACGCCCGATACTGTCATTCAGCGCACGACCCCCGTCAACCGGACTGCTCCGGCTCGTCCGCCCGCGCAGCCCAGTACCTCCACACCGATTCCTCCGACGGCGACGCCGAAAAAAGATGCCGGCATCACAGTGCAGCCGACCCGTCCGGGGCCTCCCGCAGACGGTGCTAACCCGACCGCGCCAGCCAATTCGACTCCGAGCGGGACCAGACCATAAAAGCCGCGCCCGGTAATCAAGCGACGAGTGATGAGAGATAAGCTCTTATCACTCGTCGCTGCATTTAACGGCCCTTCTGTTTGCTCAGCGAGAAAGCCGGGTGATAGAATTCTCGTGTTTGGAAATTTTCTCGCGGCAAGAATTTATAGGCGAACTGTGTGAGGGCTTGGCGTGGAGCAGGCGATGAAGCAATCCTTCAGTCAGGGTGATGAGCTAGAGCGTCGTTATCAAGCGACGGCGAGACTGGTCCAGGTCTGGCTATTGCTCGTGCCCCTGCTGGCCGTCGTAGCCTTTTTCTCCCAGAGATATATCACGCCTCGCAATAATCCTTCGCTCGACATGACCTGGCGCATCGCCGTGCCTATTCTCGGCTTCGGCGCTCTGGCTCTGCGCCGGACAAGGTTTTCGGCTATGCGCCTGCAAGACATCGGCGCGCTCTATGGCATCAGCGGACTGCTTAGTACTTTGCAGAAAACCACCGTGCAGGTGGCCTTGCTCGGCGGAGCTATCGCGCTCATAGGGTTTGTCATCACGCTCTTGACGGGCCTTTTCTTTTACACGCTCGGCGCGGGCATCATCGCCCTCGCCGTCTTGCTTTACTGTTATCCGCGTCGAATGGCCTGGCGGCGCGTCGTTGACGGTGTCGAAGAGATAGACGATGCGAAGAGGCCGCCTGTGAAAGGAAGTGTCAGTTGAAGCTCCATACGCGCACGACCCGGCTCGTGGCTCTAACCTTTGTCAGCCTGTTCTTCTTTATTCTGGTCCAGCCTGTCCAGGCACAGCCGGACGCGCCCACGACTTCGCCGCTCATCGCTCCGTCCTCGAAAACGCCCGTCGAGAAGCAAAGCAACCTGGCAGCGCGCGGCGCAAAAGAATCAATCGATACTCCGCGCGAACAGCGCCAGCAGGCTTACGCCAAGCTGCTCGAAGGACAACGTTATTACGATCTGGCGAGAGGCAATCGTGATGATAAGGAGGCGCTACGCCTGGCCCAGCAAGCTTTTAGACAGGCCGCCGCGCTCGACCCGACCCTGGCCGAAGCTCATACGGCGCTCGCCGAGATTGCTTTTTTTGCTCTACAGGACCTAGAACAGGCGACACGCGAGGCAGAGCTTGCCATCGGCATCAACTCAAGCAACTTCGGCGCACATCGCCTGCTGGCACGCATCTATTCGCTCAAGAGCGGTCTCAAGGAAGGCAACCTGAACAAGCCTCTGGTTGAGCGCGCCATCACAGAATTGCTCGAGGTTGTCCGACTGTATCCACCGGATGCGGAAAGCTGGGCCTTGCTCGGTGAGTTTTATCTGGCAAGCGGCAAATCCGACGCGGCCATTGATGCCTTCCAGCACTGGGCCGCCGCTTCGCCCGCTACGGACCAGCGTATTTTTCAGTTCATCACGAATGGCCGCGAGCTGACACCGGATGCCGCCTCTGCGCGTCTGGCCGAGGCTCTCATGAGCGCGGGCCGCAATGCCGAAGCCGTTGCCGCAGCCCGCCGCGCCATCACGCTCAATCCTGAAAATAGAGAATATCTGATTCTCTTGAGCCAGGCTTTTGAGGCTGGCGGAAGCAGAGACAAGAGCGCTCTTGAAGACTTACAGCGCGTTTATGATTCAGACCCGACGAACTTCGTCGCGCTACAACTGCTGGCCCGCGCCAAAGCGCGCACAGGACAGGTTGACGAAGCCGTCAAACTGCTGCGCTCAAAGCTCAATGGCTCGCTCGAAGATTTTAACCTCTACCTGATTATCTCTCTGCTTTATACACAGGCGGGCCGTGCCAACGATGCTGTCACGTCTGCGCGCAAAGCTCTCGCGCTGGCTCCCGCAGACCGGCAGGACCTAGCCACGCAGGCCCTGGTCGTGCTCTCGTCCGCGCAGGAGCGTGCGGGAGATGCCAAAGGCTCTGAGGAGTCTTTGCGAAAGGTTCTGACCAGAGAGCCGAATAATGCTACGGCGCTTAATAATCTCGGCTACTTTCTGGTCGAACGCAACGAAAGGCTCAACGAAGCTTTGGAGATGATTCAGCGCGCCGTGCGTGCAGAGCCGACCAACCCCTCCTTTCTGGATAGTCTGGGCTGGGCCTATTTCAAGCTCGGACAATTCGTTGAGGCCGAACGTCACCTGACGGAAGCCGCACGCCGCGACACAACCTCAGCCACCATACAGGAGCATCTCGGAGACCTTTATCGCCAGCAGGGTAAGCTCGAACTGGCCCGCGCAGCCTGGCAAAAGGCTCTCTCCCTCTCGACAGAAGCCAGCGGGACTGCCAGAATTAAAGCCAAGCTAAACCCTGAAATCCAAAAATAGCGCGGCTCTCCTCAAGCTCATAAAGATTGGTTTTCCGGCCCTCAGCCATAACTATTTACTTGAGGTGTCTCCCCGCTTATCAGCGTAAACTTATTAGACTCTTGAGTTTGACCTGAATCGGCTAAAGCATCAGCCCAGGTTGCAATAATTCGGCAATCTATCTACAATCCAAAAGTAGTTGATGTTATTCAAGGTTTTTGCTATGTTTAAAACCGTCAAACAACCGTTTGCCCCAAACGGTTAAAGTATTAGCAGCTTTCTCACGGCCCTGATTGGGTTCGCCTCTGGCGGGTCTGAAGAGAATCCCCTAAATGAGCCGAAAAAATCTGTTCCCCCTTCCAGCCGCTGGCGCTGTGCGCCGTCCGCTCCTGCTTTCCACTTTATTCTTTTCCGCTTTGCTTGCTTTAACTGCCGTTCAGGCACTGGGGCAAACCAACAGCGCGCGTCCGGCTGCGCGACTCATCACTTCGTCGCGGCAGGTTGTGCCCATGACTGGGCAAACGCGCATGATGGCTTCGTCAGCCAGGGCCGTCCCAGCGCCCGTCTCGGCGGCTGTCATGAGTCTTGAGCGACGCGCCTTCGAGTTGATAAATGAGACGCGCAGGGCGCGCGGGCAGCAGCCGCTGGTGTGGGATGAAGAGTTGTGCCGTATGGCAAGGGTTCACTCGCAGAATATGGCGGGCCAGAATTTCTTCGACCACATTGGGCCGGACGGGATGGATATGGAGACGCGCGCGCGCACGCGAGGCATTACGGGCTGGAGAGCTTTGGCCGAAAATATCGCGTACAATCAGGGCTTCGATGATCCTGCGGGGTTTGCCGTCGAGCGCTGGGTGCATTCGGAGAAGCATCGCGCTAATCTTCTTAACAGGCAATTCACGCGCTCGGCGATAGGCGTGGCGCGTGCGGCTGATGGTCGCATCTTCTTTACGCAGGTTTTCATGGGGCGCTAACGCCGCCAGGCCATAGAACTTGATGGGCGGCTCGTGCTCCTAGAGATTGAGAGGCGAGCCGCTCTTCGTGTCTGACTTCCTTTTAAAGCTCCCATCATTTGCCAAGATCAACTGGGTCTTGCGCGTGCTCGGACGGCGCTCGGATGGCCTTCACGAGCTGCGCACAATCTTCCAGACCGTCACGCTACAGGACCAGCTCAAGTTCTCCTCAAGAGATGACGGGCTGATTAAGCTCGCCTGCCAGGCGCAGGGGATTCCTCTTGACGAGAGCAACCTGATTCATCGCGCGGCGAACGCTCTGCGGCAGCGATACGCGGTCAAGCAGGGAGCTTTTATTCATCTGGAAAAACATATCCCGGCGCAGGGGGGGCTAGGAGGCGGGTCATCCAACGCCGCTATCGCACTGCTCGGCTTGGCCTATCTGTGGGACATCAAGACGAGCAAGCGAGAGCTAACGGAAATCTGTGCGGGGCTGGGCGCTGACGTGCCTTTCTTTTTGACTGGCGGCACGGCGCTCGGCAAGGGTCTGGGAACGGAAGTCTGGCCTCTCGCAGAGGTGACGAGAGACTCTCTTCTGATCGTCACTCCGAACGCCGCGGTCTCTACGGCTGAAGCCTACAAAGCATTGAACGCGCCTGCCTTGACAAAGGCGGATAGCGACATTATTCTTTCTATTTCTTGCGCGGAGGCGCAAATCGTCGATTCGCTACCATCCGGACTGCACAACGATTTCGAGCGGGTTGTTTTACGTTCCAATCGGGAAATCGAGCGTGCCAGAGAGGCGCTGCTGGATGCCGGGGCAGCAGGCGCGCTCTTATCCGGGAGCGGGTCGAGCGTCTTTGGTATCTTTGACAAGAGGGAAGAGCAGGAGCGCGCTGCCGGATTACTAAAGGCCGAGACGGGCTGGCTTGTTTTTCCATGTCGAACGCTGTCGCGCGCCGAATACTGGCGTGCGCTTGGTCCATGTGCCGCTCCGCTGCGGGACGCGGATGGCTGAAGGACAGGGAGTTGATACTGGGGCGTAGCCAAGTGGTAAGGCACCGGTCTTTGGAACCGGCATTCGTAGGTTCGAATCCTTCCGCCCCAGCCACAAGAGCGAGAGTAGTAGCTGGTGACGGGTGACAAGTAACAAGAAAGAACATCGCTCGTCTTGTCACCTGTCACTTGTCACCTATTACGCGTCACTAATTTATGGGAACCACCGGCGGCATCAAGGTCTTTTCCGGCAGCGCCAATCGCGCTCTGGCCGAAGAGATTTGCCATAACCTGAGCTGCGATCTGGGGCGCGCCGTCGCCGAGCGTTTTTCCGACGGCGAGTTCAATTTCCAGATTGAAGAGAACGTGCGCGGCGCGGATGTCTTTATCGTCCAGCCGACCTGCCCGCCGACAGATGCGCACCTGATGGAACTGTTGGTGATGCTGGACGCTTTTCGTCGCTCATCAACAGAGCGCGTGACGGCGGTCATTCCCTATTACGGTTATGCGCGCTCGGACAAAAAGGACCGACCGCGGGTTCCGATTTCGGCCAAGCTGGCGGCTAATCTGCTGACGGTCGCAGGGGCGCATCGCATCCTGACGATGGACCTGCACGCCGCGCAGATTCAAGGCTTCTTTGATATTCCGGTGGACCACCTCTACTCAGCGCCCGTCATGATCGGCTACTACCAGGCGAACCCGCTGCCGAACCTGACGGTCGTCGCTCCCGATACCGGAGGCGCGGAACGCGCGCGCGCCTATGCCAAACGTTTGAGGTCCGCTTCGGGCGAGCCTGCGACGCTGGCCCTTTGCGATAAGCGGCGAGAGAAGGCGAACGTGGCGGAAGTGATGAATGTGGTGGGCGAGGTGCGCGGGCGCAGTTGTTTGATTGTTGATGATATGTGCGACACAGGAGGCTCGCTCGTCAAGGTCTCGCGTGCTTTGAAGAATGCCGGGGCCGAGCATATTCATGCTTGCTTTACGCATCCTGTGCTTTCGGGGACGGCTATCCCGAAGCTCGAAGATTCTGAGATCGAGCAGATTGTGGTCACCAATACGATTCCGCTGCACGATGATGCGTGCGGCTCGAAGAAGATAAAAGTTTTGAGCATCGCACCGCTCTTAGCGAAAGCGATCAAGTCGATCCACGAGGAGACAAGCGTTTCCTCGCTCTTCGTTTGAAGGGCAAACACTTGTTACTGTTTCAGGTTTCAGGTTGGAGCTTTCCAGGTTGAAGCAGTATCCGGGCCTGGAAATCTCCGGCTTGAAACCTGAAATCTTGTTAGAGAGGGCGAGTAGAAATTATGGCAAACAAAGAAACGATTACAGTGCGTGCGCAGCGGCGCGAGGGGCGCGGCAAAAATGATGCGGGGCGCGTGCGTCGCAGCGGTCTGGTCCCGCTCACGGTTTACGGCGGCGAAGGCGATGTCATTGCGGCGGTCGCGCCATTGAGAGAGCTGGCGGCGATTCTCCGCACGGAGTCAGGACAAAACACTATCTTTACGCTCGACATAGAAGGCGTCGGAGCCAGCGATGTGATGTTTCATGACAGGCAGGTTGACCCGCTGCGCGGTCGGCTGGTCCACGCTGATCTGGTGCGGCTGGTCAAAGGCCAGAAGATTGAGGTGACAGTGCCTCTGCACTTGATTGGGACGCCTGTCGGCGTGACTGATGGAGGCGGCCATCTGGAACAAATCCTGCGCGAAGTCGAAGTGCGTTGCGAGCCGCGCGACATCCCGGATGCGATTGATGTGGATGTCTCACAGCTCGGCGTTCACGAAGTGCTCCACGTCTCGGATATACATGTCGCCGAGAACATAGAGATTCTGGAGCCTGCCGAATCCGTTATCGCGACGGTCGGCGTCGTTAAGGAAGAGGTCGTCGAGACGCCCGTGGCGACGGAAGAGCCTGCCGAGCCTGAAGTCATCGGCAAGGGCAAGAAAGAGGAAGAGGAAGGGTCCTAGAAGTAACATCGTCAAAGTCAAAGGGCACAGGCGCAAGTGTCCTCGCCGCCGAGCTGCCTTTTACTCTTTTGCTTTTGTTCTTGACCTTTCAGCTTTTGCCTTCTGAATCATGCGTCTTATCGTCGGGCTTGG
>DASWMI010000162.1:0-7448 GCA_036399835.1 Pyrinomonadaceae bacterium | reverse complement strand
GGCGGTCGAACGCATCCCCGACGGCCCGACCGTCCGACTCATGCAGGACGTGGCGAAGCAGCACGGCATGGTCATCATCGTGCCCATCTACGAGGAGGAGATTGCCGGCATCTACTACAACACGGCGGCCGTCATTGACGCAGACGGCAAGTACCTGGGCAAGTACAGAAAGAACCACATACCGCACGTCGCGCCAGGCTTCTGGGAGAAGTTCTACTTCAAGCCCGGCAACCTCGGCTATCCGACATTCGAGACAGCCTATGCGCGGGTCGGAGTTTACATCTGTTATGACCGACACTTCCCCGAAGGCGCGCGCGCTCTCGGCCTCAACGGAGCGGAGATAGTCTTTAACCCTTCGGCCACGGTCGCCGGACTCTCGGAGTATCTCTGGAAGCTTGAGCAGCCCGCCCACGCCGTCGCCAACGGCTACTTTATCGGAGCCATCAATCGCGTCGGCCACGAACAACCCTGGGACATAGGGGAGTTTTACGGCCAGAGCTACTTCTGCGACCCGCGCGGCCAGTTCGTCGCCGAAGCCCCGCGCGACAAGGATGCGCTCATCGTCGCCGACCTCGATTTAGACATGATTCGACAGGTCCGCAACACCTGGCAATTCTTCCGCGACCGCAGGCCGGACACTTATGGTCCACTGACGGCGGATTAGGACGGCCCTTACGCTTTCGATTCAGGCTTGATTCGGGAAGGCAACCTGTACAGCTTGAGTTTGTGGTCCAAACGCGGCGGCGAGCATGGCAAGAGAACTTGAGACAAACAAATATTTGATAAGCCTGGCGCTCAAAGAGTATGACGCTCTGCGCAAGGGTATCGATGACCGCGCGGATGTCACCAAGACCTACGGCTGGCCCGTCGTGCTCGTCTCTTTCGGAGCTATCGCCGGTCTTAAAACTGACCTTATCAGCGTCAACGCGGCTCTCGCGTTTATTCCGGCGATTGTCTTCAGCATCGCCGCGCTGGATGCCAACGCCAATCATGATAAGGCTAGAGCGCGTCGTGCGCTGGCGCTGGTCGAGGATAAGATTTTCGTCCTCGCGGGCGAGCCTGCGCTGTGCCACGAATCCATCTCGCTGATAAAGTGTAGGAAGAGGGCCACGCGGCAGTACAGGTCGGCGTTGATCTATCTTTTCGTCTATGCCTTGATAGAAACGACGCTATGCCTGCTTCTTCTGCCGAGAGGAAGGGGTATTGATTGGACACGCACCTTCCTCTTTGTCTCAGTGCTTTCAGTTCCGGCTCTTCTCATGCTCTATAGCTCGCATGGGATTTACAAGATTTTCACGGCCCCTCTCTCGACGCTGCTGCTCGAACACATAGAAAGAAGCGAAGGGCTTGCCCCGGATGGCGAGAGACTGCTGTATCACACCAGGACCCGAACTATTGGTCCAGGCTCGAAATAATCATCAAGAGGAATGACAGAATGGCCGCAGCACATGACACGCCGCTCGACCTCGAACAGATTGAACGCAACTTTCGCGAGCTTGCGCCGCCCTTGACGCAGGCCGAGGCGCTCTTCGAGGCCAATCGTTGCGTCTATTGCTATGACGCGCCCTGCACGCGCGCCTGCCCGACGCACATTGACGTGCCCTCTTTTATCAAAAAGATTGCGAGCGGCAATCTCTTAGGCTCTGCGCGTGTCATCTTCGATGCCAACCCGATTGGCGCAACCTGTGCGCGCGTCTGCCCCGTGGAGGCTCTCTGCGAGGGCGCGTGCGTTGAGAATGTCTTGATGGAGCAGCCCATCCAGATTGGCCGCTTGCAGCGTTACGCGACCGATTATGTGATGAGCAAGGGGCGCGACATCTTCAAGGCAGGCACACCTAACGGCAAGTCTGTCGGCATCATAGGTTCTGGTCCGGCAGGACTCTCGTGTGCAACCTATCTGGCGCGGCTCGGTTATCAAGTGGTTATCTATGACCGCAAGCCGCTGGCGGGCGGGCTGGACACTTACGGGATGGCCGAGTACAAGATGTCGCAGCGCGTCTCGACGGATGAGGCCGAGCAGGTCAGGCGGCTCGGTGTAGAGTTTAAGCTGAACACGGAGGTTGGGCGCGACATCTCCTTTGAAGAATTACAGTCCGGCCACGATGCCATCTTTCTCGCCATAGGTCTCGGCGCGACCTCGCGGCTAAACATCCCGGGCGAAGACCTCGCGGGCGTCTACGACGCGCTGGACTTTATCGAAAAGATTAAGACGCGCGACTGGCAAAGCGTGCCCATCGGTCGGACGGTGGCGGTCATCGGCGCGGGCAACACGGCGATTGATGCGGTGACGCAGGCTCGCAGGCTCGGCGCAGAGCGCGTGCTGATGATTTATCGCCGCAGCCAGCGAGAGATGCCGGCTTACGAATACGAGTATGAGCTGGCTAAGAAGGATGCCATAGAGTTCTGGTGGCAGACCGCTCCGGTCGAGATACTGGCGAATGAAGACGGCCAGCGCGTGGCCGCACTACGCTGCATACGGATGGAGCTTGGACCGCCGGACGCTTCCGGTCGTCGCTCCGCCCGGCCCCTTGAGGGTTCGGAGTTTGTGATAGAGGTTGATCTGGTCATCAAGGCGCTCGGGCAACAGAAGATGCGAGAATTTCTGGGCCGTATTCCTGGCATGGAGCTGGACCAGTCGGGCCGCGCCGTCGTTAATCCGGCGACGATGCAAACGGGCAATCCCAGGGTCTTCGCGGGCGGCGATTGCGTCAACGGCGGACGCGAAGCCGTTGACGCATCACAGATGGGCAAGCTGGCCGCGATGGGCATACATGAAGTCTTAACTGGCGAGCATGTAGAGTTTGCCGGAGCCAGATTGCCCTTGCTTGAAGAGACACAGGATATTAAAGCTCATTAAAGGATTGGACCGAAGATTATGGCAGACCTTAGTGTAAATTTTGCTGGCATCGAATCTCCGAATCCGTTCTGGCTGGCTTCAGCGCCGCCGACGAACATGGGTTCGATGATCGAGCGCGCTTTCGACGCGGGTTGGGGCGGCGCTGTCTGGAAGACCCTCGGCGAGCCTATCGTCAACGTCTGCTCGCGCCTCGCCGCCGTTGATATTGGACCACAAAGGATGATGGGTCTTAATAACATCGAACTCATCACGGACCGCCCGCTCGAAGTCAATCTGCGAGAGATACGCGAAGTTAAAAGAAAGTATCCGAAGCACGCGCTGATTATCTCCTTGATGGTCGAATCAAAGCGCGAGGCATGGCACGAGATAGCCAAGCAGGTCGAGGATACTGGTGCCGACGGTGTGGAATTGAACTTCGGCTGTCCGCACGGGATGAGCGAGCGCGGGATGGGCGCGGCGATGGGCCAAGTCCCGGAATACACCTGCATGGTCACGGAATGGGTCAAGGAGGCAACGCGCCTTCCCGTCATCGTCAAGCTCACGCCCAACGTGACGGCCATCAACCCGCCTGCGCGCGCAGCCGTGCGCGGCGGGGCTGACGCGCTCTCGCTCATCAATACCATCAACTCCATCATCGGCGTTGACCTGGACACGATGATTCCGCACCCGAACGTCAACGGGATGGCGGCGCACGGCGGCTACTGCGGCCCGGCGGTCAAGCCCATCGCGCTCAACATGGTCTCAGAATTAGCGCGCGACCCCGAAGTCAATCTGCCCTTGAGCGGCATCGGCGGCATCTCGGACTGGCGCGACGCTACGGAATTCCTCCTGCTCGGCGCAACCACCGTACAGGTCTGCACGGCGGTCATGCACTACGGCTATCGCATTGTCGAAGATATGATTGACGGCCTCTCAAATTACCTGGACGAGAAAGGCTTTGCGAGCGTCCGGGAGATTATTGGACGCAGCGTCGGGCGCGTCACGGACTGGGGCAATCTGGACCTGCGCTACAAGACTGTTGCGCGCATAGATCATAGCCGATGTATTCAATGCAATCTCTGCCACATCGCCTGCGAAGACGGCGCGCATCAATGCATTCCGCTGGTCGAGATTGAAGGCAGGCGTTTTCCCGTCGTTGACGAGCTGGAATGCGTCGGCTGTAACCTTTGTTATCTGGTCTGCCCCTCGCCCGGCTGTATCTCCATGGTCCGCGTTGACGACGGCGGAGAATCCCTCACCTGGCGCGAGTTGATGACGGACCGCGAGCCTGCGCCGGTGGCTGGCGATTGAGAGAGTCGCCTCAGGCTCAAGATGTGAAGTGAAGAGCAAGAGGGCCTTGATTGGACTCTGTAAAGGAAAACACTGGTCCAACCTCACAGTATCATTCGGGACACAGGCTGGCCCGGGTCTTGATGGCTGCGTTGGCCGCCAATCTCATCGTCAATCTGGTGATGATTCTGATTGACTTCTTCGAGCTGGTCATACTACCCAACACGACTATGGGCGACCTCATCGCGCTCGATGAGACTTCCGGCATCGCGCTCTTAAAGGTCGGCGTTTATCTGATCGAGCTGGCGGTTTTCATCTTGACGGCTGTGCTCTTTCTCTTCTGGATTTATCGCGTCTACAAAAACCTGCGCCCGCTCGGAGCAGACCGCCTGGGGTATTCGCCAGGCTGGGCCGTCGGCTCTTTTTTCATTCCCTTCGCCAATCTTTTTATTCCCTTCAGGATTATCAGGGAGATTTGGGTCAACAGCGACCCGCTCGTCAGAGAGCCTGTCGAGACATGGCAGCGGAGCGGCCCTCCGGCCTTGCTCTCATGGTGGTGGGGCTTCTGGGTCGCGGCCAACATACTGACGCGCATCGCCTCAAGGTTTTCCGATAGCGCGGAGACACCGGAGCAGTTATTTCTCTACTCCAAGCTTGAGATAATGGCGAGCGCCCTGACGATAGGAGCGGCCATCTTCGCCATCATGGTCGTCCGCGGAATTGATAAAAGGCAGGAAGCCAGGAGCAAACAGCAGCAGCTTCTTCAAGAGCCGCCACCGCCCCCTGTCTTCAAGACGCAAATGGTCCAGCCTTAAGAGAGCTTTGCCAGAGCCGAAGTCCGAAGATGATAAAGCTCCTTTGACTTTCATCATCCGGGCCGCGCAGCTCAACTTCCCTGCGATTTTTCAACCTCCACCCTTCCGGCATCGCTTGTTGACTTTAAACTATATCTAGCTTATAGTTCGTAGGCTTTTGCTGTTATATGGACCAACAAACAGAGACTTCCCCCGACTTGCCTTTCTCAGCATCCCAAACACGGCTCTTCATTTTCGCACCTTGTTTTGTAGCTTCAGCCGAGGTGTACCGACTGATCTCATGCGGATTAGTATTTGACCACGTAGGGTACAATATTCCCCACAAAGGAAATCGAGGAAATTTAGATGAATAACAAAGCCCTGCTCGTCGCGCTGGTCGCGGCGTTGCTTATCACAGGAGCCTGCGGCGCGTCGTCGAACAACGCCAATAACGCCAACAATACCAACCGGGCGACGACCACGACGACGACGACTAACACAACCAGCACGACTAACTCTGCGGCCAACAACTCTGCGGCTTCCAACACGGCCCCGACCAATTCCGCGAATAATTCAGCCTCCAACACAGCCGAAGGCAAGCAGGATTTCACTCTTGTTAACGCCACTGGCGTAGAGATTAACGCGCTCTATGTTTCGCCGCATGACAAGAATGATTGGGAGGAAGACATTCTCGGCCAGGATACGCTGGCTAACGGCCAGAGCCTTGAAATCAAGTTCCATCGTGATGAGAAGGCTGCGATGTGGGATTTGAGAGTTGAGGACAAGGGCGGCAACAGCATCGAGTGGGAAAATCTCAACCTGCTGGAAATCTCCAAAATCACGCTCCACTACAAAGACGGAAAAGCGACGGCTGTCACCGAATAGCGCCAGCCAGGGGCTAGACCGCGCACGGCAGAGCATCTGATGAGACTGCTCGCAAAGGTTTCGGAAACCCGCTTTCGAGAAGCCACGCTTTCATCAAGAAGCGTGTGGACCAGACCGAGGGGCAGTTTCATCGGATGCAGCATCTGCCATAGCCTTTATCCAAGAGACGCTTAAAGGCAGCGTCATTCTCGTTTGAGAGTCATTCGCCGGATTGTTATCGCGACGGTAACAGCTTGCGCTCAAATCTATGCGCGTATGTAGCAATCGCCAACTTAACCCACGCAGTGCTATCGCCTCTTCCCTGTCACTGCGCTTCTAAGGCGCTTTGATCGCCATGACCCATTTACTTGAAAGGATTTTGTACAGATGAAATATCTACAGCTTAACAGCTTCCGCCGGATGAAGGCGCTGGTCGCCCTCTTCGCGCTTTCGATGCTGCTCGTCCCCACGGCTTTCGCACAGGGCAGGCAGGACTTCACGCTGGTTAACGCGACCGGCGTCGAGATTAATGCCGTTTACGTTTCCCCGCATAGCGTCAATGACTGGGAGGAAGACATTCTCGGTCAGGATACGCTCGCCAACGGCGATAGCGTTGACATCACCTTTAGCCGCAAGGAGCGCGCGGCCAAGTGGGATTTGAGAATTGAAGACAAAGATGGCAACGCCATCGAGTGGGAAAATCTCAACCTGTTGGAAATCTCCAAGCTCACGCTCCACTACAAGAACGGCAAAGCCTGGGCCGACGTTGAATAAAGACGGCCAGAAGCTTTGCTCTGATGATAGCCAGGCCGGACGTGTCGCGGATCTTTGCCCCTGCGACACGTCCGCCTAAACAACAACTCCAACCGGATTGCCCTTCAAGACTACTCTCAAGCAGATTTTAAGTGCCCGCAGCCGGACCATTTTTGCGAGCCGACCTGTTAAGCTCTCACTCACATTGGTCCACCCCGAATTCTTTAAGACCATCAAACTCCGCCAGCCATCCTTAAAGAGCAACAACTAAAATGCCTGAGCAATGGCGGCTGTTGAAGAGGCTCTGGAGAAACCTGAGATGAACTACCCGCTCCAATTATCATTCAAGATTCTGGCGCTGGCCCGCCAGCTCTCCGTTGTGGATGCCGGCGGAAATCTGGTTTTTTATGTCAAGCAGAAGGTCTTCAAGCTCAAGGAATCCATCACCATCTTTAGTGATGCGGAGCAGACCATGCCGCTCTATACGATCAGCGCAGACAGGGTTCTTGACTTCTCCGCGCGTTATCATTTCGCCGCACACAATGGAGCGAATCTAGGCAGCGTCAAGCGACAGGGCATGAAGTCTCTCTGGAGAGCGCGCTACGATATTATGGACGGCGAGACTCCCGTGATGACCATCCAGGAAGCAAACCCCTGGACCAAAGTCCTCGACGGGTTGTTCTGCGAGCTGCCGATTGTCGGGATGTTCTCAGGCTATCTCTTTCATCCGGCCTACATAGTTTCGCGCCAGGACGGGACGCCCGTCATGCGGCTCAACAAAGAGCCTGCCTTCTTCGAGGGCAAGTTTAAGATAGAGAAGCTGTCTCATTTGGATGAGAGCGAAGAGATGCGTGCCTTGCTCAGCCTGCTGATGCTGGTCCTGCTCGAACGCGGTCGCGGGTAGCTCGTGC
>DASWMI010000161.1:0-18233 GCA_036399835.1 Pyrinomonadaceae bacterium | reverse complement strand
CATATTACGATAGTACGCGGCGCGCATGGTCACAATCCACAATTTATTGCCTTGTTCCTGCAATCGAGCGTGGGCTTAGCATTGATTGAGCGGCGCTATCGCGGCTCATCAGGACAAATTGAGATTTACCCAGATGACATTGGCAGCATTCCTATTCCCCAACTGGGCGAGAATGTCGAAGCGGAAATCGTCGAGCTGTGCCAACAATCACAGCGCCAACGCACCTCTTCACTCGAACTCTATGCCGAAGCCGAAGCGTTGCTGCTCGATGCGCTAGGACTACATGACTTAAACGTGACGCACCCCATCGCCTACGAGCGTGACTTTCAAGAAGTCAGCCGCGCCGGAAGATTCGATGCTCAATATTATCATCCCGAAAAATACGAAGTTCTCGAAGCCCTCGGACCGATGAGTGGGGAAAGCGTTGGCGGGCTTTTCCAGTCCGTCAATCAAATCATCGATGCCGAAGCCGATTTCGCTTCGGAAGTTCAAAATTACGACCTGACCGACGCGCTACACTTCTTTCTCCCTGACATCGCGCCGATACCGATCACGGAATTGGGCAGTAATAAAAAGCGTTTTCGCCGTGGTGATGTCGTCGTCTCTCGTCTGCGCTCGTATTTGAAAGAGATTGCCCTTGTTGAAGCAACCTCGCCAGCCTGCGTCGGCTCGACAGAGTTTTTCGTGCTGCGTCCGCGCTCAGAGCGTGTGTCGTCCGAACTGCTGTTAGTGTATTTGCGTTCCGAGCCTGTGCAAAAGATTCTGCGATGGTGTCAGGACGGCTCACAACATCCTCGCTTTAAAGAGGAGGAGTTACTATCCATCAAATTACCTGACCGGCTGTTAACCGTTCAAGATGAAATAGTAGCTAAAGTCAGAGGCGCGATCCAAACCTTCTATGATGCGCAAAACCTGCTCGAAGCGGCTAAGCGGCGAGTGGAGGAACTCATTGAGGAAGGCTTCTAGATGTCACGCATCCAAGACCCGCTTGAGTCTGATGCAAATCGTTTCTCAAATGTTTCTGAATCCCTCAAATGTCAGGGGAGCAATCCCTGAGAATGTTTTGGGCCAGATAAGCTTGAGTGATGATGCGGCGAGAGCCTATTACAGCTACTGGTCCAATTCAACACAAATCGCCGGCAGCCTTTGAGAGACTAGTGAGCAGTGGTCGTGTTGAAAGCTGAGACTAAACGGTGCTGCGTTGTGCGAGGCGGGCGACGGCGGCGACGAGTTCTTCCGGCTCAATCGGTTTGGCGATGTGCAGTTGGAATCCGGCGTCGAGAGCGCGCTGGCGGTCTTCAGCACCGGCGTAGGCTGTGAGGGCGATGACCGGAATCCGCGTTGGTTGTTGGGGGTCAAGCTCGCGCATTCTTTTGATTAAAGAGTAGCCGTCCTCTTCAGGCATGCCTATGTCGCTGAGGACCAGATGCGGCGACCATGATTCCACGGTCAAGATGGCTTCCTCGACCGTGCCGTCGTGCCTGACTTCCGCGCCGCACTGCGAGAGGACGGCGGCGATGAGTTCGCGCGTGTCGAATTCGTCATCCACGACGAGGATACGAAGACCCTTGAGGGTGACGGGATTGCCGAGCAGAGGGGGGCAAGGCTTGTCCGCCTGCTGTGTTTGCTCGGTCTCCGGCGCGCGGTTGACGCGCGGCGCGGCGAGCGGGAGCTTGACGACGAAGGTCGAGCCTTTTCCCTCGCCTTCGCTGCTGGCCTTGATCGTGCCGCCGTGTAGCTCTACCAGATGCCGGACGATGGCTAGACCGAGGCCCAGACCGCCGTGTTTTCTGGTCGTCGTCCCGTCTGCCTGGCGGAAGCGGTCGAAGATATGAGGCAGGAAGGCCGGGTTGATGCCGATGCCTGTATCGCTGATGGTCAACTCGGCGTGCGAGTCGTCGGCAGCCAAACGTATCTGGACCTTTCCGCCGTCGGGCGTAAACTTGATGGCGTTTGAGAAGAGATTCCAGACGACCTGTTGGAGGCGGTTCGCGTCGCCTGAGACAAGGCACGAACCCTGGTCCAAAGTGGCTTGCACGCTGAGGGATTTGGCCTCTGTCGCGGGGCGAACGGTGTCCACCGTCGCTTCGATGATAGACGTCAGGTCCACAGGCTCGTAATCAATCTTGAGCTTGCCAGTGATGATGCGCGAGACATCGAGTATGTCGTCAATCAACTGTTTCTGCGATTGCGCGTTGCGCTCTATGGTATCGAGCGCGCGCAGCATGTTGTCTTCGTCGAGCTTGTTCGTGCGAATCAGATGAATCCAGCCGAGGATGGCTGTCAGCGGCGTGCGCAATTCGTGCGAGAGCGTGGCGAGAAATTCGTCCTTCATCAGATTCGCGCGCTCTGCTTCGGCGCGTGCGGCCTGCTCGCGGACCAGTAGACGCGCGCGCTCCTCCTCTGCCTGTTTGCGCTCGGCGACCTCCTGTTGCAGCTCAGTGGCGTGACGCTGCGCTTCCGTGTAGAGCATGGCGTTCTCGTAGGCGACGGCGACCTGCGTGGCGAGCGTGACGGCGAGCCGCTCGTCGGCCTCGCTGAATTCATCCGCGCCGATTTTTCCAGTCAGGCAGAGCCAGCCATAGATTTGCGCCGAAGAGAAGATGGGAGCGCCGAGCAGGGAGCTGACCCCTGCGGCTGGCGACGCAAGATTGGTCTCATCAAGCAGCGCGCTCGTCTCGTTGAGACGCAGAGGGCGGCGAGCCGTGAGCAGCAGGTTAAGAATATCCTGGCTGACCTGAGGCGAGCCGTTCCTGCTCGCAGCCTCAGCTTGAAGGTCGCTATGGAAATTATGAAGGAGCGTCTGCCCGTCCGTATCCAGCATCCCGACGCCCGCGTGCCTCGCCCCTATAATGTCCCGCGCGGCATGACAGAATTTTTCGAGCACGCGAAGGGGGTCGCGCTCGGCGGCGAGTTGCTGGCCCAATTCGATGAGCTTGCCGAGCCGCTCAAGGTTAGCCTCTTCGAGTTGAAGATTCTTCTCATGAAGCAGCTCGGCCTGTTGCTTAATCTCTTCAGTCTTCTTGAACAGCTCGACGAAGACGGCGACCTTTGATCTGAGGATGTCAGGCTCGACGGGCTTGAGGATGTAATCAACCGCGCCGAGCGAATAGCCACGCGCGATGTGACGATTGCCTGTGCTGTCTGCCGTGATAAAGATGATGGGAATATCGCGAGACTTTTCGCGCCCGCGAATCAAGGCGGCAGTCTCAAGGCCGTCTATGCCCGGCATGTAGACATCCAGCAGGATGACCGCGACATCGCAATCGAGCAGATAGCGCAGCGCTTCATCGCCGGAGGTGGCGCGGACCAGATTCCTGTCCGGCGCTTGCAGGATGGATTCCAGCGCCAGCAGGTTGGACAGGTTATCGTCCACCATCAGAATATTGATTTTTTGCGGCTCACATGACATAGGCTGACCCCTGGCTGGCGTGGCAAATCTCGTTCAGAAAATGCGCGATCTCCGTAATCGGCAGCACGCGGTCGACATCCGTGGCGGCGATGGCCGCCTCCGGCATGCTCTGCGATTCGGCGCTCAGGGGGTCTTGCACAATCGCCAGCCCTCCATGCAGCTTGATTTTCGCCAGTCCCCTTGCTCCATCCGTATTCGCTCCGGTCAGGATAACACCCACGACATGCGCCCTGTAAGCATCGGCTGCCGACTCGAAGAGGACGTTGATTGAAGGACGGGCATAGCCGACCGGGCCTTCTGTCGAGAGCGCAAAATGGCCCTTCTCGACGAGCAGGTGGTAATCCTGCGGCGCTAGATAAACATGACCGGGCAGAATCTCTTCCTTATCATCCGGCTCCGCGAGCGGGAGCGGGCTGCGCTTTTGCAAAAACTCGCAGAGACCGCCCGCCTCAGCCTTGCCGCGATGCTGTACGATGACTATCGGCAAGGACAAATCCGCCTCCAGGCCCGGCAGCAAAATTTGCAACGCGGAGAGGCCGCCGTAAGACGTGCCGATGACGATAATCTCGAATGCCGCGCCCCTCATTTGACCTTCCGGTAGAGCTTGTCGCGCTGGTCCAGCTTTTCGTACAAAGCCTCGTGCGGCGTAAACTTTAAAGACTCCTTGTTGCCGAGGCCGAGAAAGCCAAACATGCTCAGGCTCTCATAAATCAGGTTGTGGACGCGCTCTTGCAGAGTCTTGTTGAAATAGATCATCACGTTGCGGCAAAGGATGACGTGAAACTCGTTGAAAGAGCCGTCCGTCACCAGATTGTGTTCGGAAAAGACGACGTTGGTTTTCAGCGAAGGATGAAAAATCACGTTATCGTAATGCGCCGTGTAATAGTCCGAGAACTCGTGCTTGCCTTCGGACCTCACGTAGTTGGTCGTGTATTCCTGCATAGATGAGAGCGGAAAGATGCCGTCGCGGGCACGGCGCAGGACTTCGTTGCTGATGTCTGTGGCGTAGATGATGCACTTGCGATACAGCCCTTCCTCCTGAAGCAGAATCGCCATCGAGTAAACTTCCTCGCCCGTCGAGCAGCCCGCGTGCCAGATGCGCACGGTCGGGTAAGTGCGCAGGATGGGGACGACCTTCCGGCGGAAAGCCAGGTAGAAGCTAGGGTCGCGGAACATCGAAGTGACGTGCACGGAGAGACCCGTCAAGAGCCTCTCCATGCAGGCCGCATCGTGTAGCACCTTGTCCTGAAGCGCGGAGACGGACGAGAGCTTCTCCGCTCTCATACGCTCTAATATACGACGCTTGATGGAGGCCGGAGAGTATTCGCGAAAGTCGAACCCGTAAACGCGATACAGCCCTTCGAGGAGCAGAGCCACCTCTATGTCTTCCAGCTCTTGCTGCTCTTGGGGAAGCGCACTCATCCAGTTGTCTCATCCTGCCTGTAGAGCCAGACGCGCAGGAGCGAGAGAAGCTGGTCTATATCCAGCGGCTTGGAAATATAGTCGCTGGCCCCGGCCTCTATGCAGCGGTCGCGGTCAGCCTTCATCGCCTTGGCCGTCAGCGCGATAATCGGCAACTGCTGGAAGCGCTTGATCTGGCGTATCGCGCGGATCGCTTCATAGCCGTCCATCCCCGGCATCATGATGTCCATCAGGACGACCTCGACGCCCTCCGTCTCCTTCAGGAGATCAATCCCGTCCTGCCCGTTCTCAGCGTGTAAGACCTCCATGTTATGACTTTCAAGCGCGCTCGTCAGGGCGAAGATATTACGCACGTCGTCGTCCACGATGAGCACCTTACGGCCAGCCAGCACGGGGTCGCGGCGATGAAGCTGTTCGAGCATACGCCGCTTGGGTTCGGGCAGATTGGCCTCGACGCGATGCAGGAAGAGGGCCGTTTCGGCCAGCAGACGTTCGGGCGAGCTGACCTCCTTGACGATAATCGCGTCGGCCACCTTGCGCAACTGCGTCTCCTCCTTGCCCGTCAGCTCCTTGCCCGTGTAGATGATAATCGGCAGATCGTCGCGCCCCAGCTCATTCTGAATCTGCTCGATCAAATCAAACCCGCTCATGTCCGGCAGCTTGAGGTCCAGGACCATACAATCGAAGGTCTCTTCGCGCAGGGCAGCGATGGCCTCCGCGCCCGTCGCGACGGCGGTCGTCTTGACATCACCGTTGCCGATTAATTCGACTATGCTCATACGCTGCACATCATCGTCTTCGACGACGAGCAGACGTCTGACGCGCCGCTCGGCGAAGGCCGCGATGTGGTCAAAGGCTGAGACGAGGTCTTCGCGGCTGACCGGCTTTTGCAAGTGCGTGATGGCTCCGAGCTGAAGCGAGCGCTGGCGCTGCTCTTCGCCGGAGATGATGTGGACCGGAATATGGCTCGTCTGCGGGTCATGTTTGAGGCGGTCGAGCACGGTCCAGCCGTCGCGGTCGGGCAGCTTGAGGTCAAGCGTAATCGCATCCGGCCTGTATCTGCGCGCCAGAGCCAGCGCCGCATCACCGCTGGTTGCGACAATCCCCTTAAAGCTCTTCTCGCGCGCCAGGTCCAGCAGGATACGCGCGAAGTTGAGGTCATCTTCGACGATCAGCACGACGCGCTCGCCGTCAAAGATTTCATTGCGGTCGTCGTCAATGTCCTTCACATGGAGCGCGGAAAACTGCGCATCCGGGCTTAGCTCGCTGGTCCAGCCCGTCTCGCCCGCCGCGCCCGTGGCCCTCGCTTCAAGCATCGGACGCCCGCCCGTCAGAGCGTCGCCCGGAACTGGAGTCGGGATATAGTTGAGCGGCAGGTAGAGCGTAAAAGTGCTGCCTTCGCCGGGCGTGCTGGTGACGCGAATCTCGCCTCCGAGCAGGCGCGCAATCTCGCGGCTAATCGAGAGGCCGAGACCCGTCCCGCCGTACTTGCGGCTGGTCGTGCCGTCCGCCTGCTGAAACGCCTCGAAGATAATCCGCTGCTTATCAGGCGCGATGCCTATCCCCGTATCGATGACCGAGAAGGCGATGACCGTCTCGGCTCGATGCAAGACTTCCTGAGAGAATCGCATCTGTCCCTGGACAGGCTCGACCCGCAAGGTAACGACTCCCTGCTCCGTAAACTTGAAGGCGTTCGAGAGCAGGTTCTTGAGGATTTGCTGCAAGCGTTTTTCGTCCGTCCGCATGGAGGGCGGAAGACTCAGAGCGCGCTCGATGTGAAATTCGAGGCTCTTATCCTGCGCAATCTGCCGGAAACTGCGTTCCAGATTGTCTGTCACCTCTGCAAACGAGATCGCGCCGACCTCTATGTTCATCATGCCGGACTCTATCTTGGAGAGATCGAGTATGTCGTTGATGAGCGAGAGCAGGTCTGCGCCCGATGAGTAGATGGTCTCGGCAAACTGGACCTGTTTGGGCGAGAGGTTGGCTTCGCCGTTTTCGGCCAACTGGCGCGAGAGGATGAGCATACTGTTGAGCGGCGTGCGCAGCTCGTGCGACATGTTGGCGAGGAACTCCGATTTATACTTGGAGGTCAACGCGAGCTGTTCTGCCTTCTCTTCCATGGCCCAGCGCGCTTCCTCTACTTCGCGATTCTTGGCCTCAACTTCAGCCTTCTGTTTTTCGAGCAGCGTGGCCTTCTCCTGAAGCTCTTCGTTGGTCTGTTGCAGCTCCTCCTGCTGGCTCTTCAAAAGCTCTTCGGATTCGCGCAAGGATTCGGCCTGTCGCTCAAGCTGCTCGTTCTTCTTCTTCAACTCGTCCTGCTGGCTCTGAAGCTCAGAGGCCAGCGCCTGTGATTGTTGCAAGAGCTGCTCCGTGCGCGTGTTGGCCTCAATCGTGTTGAGGACGATGCCTATGCTTTCCGTCAACTGGTCCAGAAAGGTGAGGTGCGTTTCGTTAAAGCGATTGAAGGAAGCCAGCTCGATGACGGCCTTGACATCCCCCTCGAAAAGCACAGGGAGGACGACTATGTTGAGCGGCTTGGCCTCGCCCAGCCCGGAGGTGATGTGTATGTAATTGTCCGGCACATTGTTGAGCAGGATGCGCTGTCGCTCCAGCACACACTGGCCCACCAGCCCTTCGCCAGCCTTGTATTCATTCGAGAGATTCTTGCGTTGCTTGAAAGCATAGCCGCTCAAGAGCCGCATTAAAGGCTGGCCGTTACTTGAATTGTTGACGTAGAAGACGCCCTGCTGCGCATCAACCAGCGGCGCCAGCTCTGACAAAACCTGCCGCGCCACATTCGTCATATCGCGCTGGCCCTGAAGCATACGTGTAAAGCGAGCGAGGTTCGTCTTGAGCCAGTCCTGCTCCGTATTCTTCTGCGTCGTGTCCTTGAGATTAAGAATCATCTCGTTGATGTTGTCTTTGAGCGACGCGACTTCGCCCTGCGCTCCGACAGTAATCGAGCGCGTCAGGTCGCCCTTCGTGACGGCGGTCGAGACCTCCGCGATAGCACGCACCTGCGTCGTCAGGTTGGCCGCCAGGCCGTTGACGTTATCCGTCAGGTCGCGCCATGTTCCGGCAGCGCCCGGCACGTTGGCCTGCCCGCCCAGTTTCCCCTCGACTCCCACCTCGCGCGCCACAGTCGTCACCTGGTCCGCGAAGGTAGCGAGCGTCTCCGTCATGCTATTGATGGTGTCGGCCAACTCCGCGATCTCGCCCTTCGCCTCCACCGTCAACTTCTGTTGCAGATCGCCGTTCGCGACTGCGGTCACGACCTTCGCGATGCCACGCACCTGGCTGGTCAGATTACTCGCCATCGAGTTGACGTTATCGGTCAGGTCCTTCCACGTACCCGCGACACCCTTCACATCAGCCTGCCCACCGAGCTTGCCTTCCGTGCCGACTTCACGAGCCACGCGTGTCACTTCAGAAGCGAAGGAATTGAGCTGGTCCACCATTGTATTGATTGTGTTCTTTAGCTCAAGTATCTCTCCTTTGACGTCCACTGTGATTTTCTTCGAGAGATCGCCGTTGGCGACTGCCGTTGTCACTTCAGCGATGTTGCGGACCTGCCCCGTCAGATTCCCGGCCATCGAGTTGACGTTATCGGTCAGGTCTTTCCAAGTGCCAGCGACGCCGCGCACATCAGCCTGTCCACCGAGCTTGCCTTCGGTGCCGACTTCACGAGCCACGCGTGTCACTTCGGAAGCAAACGAGTTCAACTGGTCCACCATCGTGTTGATGGTATCTTTCAATTCCAGTATCTCTCCCCTCACGTCCACCGTGATTTTCTTCGAGAGATCGCCGTTGGCGACTGCGGTCGTGACCTCTGCGATGTTGCGCACCTGTGCGGTCAGGTTACCCGCCATCGAATTAACGCTATCGGTTAAATCTTTCCAAGTGCCAGCGACCCCGACCACCTGCGCCTGACCGCCGAGCTTGCCTTCCGTTCCCACCTCACGTGCGACGCGTGTCACTTCAGAAGCGAAGGCGTTGAGCTGGTCCACCATCGTATTGATCGTGTTCTTTAGCTCAAGTATCTCTCCTTTGACATCTACTGTGATTTTCTTTGAAAGATCGCCGTTGGCAACTGCCGTAGTAACATCCGCAATATTACGCACCTGCGCGGTGAGGTTGCCGGCCATCGAGTTGACGCTATCGGTCAGGTCTTTCCAAGTACCAGCGACGCCGCGCACATCAGCCTGTCCACCGAGCTTGCCTTCCGTTCCCACTTCGCGTGCGACGCGTGTCACTTCAGAAGCGAAGGCGTTGAGCTGGTCCACCATCGTGTTGATGGTATCTTTCAATTCCAGTATCTCTCCCCTCACGTCCACCGTGATTTTCTTCGAGAGATCGCCGTTGGCGACTGCGGTCGTGACCTCTGCGATGTTGCGCACCTGTGCGGTCAGATTACCTCCCATCGAGTTGACGCTATCGGTCAGGTCCTTCCACGTACCCGCGACACCCTTCACATCAGCCTGCCCACCGAGCTTGCCTTCCGTTCCCACCTCACGAGCCACACGAGTTACTTCGGAAGCGAAAGCATTAAGCTGGTCCACCATCGTATTGATCGTGTTCTTCAGCTCAAGTATCTCTCCTTTGACATCCACTGTAATCTTTTTGGAGAGGTCGCCATTGGCAACTGCGGTCGTCACCTCTGCGATGTTGCGCACCTGGCTGGTTAAATTACCTGCCATAAAGTTGACGCTATCGGTTAAATCTTTCCAAGTGCCAGCGACGCCGCGCACGTCAGCCTGTCCACCGAGCTTGCCTTCGGTGCCGACTTCACGAGCCACGCGTGTCACTTCGGAGGCAAACGAGTTCAACTGGTCCACCATCGTGTTGATCGTGTTCTTCAGCTCAAGGATTTCTCCTTTGACATCCACTGTAATCTTTTTGGAGAGGTCGCCGTTGGCAACTGCGGTTGTGACTTCAGCGATGTTGCGCACCTGTCCCGTCAGGTTGCTCGCCATCGAGTTGACGTTATCGGTCAGGTCTTTCCAAGTACCAGCGACGCCGCGCACATCAGCCTGTCCACCGAGCTTGCCTTCTGAGCCGACTTCGCGTGCGACGCGTGTCACTTCAGAGGCAAAAGAATTGAGTTGGTCCACCATCGTATTGATCGTATTCTTCAGCTCAAGTATCTCTCCTTTGACATCCACTGTGATTTTCTTGGACAAGTCGCCGTTGGCAACTGCGGTTGTGACTTCAGCGATGTTGCGGACCTGCGCGGTGAGGTTGCCGGCCATCGAGTTGACGCTATCGGTCAGGTCTTTCCATGTTCCGGCGACGCCCTTGACCTTAGCCTCGCCGCCGAGCTTGCCTTCGGTGCCGACTTCGCGTGCGACGCGTGTCACTTCAGAAGCGAAGGAGCTGAGCTGGTCCACCATCGAGTTGACGATCTTGACGGAGCGCAGGAATTCGCCCTTTAAGGGGCGGCCTTCCACGTCTAGAGACATTCGCTGCGAGAGGTCGCCGTTGGCGACGGCCCCTATGACGCGCGCCATCTCGCTGGTAGGCCGCGCGAGGTCGTCAATCAAGAGGTTGAAGGAATCCACCAGGCTGACCCAGGAGCCGCTGGCCGCAGGGATGGTCGCGCGCTGTGTGATCTTTCCTTCGCGCCCGACGACGCGGCTCACGCGCTCGAATTCATGGCTGGTCTTTTCGTTCAGCTCGATGATGTCGTTGAGCGTATCTGCTATCTTTCCGGCCTCGCCGGTCCAGTCGGTCGGCAGGCGCACGGAAAAGTCACCCTTTTTAAAAGCCATCAGGGTTCTGAGCAGCAGTTTTGCATCTATGGAGTCGTTAATAGCCTCTTGCTTTCGCATCGTATCCTTCCGCATTGATGAGATTTAAGTTGGTTCTTTGTTGAAGATGATGACACAGGCCGCCTGTCGGCTGCCAGTCAAGGGCGGCGCACGAGGCCGCCGAATCGGGTTGGAGAGTTTGGGGGATTCTTGCGCGCACCGGCGAGAGTTTCCGGCACACACAGACATTTATACCCGTCCGGCGCAAATCTGTAAACTACGAAATAAAAAAAGGCTTGGGAGCCGGGCGACTCAAGGCTTGAGAGCCTGGACTTCATCGGTCAGCGCGCGGAAGAAGATGTCTGCGTAAGTTCTGATGGGAGTAAGATTAAATCCCTCGTAGCGAAGCCGCTCGTAAGGATTAACCCGCGGCGTCACGATATAGCCTTCGCGCCCTTTACCGCGCGCAAAGATAAGCTGCTTCATGTGCATGTCGCGCAAAGACGAGCCGACGACCAGAAGCGGCGAGTTCTGGACCAGCTCAAGCGCAGACTGCCACAAAAGACTTCTGGTCCGGTGCGCTTCCCAGAAATCTCTTTCCGTGATAACCAGGCTTTGAGGATGCGCTATCGAGCCGTGAATCTTGATTAAGTGGAGACGGTCGGCGGCGTCCGCCAGGCTCCGGTCATCGTAGGCCACGGAATATGGGACTTGCTCGGCCTCGCAGGCGGCCTCGAAAAGACAGTCCCAGTTAGTCGTCAGAATCTTTTTAAAGTTTTTGACGGCGAGCCTGTGCGCATCCGTCGGCTGGTCGCCCTCGGAGACTGTCATAATCTGCTCTATGACGTGCAGCAGTTCTTCACGATCAAAGGCCGCTTCAAAGGTATCCGAGACCTCTAGGACGTGCCCGTCGCTGGAGATAGCCTTGTAATCATCATCCCGCCGTCTGACTTCGGAAACCAAAAGCTCTGCCATCGCGCTCGCGGATGGAAAGCCTGCGGCGAGAGAGATGCCAGCGCCGGCGATTAAGAGAACTTCGCCTGCGGCGACCTCTTTGATTAATTTACGCGGGATGCGCAACTCGGCAGGGTCTGTGATGGGCGGCTCCGGAACGCGTGAGGGCGGCGGCTTGTCCGGAAGATTTCTGAGCACTCCGACGACGGCCTCTCCGACCTTTTTCGCCAGGTCGTCAAAATAATCGAAGGTCATAAAAAACTTTCCTTTGGCCCAGTCGCCGACCTCTTTCCTGAAAGCATCGCGCCGCTCGGCGTCTTTCAGCTCCTCCTCATTTTTGGCTTTCGGCAACTGATTTTTGAGGAAAGGTAAAATGGGAATCCCTGCTTCGCGCGCCTTGTCATACTCCTTGTGCGTGACGGAGCGGTTCGTTCCGGCGGCGACCTCCTCGGGCGGGATATAGCCATAGCGCCCGCCCAGAATGAGGACGAAGATGTCGCTGCTCTGAATCTCTCCCTCTATGGTCTCCCAGCTCGTGCCGCCCGTGGGGAGCAGGTTTTCGGCGTTGACGGGCTGGAAGATATTAAAGTCTTTAAGCTTCATCACGACGGCTCGCCTCTCGCTGACGAGATCGTCCATCGTGCTGCTGATAAAAACTCTGGTTTGAGGTGGCATGGCTTTCTCCTTCACTCAAGGCCGAGTGGCGAATAGCGCAGCCGACAATCAAAGAGGCTGCCACAGGCTGTGTCTTTAAGCGCCTGTTCTTACACGGCCTCTGACTGCGAGGTGAAGTTGAAGCTCTTGAGCTTGAGCGCGGGCAGGAGCGAAGCGCTGCCGCCCTGATTCTCGCTGCCGCCGACGCGTTCAGGCGCGCCGATCATCTCGACGTTGCCGGGCGCGAGCATCTGTATCAGGCTCTGGTTGAAACGGAAATTGCGCACAGGGTATTGAATCTTGCCGTTCTCTATATACCAGACGCCGTCGCGCG
This sequence comes from Pyrinomonadaceae bacterium, assembly GCA_036399835.1. Classification (GTDB taxonomy): domain Bacteria; phylum Acidobacteriota; class Blastocatellia; order Pyrinomonadales; family Pyrinomonadaceae; genus DASYML01. The sequence continues at coordinate 5,707 of DASWMI010000161.1, read as the reverse complement.
TGAGGCCCGTGAGGGTCTGTGTGCGCGGGTCAACCGTGCGTATGTACCAGAAGCGGCTGACGAGCAGGCCGCGCGTCATGGTGCGGATCATCTCTTCTTCGGTCGCGGGCTGCGCGCTCGATTCCATGATGGTGTTGACTGGACCAGGCGTCGGCTGCTTGCCCTTCTGCTGTGCCCAGTAGCGCGAGTAGGAGAGGTTTTCAAGCGTACCGTTGCGGACCAGATAGACGACCTGCGAGGGCAGACCAGCCTGCGCGGATTGCGAGCCGGGCAACTCTACGCGCCATGGGTCGCTGAGGATGCTCAGGCGCTCGTCGAAAATCTTCTCGCCGAGACGCGTGCGGCCTCCGGGCAGAGAGTATGCGCTGCGGCCTTCTTCTGCGCCCCTGGCGTCGAAACCGAAGGCGAAAAAGGAGAGCAGGTCCGCGACGGCCTGTGCTTCGAGGATGACAGGATATGTTCCGGCTTCGAGCGTGCGCGCGTTGCGTCCTTCGAGCGCGCGGCGGATAGCTTCGCGTGCAATGCGCTGCGTGTCGAGCTTGGTTACGTCGAAGTGGTTGCGCAGGAAGTAGCCGCTGGAAGTCCCGTCGGGCGTGCGCGCGGTCATGCCTAGACTGACGAGGCTGGTCCGCTCGTAATCGAAGTTGCCGTTTCTGGTTGCGGTCGCGCCCGCGCTGGCCTGTGCCTGGTGAAAGCCCGCGCTGACGACGCCGGCCTTTTCGGAGGCGGAGATAATCTCCGCGATGGCCCGCGCGCGGTCGGTTAAAGAGATGTTGGCTGTGGCTTCGGCGTAGCCTCCTGTGGGCTTGTAGGTCTGCAAGCTGAGCGTAGGCATGTATTCGCGGTCAACGGGCGAGATGCGCGCGAGCCGCTCAGCCTCTTCGGCTGTCGCGCGCAGAGAAGCTTCCTCGAAATCATTGGTCGAGGCCGCGCCGCGCTTTTTATCTATCCAGACGGTGACGTTGGCCGTAGCGTTCTCGCGCCGCCCGTTGGTCTGAAAGGCATTGGCGGCGAAACGCTGTTGCGAGTAGGTCTCGCTCGTGACGCTGACAATCGCGTCGTCAGCCTTCGTATAACCAAGCAGCTTCTCCGTGATGGTCCGGGCCTCTTTTTCGCTGAGTAACATCTGAAAGCCTCTCCTCTAAAACGCGTTGATAAGTTACGCTTGAGCCTCAATCGTCAATCGTTAATCGAAGAATAGCCTTTCTCTCTTGATGATTGACTCTTGACGATTCGCGTTTCTTCTTATGAACGGCGGACGGCTGTATTGAGCACGTTGATGCCGCGAAAGCGCGCGATGGGGCAGCCGTGGCTGACGGCGTTGAGCTGCGTCGGCTCGCCCTTGCCGTCGCTAAAGCTGCCGCCGAGCTGATAGGTCGCCTGTCCTCCGAGTCCGTCGCAAGCGCCCCAGAAATCGGTCGTGCGCGATTGATAGGCCACGTCGCGGAGCATCCCTGCGAGCTTGCCGTTCTTAATCTCCCAGAAAGTCTGGCCGCCGAACTGAAAGTTGTAACGCTGCTGGTCTATCGAATAGCTGCCATTGCCGTAAATCAGTATGCCTTTGTCCACGCCGCCGATGAGGTCGTCGAGCGAGACATTGCCAGAGGCAGGCTCAAGCGAGACGTTGGGCATGCGCGGGAAGGGCGGGCTGCCCCATGAGTCCGCGTGCAGGCAGCCGTAAGAGTTCTTTCTGCCGATGAGAGGCGCGAGATCGCGCGTCGTCTGCCAGTCAACAAAAGTGCCCTGCTTGACGAGATACCATTTCTGACCGGGGACGCCTTCGTCGTCGTAACCGACAGTCGCCAGCCCCGTCGGCTGCGTGCGGTCCGCGAAGAAGTTGATGAGAGGCGAGCCGAATTTCAGCTTGCCTGTCTTTTCGGGCGTGAGGAAGCTTGTGCCAGCGTAGTTGGCCTCCCACCAGAGAGCGCGGTCAAGCTCTGTCGGGTGGCCCACAGATTCGTGGACCGTCAACCAGAGATGCGAAGGATGCAGGACCAGATCATACTTGCCAGCCTCTACAGATTTCGCCTTGAGCTTGGCGACAGCCTCTTCGCCCGCCGCCTGCGCCTCGGTCATCCAGGGATACTTCTCCATGTATTCATAGCCGAGCGCCTGTGGACCACCGAAAGAGGTGCGCGATTGAAAGTCTCCCGTCCCGCGATTGACGGCGGTGACGTTGAAGCTGGGAAAGCCGCGTATCAGATACTGTTCGATACGCGAGCCGTCAGAGGTCGCCAGAAACTTCTGCTCGTTGACCCAGAGCATAGAAGAGTTAACGAAACTGACGCCCTCCGTCTTCATCGCCATCTCGTTGAGCTTGAGAAGAAACTGTATCTTGTCATCAATCGGAACATCGAAGGGGTCTTTCTCAAAGGCGCTCCGCCAGCTCGTCGTGACCTTCGGCGCGGGGGCGAGCCGGACGGGCTTGCGCGTGTAGGCAGAGTTGGCCCGCGCAATCTCTACGGCCTCCTCTGTCACGCGCCTGACTTCCTCGGGCGTCACCAGACGGCTCGCGGCAAAGCCCCACGTGCCCTTGAAGAGGACGCGCACGCCGAACCCGAAGCTCTGTGTGCGCGAGACGTTCTGGACCTGCTGCTCGCGCGTCGTGACGGATTCAAAGCGATAACGATTGAGACGTATGTCCGCGTAAGCAGCGCCGAGCCTTTTGGCGGTCGAGAGCGCGATGTCCGCCAGCCTCGCCTTATTGACTTCAAAGACGCTGGACGAAAGCGTCTCTAAGTCAAAGACCCATGAGGGGAGCGAGCTGACGCCGAGAGCCAGGCTCGCTGTTTTCAGAAAATCGCGTCGAGTTGCCATGCGAAGACCTCATTTATTGATATGAACAGAGGGACATTGACCGAACCCGGGACCAGAGACGGCCCGTGACGAAAAGCTGCCGCCGCGCACAGACTGAATGCCGTTTATTTGAAGAGAACGGTCGCATATCGTTTGCCCTTATGCTCAAGACGAATCTCGACAGGAGTCTTAAAGGCCAGCTTCTTGACCTTCTGGTCTATCCTGTAACGCAATTCAAAATTCCAATCCACATCCCCCACAATCCCCGCGTAACGCCTTTCAAACTCGGTCGGAGACAGCGGGTACATATTTTCCGCATTATCGTTGTGGATCGTCAGCAGGAGCTTGGAGAATTTTTGCTGGAACTCATCTCCGTGCAACTCGCGCTTTTTGAGCTGTTCCAGACCCTCGCCGAGAAGCTTGTCAACGGACGCGTAGTTTCCCGTCGTGGAAGCCTTAAACTCGACGGCGCTGCTCGCCCATCCCTGCTTCTCACTGAGGGTGTGAACTTCCAGGTCCGGGTTCTTGTCCGTATCAACACCGAGGATGCCGAAACTGAATTGGCCCATGTTGGTCCTGGTGAAATCCGCCGCCTTCTGGCCTTCGTAGAGATAAGCCTGCGATTTGTTGAAATAGTTCTGCGCCCAGGCTTTCAATCCGCTCGCCATCTTTGCCGCGATGCTCTCATACTGCTCATTTTCCGAAGTATCCAGCTCCTTCATCACCTTCGTGTACTTGTCCAGGCCCTTCATCACGCTTTCCTGATACAGCTTCGTGTTATCCAAAGCCTCCGTCGCGTTCTGGATGTCCGTATCAACTGTGCGCTGGATGACCGGAGAGCACATCACGCCCTGTCTCAGGCACGGATTGGCATGAGCGGTAGCAGTCCTTCCATTAAGATTGCGCGGGCCATCCTGTCGCGCCGTCTGGTTTGTCTGGCGCTGGACCACAGGGCCTCTGTTGTTCGCCACGCGAGAGCCTGACTGCGCGCCCTGCGCCTGTCGAGCAAGGGGAGTGTGCGCGGCAGGCTTTTGTTGATAAGCCATCTTCGCCTGCAAGACTTTCCGGGCGGATTGCAGTCCGGGCGTCGCCGGAACAACCGGCGGGCGGGCGGGCTGCGTAGCAGGCTGGCGATGCCCTTTCGCCGCTGCGGGCAGCGCCGGACGAGAGCCTTGATTCGGAGCGGCGGTCTTGAGCTGTAAGACCTTGGGCGTCGGCTGTGGCCTGTATGCGGGCGGCGCTGCCGGAAGACTCTTGCGCTGGACCAGGCTTGAACGCGTTTGGACCTGCGCGCCGGCTTTTAATATTTGTGGACCACGTTGAAGCTGACGCGTCGGGGGGCCGGCAGAAAAGATGTGAGATGGTTGGCTGACGGGCTTTGCCTGCCAACCCGGTCTGCCTGTAGGCTGTGCGGTTGCGCGCTCTATGCTTTGTTGAGATTTAACAGAATGTTGCCTGGATGAAAGGTTTGCGGGCTTATTCATTTTTCACCTTTTGAATTCGGGTTGATTCGGGCCAGATAGTTTCAGGATAGAGCTTCCCGATTATAACGATTGCTTTAAAAATGTAAACATCGAGGCTTGATAAAGCAGAAAAGCCTGTGCGCAGCTTGACTCAAGCCTCGGAACTACTGTAGATATGTCGTCTGCTTCAGGCAGTCCTCGCTGGTTTTGATTCCCTTGAGACATTGACGGAGGTTCCCCCAATGCAGCATCGAAGTATGCGCTTCGCTCCCCTATTCTGCTCTTTCTTAATCTTGATGGCCGCCGCCGCAACATTACAGGCACAGACGAAGCAATCGCAGGAGGCCAGCTTTCTACTGCCGCAGGAGCGAGAGATTATCAGCGAGATAAATCTGGCTCGCTCTAACCCTGCGCAGTATGTCGCTTATCTTGAGCAGCTCAGGAAATATTATGCCGGCAAGGAGATCAGGCGGCCCGGGCAGCCTGTGGAAGTCACAATGGAGGGCGAGACCGCCATCGAAGAGGCCATCCAGTATGTGCGCTCGCTCAAACCGCTTCAGCCCTTCAGCGTCTATCAGGGCATGTGCCTGGCGGCCAAAGACCATCTCAAAGATTTAGGCAAGACGGGCAGCACGGGCCACAAGGGAAGCGACGGGAGCATTCCTGAAGAGAGGCTCAACCGTTACGGCAACTGGCAGAAAACTGTCGGCGAGAATATCGTCTATGGCAGCAGCACGGCCAGAGACACTGTGATGGGCTGGATTATAGACGACGGCAACCCGACGCGCGGTCATCGCCTCAACATCTTCAGCCAGAATTTCTCGGCGATGGGCATAGCCCTCGGCGAGCGCTCGAACTACGGCACGATGTGCGTCAATACATTTGCCGGAGGCTTCGCGGAAAAGTCCGGCGGCGCGCAAGGCTCTCAAGCTCAAGGCCCGAGCGAGACTGGCAAGCCCGCCGCTCGAAAGTTCTGATTTACTCGCGCCTTAATCTTTTGGTCCAGACCCGTCAGCGGCTGGAAAGCCAGGTTGACTCTCAACGGCGCGCTGTCAGGCGATGGCCTGTGCGGTTTCGGCTGCGAGCATACGGCGGACGGCCTCACCCTGGCTTTTCGTCTCCACACTAAATCTGCGCGGCGCAGGCTTCTCTTCCCTGCTCGCGTTTTCCAGCCGTAGTTGCTCCCATTCTTCAGGCGGGATGCGATCAAAGGCCGCGACGACAAGTGGGTCAAACTGCTCTCCCGCGTTGAGCCTTAATTCCTCGGAAGCTTTCTCATAAGATTTGCCCGAACGATAGACGCGATTGCTGGTGATGGCATCGAAGGCATCCGCCACCTGAAAGATTCTCGCGTTAAGGTCTATCTCTTCGCCGCGCAGCCCGAGCGGATAGCCAGTGCCGTCCCATCTCTCATGATGCTGCCCGACGACGCGCGCAGCGCCTTCCAG
>DASWMI010000160.1:0-34778 GCA_036399835.1 Pyrinomonadaceae bacterium | reverse complement strand
TGCTGTTCTTGTTGCGGTCGTCTCTATGCCTCCGGTGCTCATCCTGCGCTCACCCCGTTGAGAAAAATATCCAAGACCTGCTCGGCCATCGGCGCCAGCTTGTAGCGGCGGCGCGAGAGAATCCAGTTGGTCGCCATCTCGTCGAGCGCGCCGAAGAAGATTTTTGCGAAGACCTTCGCGTTCAGCTCGCGTCGAAAGACGCCCGCCCTCTGTCCCTCTTCAAACGTCTCGCGAATCAGACCCAGATACTCCGCAAAGCCCGCCGCCGAAAACTCTTCCATAAACTTTGTCGAGCCGCGCAGCTCGACCTGAAAGACGACGGCCAGGTCGCGGTCTGCGCCGAGCCGTTCAAGGTGAAGCTCCGCTATACGGCGCAGCTTTTCGCGCGGCCCGCGCATCTCTTCGAGCTGCTTGCGCCCATTGCGTATGGCCTCGTCCATGCTCCTGTCGAAGATGGAATGAAGTATCTCCTCTTTGCTTTTGAAATAAAGATAGACTGTCCCGTCCGCCACCCCTGCCGCGCGCGCGATGTCAGCGACTTTGGAATTGAAATAGCCGTTGCGCGCAAAAACCTGTGTCGCCGCGCGCAGGATAGCTTCGCGCTTATCGGCGACGTTGGGACGAACCGAAGACAGGGAACGAACAGAGCGCATCGAACACCGGACGAATTTGATGGAGTTTTAAGCGAGGGCGCGACTGAATGAACAGCCACTCAGTCGCCGCCCCCTAGCCTAACCTTAAAGAGTATAAAAGGCAAAGCGAAGAACAGAAAAGTTAGAGGCCGGAGCTTATTGGATGAGAGGCGAGCGATTAAAAGATGACTCATCGCTCGCCTCTCATCGCTTGCCTCTTAGCTCTGGCTCAGTGGCTCAATAGCGTCTCTTTTATCTACGCGTGGTTTCCTGTCTGTGCTCTTCCTCTTCCGGGGTCGGGTCGTCCAGGTCAGGGCCATTGTCTGCGGCTGGCATGAATTGCAGCACGCCGCCGCGCACGTTCAAGTCCTGTTGCGGGAATGGAATCTCTATCGAGGCTTCCTTGAAGAGACGGCGTATACGATAGTTGATGTCGCTCTTAATCTGCGGATGCCTGCGCGGTCTGTTGGTCCAGACGAGCAGCCGAAAGTCGAGCGACGAAGGCCCGAAGCCGAGAAACTGCACGCTCGCCTTCGGCTCTTCGAGCACATACTTGACGCCTTCGGCTGCGCGCATGAGAGTCTCCGTCACGAGGTCTACGTCAGAATCGTAAGCGACGCCGATGGGGATGGAGATACGCGAGCGGCGCTCGCCGTAGGACCAGTTGATAAGATTCTGGTTGACGAGCTTCGAGTTGGGGATGATGGCGGCGATATGGTCGTTGGTCATGACGAGCGTCGTGCGCAGGTTGATGCTCTCGACGCGTCCTTCCGTGAGCTTGCTGTCTGGACCACTGATGGTGATGAAATCGCCGACGCGCACGGGTCGCTCGAAAAGCAGGATAAAGCCTGCGGCGATGTCTCCGGCGATGAATTGCAGGCCAAAGCCTATCCCGACGGAGAGCGCCGTAAAGAGTACGGCGAGCGTCGTCAGGTCTGCGTTGAAAGCGTGCTTGAAGGCGAGGAGCACGCCGAGCGTGATGATCGCGTAGTGGACCAGTCGCAGAATCGTGTACTGGATGCCGGGGTCAAGATTCTTGTGGCGGGCCAGCCGCCGCTCCATAAACGCCTGCATCCAGCGCGAGACGACAATCGCCACCAGCATGATTCCGATTCCGATAGCCAGACTCGCCAGCGAAATCTTGAGCGTATCGCCAATCGTCAGAGGCTTGTTGAGATAGCACAAAAGACGGTCGAGCGCGTTACCGGTGCAGGGCTGCGAGAGCGGCGTGCCGGACGCTGGCGATTGAGTCGGCGTTGGCGATTGCGCAGGGTCGGCAGCAGCCGCTTGCTGCCACCAGGAGATGGACCAGAGCAGAGCGCGGCTCGAAGCGAGAGCCGGAAAGCGCGCCGCCGTGCAGATTGACGCAAAGCCTACGGTAAACAAAATTCCTTAGCTCCTTATCTTTCTTCAAACGCTGCGACGCTCTTTTAAAACCCAACAGCAGCGCAGCCCGCCCTCAGACATCGAATGGACCAATGAGCAGAGAGCCGTCCGCGCAGAGTTGGGGGCGCTGGACGGCTCATCGAAAAGTTTGAAAATGATGGCGGAGGCGGAGGGACTCGAACCCCCAAGCGCTTTCGCGCGGCGGTTTTCAAGACCGCTGACTTACCAATTAGCCTACGCCTCCGCGAAAGACAAAAAGCATGATACCGTACAGGTTTATTTACCTCAACCGCAAAGGTCAGCGGTGAAGATGGAGCGATGAATAATCAGAGCGGACCAGTTTTTTCTTTTCACTCATCACTCATCCTTCAGCATTTATTACTCTGACTGTTTGCCCGATGGCGAGGCGGCCCGTTTGCAGGATGCGTGCGTAGAGACGCGAGCAGCCCGGATAAAGTTTTTGCGAGATGCGTTTAAAGCGGCCTTCCGCGAAGGATGAGGCGATGGTCTGGCAGGGATTGGTATAGCTGGCGATCTCGATTAAAACTTCATCGCCGAGAGCGAGGCGCACGCCCGGTTCGAGCCGTTGCCAGTCAAGGCCGACGGTCGTGATGTTCTCGCCAGCCGAGCCTGGATAAATCGGATGCCCTTCCGCCTGAAGTTGCAGGATATGCTCAAGCGCAAAGAGACACAGCGCGCGCTCCGGTCCACCGTGAATCTTAGTCTTCGCCTGCCGGTCGCCGACCAGTCCCCTCTCTGTCACTAAGGCTTCGCGGACGGGCGTTTTCGGCACGCCGCCGTTTGAATAGTTGAGCTGAAAGATACGTCCTGTCATTTGGGCCAAGGGGAAACTCTCTCGCATCCCGACATGAGATTGCAGACAAACCTTTGCCTGCGCATTCTTAAACGCGCCGGTTTTCGGGGATCAAAGATTTGTGTATGTGTATGGCGGCCATCGCGCCTTCGGCGGCGGCGACGACCGCAAGCTGCGAGCGCGGCGTGAGGTCGCCAGCCGCATAGACGCCCTTGACGCTCGTCTGCTGGTCCTCTTCGTCAATCTGGACCAGCCCGCATTCAGCATCCAGCTTGCAGCCCAGCATCTCGTGCAGGTCTGAAGAAGGCTCTGTGCCAAGATTGAAAAAGAGCGCGTCGCATTCGAGCGTCTCGCCATCCCGGAAACGCACGCGCTCAAGCTGTGTGCTTTTGATGTCTCCCTCAAGCGCCGCCACGCGCTGGTTTGTGACGGGGATATGAAAGGCTGACAGTCTGGCTAAATGCTCATCCGTGATATTGCCGGGGTCGCCGTCTGTGATGAGCGTCAGCTTATCGGTCCAGGTCAGCAGGTTGAGCGTAAAGCCTATCGCCTCAATCCCTCTGCCAAGCACGGCGACGCGCTTGCCGGCCACTTCAAAGCCGTCGCAATCCGGACAATGAAAGACAGACTGTCCGTAAAAATCTCGAAAGCCCGGGCAATCCGGCGTCAGGTCGCGCAAGCCTGTGGCGAGCAGCAGTCGTCGCGCCTCGAATGTCTGCACGCCAGTTTTCTCTTCGCCAGCGGTGAGGCGAAAATGTTCTTCGTCCAGCTTCTCGGCCTTCGTCACGCAGCCCTCCACAATCAGCCCGCCGTACTTCGTCACCTCGCTGCGCCCGCGCTCCAACAACTCCATAGGCTTGATCCCATCATGGCCCAGAAAACCATGAATCCCGTGCGAGTAGATATTGCGCGGGCTGTAATAATGAAAGGTCAGGACACGCCTCCGGTAACGCGCCAGAAACAGAGAGGCCGAAAGACCCGCTGGACCAGCGCCAACCACAATGCAATCGTAAAGCTGCTCGCTCATAAAAAAAGTCTGAGAGTCAGAGAGTCTGAGAGTCCGAGAGTCAAGAGCTACTGCTTCCGACTCTCAGGCTCCGAGATTCCTGACTTTAAGCGCATCCTCCTCCTGCGACTTCGATCTTCGTCGCGGATAAACAGTCAGTATTGAGGAAGAACATCACGAAAGTTAAAGAGAAGTGCAACTATTTGGTTTTAGTCGGCGCGGCGCGTAATTCTTGGCCTTTAACTATTGCAAAATCAACGCGGGGTGGTGGATTGTCGTCTGACCCTAAACGCAGTCGGCAGCAACCTCAACCCTCAACCTCATAGGAGTCACATTGCCGATGAAAAGAAAAAACTCTTAATGCTGGCCTTCGCAATTTGGCATCACTGCCGTGCGGCTCTTTTTAAGTTTAGCCATCTCTGAGAGGTGATTGAAGAATAAAGATTCAGCGAGGCTTTACGTCGTCAGCCTTCTGTAGATGCCGGGCATGCGTTCGGGCAGCGAGAGCACGTCGTCTATGATGGTGTAGCCGACTTCGCCGTAGAGGTCGCGCAGCTCTGTCTCGGATTCGCGGTCAATGGTGATGCAGAAGGGGGTGATGCCCTGGTTCTTGGCCTGCCGCAGGGCTTCGCGTGTGTCTTCGCGTGCATAGCGGGCATCGCCGTAGTCGTGGTCGTAGGGTCGCCCGTCCGAGAGGATGATAAGCAGGCGTGTGCGTGCTTCCTGTCGCGAGAGGCGTGCGGCGGCATGGCGTATGGCTGCGCCGAGGCGTGTGTTGTTCTGGTAGCTGATGCCGCCGATGCGCTGCTCGACCTCTTCCGTATAACGCTCCTCGAAATCCTTGACGATATAAAATTTGACGTTGCGCCGCCCTTCCGAAGTAAAGCCGTTAATCGAATAGATGTCGCCGACGGCTTCGAGCGCCTCGCTCATCAGGACCAGCCCTTCCTTCTCAATCTCTATGATGCGGCGGCCAGGATGCGTGTAGGGCTGCAAGGGATGGCGGCCAATCGTGCGCGCCGTAGAGGAAGACTGGTCCAGCAGGAAAGAGACTGCGACATCGCGCTGGCGGCGCAGCCTCTTGATATAGAGCCTTTCGGATTGCTGCCCGTCCGTCCGGCGGTCAACGACGTAATCAATCACGGCGTTGAGGTCATAATCATCCCCGTCAAGCTCGTTCGTGATGCGCTTCAGATTCTCAGGCTTCATGAGCTGAAACTGGTGGCGGATGGAAGAGATGATGCCGCTGTAGCGCTCGCGCGTCTGGCCCACAAAGGCGCGGTCGCCGCGCTTGACCTGCTTTTCCACGACGCGACACCAGCCGATGCGGTGGTCCGAAAGCTCTCTGTCCCACTCGTCGTAATTGAAGGCGACCTCGCCCTCTTCCAATCCCTGCTCCTGGCTCTCTGCGCGAGTCCAGACTTCATTGCCGTCAAGCTCATCCGGGTCGCCCTGCCGATCAGCGTTGGCCCAGGCGTTAAAAAGGTCACGCGCATCCCTGGCCTGCGGCTTGCGCTGCGGGACGCTCTCGGCATCGCTCGCCTCGCTCTCAGCCGCCGTCTCTTCAAAAGAATCCGCTGCCTCCTCAGACATTTTGGCAGGCTGCTCGGATTCGTCGCTCGTCACGGATTGAAAGAGCGAATAGACGCGGCTCGTCGCCATCAGGGTATCCGCGACGCTCGCTTCTGGACCAGAAAGATAATCCGCGACGATGCTTTCCAGCTCGGAGACTATCTGACCGTAAAACTGCCGCGCATCTTCGAGCGCGCCGCCGCAGAGCGTAATCTGAAACAGCAGCTCGAAGGGCACGAGCGACATCGGCAGGCTCGCTATACGAGGGCGATGCTCTCTGAGATGAGCCTGAGTCAGATCGAGGTCGCGCGCCAGCCCGCGATAGATGTGCCTCAGCCGACGGTCAATACGCCCGTTCTCCAGAGTACCAAAGACGCGCGTGGCGAGTCCCCTGTAAGGAAAGAGCGCGAGCACCGCGCGATAGTCTGAGTCCGGCGGAAGAAGACGACGATTTAGCCTCGCTTGCCTCGCTTCCTCTGCGGGCGAGAGCGCCGCTTCGCCCTGCTCAAGCTCGTTGATGTAACCATTGAGCGCAAAGGCATCCAGCGCGTCCACATTCTCTTGCGCATGCGCTTGCGCGATTGACGAATAAGCGGCTGAGAGGTCCTGTGTGTCGCGCTCGTGCGTGCCAAACTCTATCTGCCCGGAGGCGTGCGCGGCGAGCACCTTGTAGAGACGAAAGTTTCTCTCTTCGTCCTGAAACTCCGCGACCGAAGAGGGCAGGTGAATCGTCCGGCCATCGCCTATCCGAGACTCTTCCGGCACGGCTGCCAGCGGCGCAATCTCCACGGCGCGACCCGTCAACCCTTCAACATAGAGCCGCAGCGTGTGCTGGACCTTTTCCAGCGCCAGCCCCCCGCCGCCCGTCTGCAAGGCTTCATGGCTGCGACGCGTTTCGAGCGCGTAGTAGCTCCTGCGCGCTCGCGCTTCCGCACGCTCAGGCTTTAATCCGTCGCGCGCCCACTCTTCAAACTGTTCGAGAGAGACTGCGCGCAGCGCCTTACGGCTTGAACGAAAGCAGGCCAGCGCCGCCTCGCCATCCACGCGCGCGACCTCCTCCGTGACGGCTATCACGCGCCGCGCAATCTCTACGGCTCTCTCGTGGTCAGCTTCCGCGGCGAGAGCCTGAAAGAAGGCTGGACTCGAACGCACGAAGGCGACCAGCCCGGCGTTGCCGTGCACGGCTATGGACCACACAAGGCTGGTCCAATCGCTAAAGGATTCCGGCACTGTGCTCAGGATAGCGCCGCCAGCCATGAGCACATGCAGGGCCGCCCCGCCGCCGCGCTCAAGGAATTCGCCCGTGCTCTGCATCAAAGCGAGCGCATCCCTTGTGCTCAATCCAGCGAGGGTCGCGGGCAGCGCCGCCCATGTGTCCGCCGCGATGCCGCCCGCGCGCGCCGCAAAAGCTGAAGCCAACTCGACCGCCGCACGCGCGACCAGCGCCTCCTCTTCGCCAAAATCTTTGAGACGCCGGACGACATCCGGCGTCGCGTTGAGAAAGTCCGAAGAATGTTTGGCGGAGCGCCTTGAAATCTCCGCCGCGACCTCGAAGATTGAGCGGAGCAAGGTGGTCTCCGTCACGTCCCGGACCAGTCCTGGCGCACGCCTGAAGGTCTCATTCGCCACCGCGCTCGAAAGCGTCATCTGCCGCATGCAGACCTGAAAGATGAGCGGGCGCACGTCTTGCGGCACAGGCCCAAGCTCTTCAACGCCAGCCGCGAAGAATGAAACGCCCGTCTCGACATCTCCCATCGAGAGCCTGCGTCCCATCTCGCCCCAGGCCCGAAGCTCCGCAGCCTCAAGCACACGCGCGGCCAACGGCGCGGCGCGCAAAAATTCCATGCTCGCGCGCAAACTCACACCCGCAATCGAAGCACTCGTCTCAAAGGACGCGCGCGCTGCCTCCACCGGCAGCTTCCGCATCTCGCGCAATAGCCCTGCCAGCGTCCTGCGCTCCGTGACGCTCTTGACCGAGCGCAAACGCTCACGCAAGGCTCGCACAAGCGATTGCTCCTCGGCGTCCGCGCGTCCCTCTCCGCCGGAGCTTTGTTCCAAATTATCCTCGGCCATCTGATTATCGTCTCAAAGAAGCTTTCCCTTAGCTTTACTACACAGGCCCGATTCTACTCATCTTTAATCCGCGCCAGCGAGCCTCGCAAAAATGGACCACACGAAGAGAGCTTCCCATCAAGGGCCTCACTCACTCGCTCGACAGTCAAGCGCGCTCAAAGGCTCAAGCCGCCGGTATTCTTCCTCCCATAAATGCCAGCAGGCTCACCACCGCGTGTATCAGAAAGCCCGCTACAATGCCCGCCAGCAAGCTGCGACGCGTCGCGCTGCGCCGTGCGCGCCGGAGCGTCCATGCGCCGAGCGGTATCCAGAGCAGCAGACCGGAGATGAGTCCGGGCGAGTAGCTCGCGGTCGCGATGCTGGCAAGAGAGTGGGCCAGCCCATTGAGGAAAACGATTGTCCCGAAGCTGATGATGACCCAGCGCATGTGCGGCGTGATGAGCGCCAGGATAATCCCGAGGACCATGAGCAGCCAGGCCAGCGCGTTGAGCTGCAAAAAATCAGAGGGCGTGATGCGTGCATATCCGAAGCTGGAAACCCAGCCGGGAAAATCGCCCAGATATTCCTCCGCGATATGGACCAGATAGGTCGCGGGAAAAAGCCAGACCCACTGGCCGCGCAAATCTTCAGGATGAATAGAAGCGGCTGAAGTCATAAATCGCGCCACGCACTCTTCAATCTCAAGCCTTGAGCCATCCGAGCTGTTTAGATAACAGTTGTGACGATCTCGCGTATGCTGCGCTGTAGTTCGCGGTCGTCCGTGATGGGCGAGCAGAGCGCCACGTCTGCCGCTGCGAGCGGAGGGATACCGCGCGCGATGAGTTGCGCGGCGTAGATCAGGAGGCGCGTCGAGACGCCTTCTTCGAGACCGTGCCCGCGCAGGTTACGCACCTTCTGGCCGATGAGCACGAGGTCGCGCGCCGTCTGCTCGTCCACAGAGCCTTCGCGTGCGACGATCTCTGCTTCCAGCTCGGGCGGCGGATAATCGAATTCGAGCGAGACGAAACGCTGACGCGTGGATTGCTTGAGGTCTTTGAGGATTGACTGGTAGCCCGGATTATATGAAACGACGAGCATGAAATCCGGCGGCGCATCGAGCACCGTGCCGCGCTTTTCAATCGGCAGGCGGCGGCGGTCGTCCGTCAAAGGGTGAATAATGACGACCGTGTCCTTGCGCGCTTCGACCACTTCATCCAGGTAGCAGAGAGCGCCCGTGCGCACGGCCTTCGTCAGCGGCCCATCGTGCCAGATAGTCTCCTCGCCTTCGAGCAGAAAGCGGCCCACGAGGTCTGTCGCCGAGAGGTCTTCATGGCAGGCGATGGTAATCAGCGGGCGATTGAGCCGCCACGCCATGTGCTCGACAAAGCGCGTCTTGCCGCAACCCGTCGGGCCTTTGAGCATGACCGGCAGACGCGCCGCGTGCGCCGCCTCGAACAGCTCTATCTCGCGCCCGACCTCCAGATAGTAAGGCTCGCCCTCAATAAGATATTCTTCAATCGCTCTTTCAATCATAATTTCAAGTTTGAAGTTTCAAACTCCGATTTCCAATTCCGCCACTTTTATGCTTAATCACAGCGGAAACTTTGAAACTCTTCCGAGGCTGACGTTTCCAGGCGTTTACGCTATCATAATACGTTTGTTGTGAACCTCTTTGCGTTGACCGAAGGGAGCATCTTAGCATTCGCCGCGAAGGAGCGGCAAACAGAAGGAAAGTGACAGGTGAGAGGTGACAGGTGACAAGAAAGAACAAGCTTTTATCTTGTGACCTCTCATCCGCCGCTGGTCACAGTTTTAAGTTATGAAGATCGCAGTAGCCATGAGCGGCGGGGTAGATTCGAGCGCGGCGGCGGCGCTGTTAAAGGCCGAGGGGCACGAGCTGGTCGGCTTTACGATGCAGTTGTGGAATCAGCGCAGGGGCCTCAGTGTGGATGAGCAGGGTTTGCCGCTCCCGTCGCGCTGCTGTTCGCTCGATGATGTTTACGATGCGCGGCGCGTGGCCGAAGAGCTGGGGTTTCCCTTCTACGTGCTCAACCTCGAAAGCGATTTCGAGCGCGAGGTGGTCCAGCCGTTTGTCGCCAGTTATTTAAACGGCCTGACGCCGATTCCGTGCGTCGCCTGCAACAGCCGTCTAAAGTTTGCTTCACTGGACCGCCTGGCCCTCAGCCTCGGCTGCGAAAGGGTCGCCACGGGCCACTATGCGCGCGTCGAGTATGACGCTGGGGCGAAGCGTTACAGGCTCTATCGCGGTCGCAACCTGCAAAAGGACCAGTCCTACTTTCTCTGGGAATTGACGCAGGACCAGCTCTCGCGCTCGATGTTTCCGCTCGGCGAGATGTCCAAGCCGGAGGTGCGCGAGGTTGCGCGCGGGAGCGGGTTGGCCGTCGCCGAGAAGGCCGAATCGCAGGAAATCTGTTTTGTTCCTGACGGCAACTACGCCGGCTTTATTGATCGTTATCTTGAAGCGGAAGAAAAACCTGAACTCAAGCCGGGCGAGGGCGAGATAGTCAACACGCGCGGGGACGTGGTCGGCAAGCATGAAGGCATACATCGCTACACAGTCGGGCAGCGTCGCGGCCTGGGGCTTTCAAGCCCGCGACCGCTCTACGTTGTCTCGATTGATGCGGAGGCGAATCGCGTCGTCGTCGGCTTTGAAGAAGAACTCCTGAGCGAAGGCCTGACGGCGGCGGGCGTCAACTGGATAGCCCTTGATTCCCCAAAGTCTCCCGTGCGCGCAGAGGTCCGCGTGCGTTACCGCCACGCGGCTGCGCCCGCCACCATCACGCCGCTCGAAACGGGCCGCGCGCAAATACTCTTCGACGAACCGCAACGCGCCATCACGCCCGGCCAGGCGACAGTCTTCTACCACGGCGACGAAGTGGTCGGCGGCGGGTGGATCGAAAAGCACTGACTCCTCGCTCTTAAACCTTTTCCTGTTCGATTGCGTAATTAAGTGTGCGCGGCGCTCTTTCGCGCGGGGCGAGAGCGTTTTGCAGTTGGCATGTTGGTTTTCGGGTTTGCTGTCTTTCAGCTAAATCTCGAGTCTGTTGTCTTTCAGGTAAAAAGCTATGGCAATGTCACGTACACGTAAGATTGTTTTGATTGTCTCGGCGGTGGTCATCGGGGTCGCGTTGATAACGGTCGCCTGTGTGGCGCTGATTGTTTCGATGCTGCGCGCGGGCGAGCCGGATATACGCGATAACAGCGTGCTGGTCCTGAGCATCTCCGGCTCGCTTCCAGATTACGCGCCGGATGATCCCTTCAGGCGCTTGCTCGGCAATAATGACCAGTCGCTGACGAGCCTCCTCATGCAGCTCAAGAAGGCTAAGGCAGATAAACGTATCAGCGCGATTCTGCTGGACATTAATATGAGCGGCGCGGGCTGGGGCAAGGCGGACGAGATACGCGACGCGATTGCGGATTTCCGCACTTCGGGCAAGCCCATCTATGCCTACATGGAGCTCGGCATGAATAAGGAATATTACATCGCCACGGCCTGCGACCGCGTGTACGTTGCGCCTCCGGGCGACCTCTTCATACAGGGACTCGCGGCTGATGTGATGTTCTTTCGCGGCTCGCTCGATAAGCTCGGCATAGAACCGGACGTCTACCAGATAGGCAAGTACAAGAATGCGCCGGACCAGTTCACGCGCAAAGAGATGTCGGATGCGCACAGGGAAGTGATTAACTCTATTCTTGACGACATCTTTAATCGCTTCGTCAACGCCGTTGCGACTTCGCGCAAGAAGTCTACGGAAGAGGTCCGCGCGCTCATTGACGACGCTCCCTACGGCGCGAAGCAGGCTCAAGAGGTCGGCCTGATTGACGGCGCAAGCTATCGTGACGAGGTCGAGGGCGAATTGAAAAAGCGTCTCGGCTATAAGGATTCGGACAAGCTGCAACTGGTCAAAGCATCAGACTATCGCAAGGTCGAGGCCGAATCGCTCGGCCTCAACAAAGGCGAGAAGATTGCTATCGTCTATGCTTCGGGTACGATTGAGTCAGGCTCATCGGACAACAGTCCGAGCGGCAGCCAGTCGGCAGGCTCCGACACGGTTGCCAAAGCGATCAAGGATGCCGGTGATGATAAGACGATCAAGGCCATAGTCCTTCGCGTAGACAGCCCGGGCGGTTCGTCCGTCGCCTCAGACATCATCTGGCACGCGGTCGAGAACGCCAAGCAGAAGAAGCCCGTCGTCGTTTCAATGGGCGACCTGGCGGCTTCCGGCGGCTACTATATCGCCTGCAACGCCAACAAGATTATCGCAGAGCCTTCGACCATCACAGGCTCTATCGGTATCTTCGCGGGCAAGCCTGTCATCAAAGGCTTTTACGACTGGCTCGGTATCAGTAACGAGTATGTCCTGCGCGGCAAGAACGCAGGTATCTTTCGTGAGACCGAAAAATTCTCAGCCGACGAGCGCAAGAAGTTTGAGGCGCTCATCAGCAGCACTTACTACGACGAGTTTGTGCCGAAGGTCGCTAAGGGGCGCAACAAGGATGCAGAGTACATCAACTCGATTGCGCAGGGCCGCGTCTGGATGGGTTCGCAGGGAAAGGAGAACGGTCTGGTTGACGAATTCGGCGGACTGGACCGGGCCATCGAAGTCGCCAAACAGCTCGCCAAGATTCCCGCGGCCAAAGGCGTGCGCCGCGTCATCTTCCCCTACCCGCGCACCTTCTTGCAGGAGTTTTTCGGCAACGATGATGACGAGGCCGCGAGCGCACAGGCCGCGCAGACCGCACGGCAGCGCGCCATCTTTGAATCGCTCCCCGAAGATGTCCAACGCTCGCTGCGCTACGCCGCCATCATGGACCGCATGAAGCGCGGCGAAGCGATGGCGATGTTGCCATTCGAGCTGAGAATCAAATAGTCAGCGACAAGCAGTAAACGGGAAGCCGCCAATAGTAAGTAGTAAATAGTCAGCGGTGAGCGGTAAACAAAAGGTTAAGTCTTAATAGCTTTCTTTTGTTTATCGCTCACCGCTCTTTTACTGCTCACTGCCTACTGTTTACCGCCCACTATTCTTTCCATCCCGTTCATAAAGGGTCGCAGCGCTTCGGGGATGATGATAGAGCCGTCCGGCTGTTGATAATTTTCGAGAATCGCGATCCATGTGCGCCCGACGGCGAGGCCGGAGCCGTTGAGCGTGTGGACATATTCGGGCTTTGCGCCGCCTGCGCGCCGGAAACGAATCTGCGCGCGCCGCGCCTGAAACGCTTCGTAGTTTGAGCAGGAAGAGATTTCGCGGAAAGTATTTTGCGAAGGCAGCCAGACCTCTATGTCGTAAGTCTTGGCTGGACCAAAACCCATATCGCCGGTCGAGAGCGCGACGACGCGATAGTGCAGCCCCAGGCGTTGCAAGACAGCTTCGGCATTCTGCGTCAGCGATTCCAGTTCATCATAAGAGTTTTCGGGCAGAGCGTATTTGACCAGCTCGACCTTTTCAAACTGGTGTTGTCGTATCACGCCGCGCGTGTCGCGCCCGTAGCTCCCCGCCTCCGAGCGGAAACATGGAGTGTAGGCTGCCCACTTTAAGGGAAGCTGCGAGGCATCTAGTATCTCTTCGCGATGATAATTCGTGACGGGCACTTCCGCCGTCGGAATCAAGTACAGCCCGCGCTCATCCGTCAGCTTAAAGAGGTCCTCAGCGAATTTAGGTAACTGGCCCGTGCCGAAGAGCGAGGCTTCGTTGACGATAAAGGGTGGGAGGGTTTCCGTATAGCCGTGCTCGCGCGTGTGCAGCTCAAGCATGAAGTTGACGAGCGCGCGTTCGAGCCTCGCGCCAGCGCCGTTGAGGATGGCAAAGCGCGCGCTGGCAATCTTGGTTGCGCGCTCAAGGTCCAGAATGCCGAGCGCCGTCCCCAGCTCGACATGATCTCTCGGCTCGAAATCAAGGCGGGGCGGCGCGCCCCAACGGCGCACTTCCACGTTAGCCGATTCGTCTGGACCAAGAGGCACACTTGCATGTGGGATATTTGGAAGCGTGGAGAGCAACTCGTGCATGCGCGCCTCTGCCGCCGAGCGCGACTGGTCCAGCTCAGCGATGCGCTCCTTCAGTTGGCCCACAGCCTGCCGTCGCCCTTCCGCCTCTTCGCGTCTCCCCTCCTTCATCAATGCGCCTATCCCCCGGCTCGCCGTGTTGCGTTCGGCATTGAGCGCATCCGATTCGCTGATGATGCGTCGGCGCTCAGCGTCCGCCTCTGCAAACTGGTCGAGCGCATCTACGGGGAAGCCACGCGACTCAAGCGCCGCGCGAACAGCGTCCAGATTCTCGCGCACAAAATTCAAATCCAGCATTTGTCCTTAACCCTCAAATATGGTATGCAGATAGACCATCTCGCCAGTTGTAGAAGAAAAGAGACACGCTATCCGAGGCCGCGCGCGTGTGTCAAGCAGGCGGGAAAAACAGTCGCAGAGTCTGAGAGTCCGAGAGTCCGAGAGTCAAAGGCATAAAGACAGATTAGAATTTACTGCTTTTGACTCTTGGACTCTGAGACTCTCGGACTCTCAGACTTTTATTCAGGAGGGGTATGACACAGAGAGTTCGTAAGGCTGTGTTTCCGGCGGCGGGGTTGGGAACGCGCTTTCTGCCCGCGACAAAGGCTTCGCCTAAAGAGATGTTGCCGCTCGTGGACAAGCCGCTCATCCAGTATGTGGTTGAAGAGGCCGTCGCTTCGGGTATCGAATCCATCATCATCGTGACGGGACGCGGCAAAAGCGCCATCGAAGACCATTTCGATATTTCCTTCGAGCTGGAACAACTCCTGCACGAGCGCGGCAAAGATAGGTTGCTCAAGGAAACGCGCGCCGTCTCTGAAATGGCACGCATCAGTTATGTGCGACAGCGCGAAGCTCTGGGTCTCGGCCACGCCATCCTTCAAGCTCGAGATTTTGTAGAAGAAGAGCCGTTCGCCGTCATGCTCGCGGACGACATCGTTGATGCCGAGACGCCAGCGCTCAGGCAGATGCTCAAGGTCTATGAAAAGTATGACGCGCCCATCCTCGGCACGATGCGTGTGGAGAGAGAAGCCATCTCGCGCTTCGGCGTGATTGACGCTGAAGAGGTCGAGCCGGGGGTCTACAAGATTAAAGATATGGTCGAGAAGCCCGCCTTCGCAGAAGCGCCTTCGGACCTCGCCATCATCGGGCGCTATATCCTGACACCGGACATCTTCAAGGAGATTGAGACTACGCGACCGGGCGCGGGCGGCGAGATACAGATTACAGACGCCATGCGCTCGCTGCTCAAGAAGCGTCCCTTCTACGCCGTGCGCTTTGAAGGCACGCGACACGACGCGGGCGATAAGCTCGGCTTCCTGATTGCCACTGTCGAATTTGCCCTCAAACACCCGGACCTCGCGCCGGAATTTAAAAGCTACTTGCGCACACTGAAACTTTAAGAGATCAGAATTTAGAAGTCAGTGTTCAGCTTAAAAGCGAGCGCTAAGCTTTAGTTTCTAAACTCTGACCTCAAATCTGATTTGGAGGATGAGAAATTTGAGTAACTCGGAAAAACCTTTCTCCGGGCGCGCCGCGATTGTCACAGGAGCCACACGCGGCATCGGGCGGGCCATCGCGCTCGCGCTCGCGCAGTGGGGCACGGACATAGCCTTCAACTATGCTCAGAGCGTGGAAGCGGCTGACTCGCTGAAAGCGGAAATCGAAGCGCTGGGCGTGCGCGTCACGGGGACGCAGTGCGACGTGGCGCGGACCGACGCCGCCGCCGAGATGGTCAAGCAGACCAAAGAGGCTTTCGGGCGCATAGACTTTCTGGTCAATAACGCTGGCATCACGCGCGATAACCTGATCCTGAGAATGAAGGAGGACGATTGGGATGCCGTGATGGATACGAATCTGAAGGGGGCCTGGAATTTTTCCAAAGCCGCTCTGCGCGTCATGCTCAGACAGGAAGAGGGCGGCTCCATCCTGAACATCTCTTCGATTAGCGGACTGGTCGGGATGGCGGGCCAGTCGAACTACTCCGCTTCAAAGGCCGGCATGATCGGTCTCACAAAAGCGCTTGCCAAAGAGGCCGCCAGCCGCAAGGTGACGGTCAACGTACTCGCCCTCGGGCTGGTCTCGACCGAGATGTCCGGTGCGCTTGACGAAAGCTATCGCGCCAAGCTGCTCGAACAGATTCCGCTCGGACGCTTTGCCGAACCCGAAGAGATCGCACGCATCGCCTGCTTTCTTCTCTCAAAGGATGCACGCTACATCACAGGGCAGGTGATTCAAGTGGACGGCGGGCTGGCGATGTAAAGGGATTTTGTATTTTTGATTTTCGATTCAAAAATCGCAAGTACTAAAGAGGAATGCCCCGCCAGTCTTTTCAGACCGACGGGGCAAAATTTTTCGGGCAGGCTCGGAGATTCAGGGTGGCGTTGGCAATGAACAGAGAACCGTTACTTATGACCGATTCTGTTTTTTGGCGGTGCGTTTTTGCGGGCGAGATTATTCCGCGTGGCTTTCAAAAATAAGAACTCTTCGGTATCGAACCCAACGCACCAATTACCAGGGAACTTCCGAAGAATGCTCAACCACTGCTTTCAATCAGCTATAAAGAACACCGAAGTTGTGCCAACCAAGCGGCCCGTTTGTTTCGGTGTGTGTGAAATTATACGGAATTTTCGTGAGCTGTCAAGCACAATCTTTAACTGAATCTCAATATTTTTGTGACAAACTGAAATAAGCTTGGCCGGCGGGCTCACGGAAAAATCTAAAGTAAAGCATAAAGCCTTATCTCTCAAATATTAAAAGCAGTTCGCTTGAGTCTTTAAAAATCGGATTGGCCGCAAATTTTTTTCCCCGTAATCCGGGCAACAAACTGCTGGCGAAATTGTTTCTTCAGACAAATCTTCAACGCGTGGCCCTTTGATGCCGGAGCGCAAGCGATGAGCTGCCCGCGGCAGGTTGTAGCTTTGTAGGCGGCGCGTGTTATAAAAGCATCGGATGCGAAGAAGTCGGCGATAGGCTCGTTGGACTTGTAGACCTTATAATTCTCGGCCTCTTGATTGTTATGCCCTCTGGAAAGACGCATGATGCTGTCACGGTTATTCTCGCGGCCCCGACTTTTCTGTTGGGGTGGAGTCTGACCGGAAGCCTCGCGCTGGCGATACTGGTCACGGGCGCGATGCTTTTGGGGGGCTTTATGTTTGGGCCTGACCTGGATATACAATCGCGGCAGTACACACGCTGGGGCATCTTTCGCCTGCTCTGGCTGCCCTATCGCGTGGTCTTTAAGCACAGGTCGAGGCTCTCGCACGGCATTATCTTTGGCACGCTGATTCGCGTTATTTACTTTACGGGAGTGATGGCCTTGATTGTGCTCTTTGTTATCTACCTGCGCGCGATGTTCTTGAACGGCGGGCCGCCGAGCTTTGGCGAAATTGCGCAGACAGGGCGGAT
Organism: Pyrinomonadaceae bacterium; assembly: GCA_036399835.1. GTDB lineage: Bacteria > Acidobacteriota > Blastocatellia > Pyrinomonadales > Pyrinomonadaceae > DASYML01. The sequence goes on along the minus strand of DASWMI010000160.1, from coordinate 17,889 downwards.
GATTGAAGAGAGTATCAGGGGAGTGGTCGGGAGGCACGCGATCTGGGCCGTGCTGGCGGGGCTGTGGTGGGGGGCTGCGAGCCACACGCTGACGGATGTCTTCTGGTCCATGTTGAAAAAAGGCTCAGAGATATTTTGAGGTTCGGGGCGCGAAACATATTTCTCAAAAAATGAGGCCGCCTGTCATGCTTGAGCATAGATGAGAGGCGGCCTTTAGTTTTTAAATTCGACTGGCGAGCGCTGCGCCCCTTCAGGTACGCTTTCCGGCAATCATGCGATAGACGGCCAGAAGAATAATCGCGCCGACGACAGCGAAAGCGAGCTGGATCAGAAAGCCTCTGTCGCTAAGCGAGTTTGATGGTGAGGCCATGCCGAGCAGTCGGGCCAGATAGCCGCCAACGATTGCACCGGCGATACCGATGAGCATAGTGATAATACAACCGCCGGGGTCTTTTCCCGGCATGAGCAGCTTGGCGATCACGCCAGCTACCAATCCGAAGATAATCCATCCGATGAAATCAAACATATGTCCCCCTCTTTGTGTCGAGCGCGTGGCTGGTTTGGAAGCCTAGATTCGGGTCGGACAGATTCTACAGACGACCCGCACGGGTGTCAAAGATTTCACTTCCCGCTGCGCGTATCCGAGATGCGAAAAGCCTGACGACGGACGGCCTCGGAGACGTTGCGATTCTGCGAGATGGCTTGCAGGTCCTTAGTGCGTATGCGCGGCAGGATATTGATGGCGGTGGGAATGGGCGTGCGCGGATTACGCGACAGGTTGAGGATGATGGCGTAGGAACGCGCCCAAGTGCGATTGAGAGCAATCAGGCGGAGCACTTCGTCTGAAACCGTGCGCATGGCCGCGACGTTTTCGATCTCGTGCTCTGTAATACGCGGATTGTGTATGACGCCCGTTGCGACAATCTTGTTGGCATCGCGTATGAGTATGGCGCGGGCTTCGCGGTCGCCTTTGACGGCTAGCTTAACGCGATCCTTGACGGTCATCAGCATGACGCGCCGAATAAGCGAGACACGTTCGGGCGCAATCTCGCCGTCGGCTTCGGCGCGCACGCTGGCAAGCACGCGTTCCATGTTGGCAGCCATCTGCTCAGGTGTCTCTTCAAGCAGCTCTTCATAACGCTCAAGCGCGAGCCATGAATCATCCAGGTCCGCGTCCGAGACTTCTATGTGCTGTGCGATGAGCCAGGCATCTTCGAGAGAGAAAGCGTTGGTTGCGCTAACCGATTCGGCAGTCTCAAAAAACTCTGCGGCTGCCGACTGGCCGCGCGCGCGCAACTCTTCGGCAATCTGCTGTGCGCCGCGTTCCTTCTCGAAAAACTCGCGCCGCGTCTCGCGCACGCGCCGCTCGGCTTCAGGCGTGCGCGCAGGATTAGAGAGGATCGCATCAATGATGGCAGGTGTGCGAATCAGGCGTTGCTGGTTGATGGAGATTAATTCGAGGAGCGAGCCGTCTGTGGTAGAGCCTGCGAGCAGGGCTATAGCTTCATCGGGCGTGGCCGCGTTGAGCATCAAGGCTTCGTGAAGCTCGCGTCCGAGTTGTGTGCGCGCGGCGAGGAAGCCTAGTACAGTCGGCGGCGCATCAGGCGTGGCCGCAAGGCCGAGCAGGGATTGCGCGTCCTGCGCGTCGAGCGTGGCCTGTGCGGCGCTCGCAATCTCCGCGTCATCGCTCGCACGCAAAGCGACCAGAGCTTCAAGCAAATCGGCCTGGGCCAGCGGCAACAGCCCGCGCGCCGCTGCCATACGCGCGGGTCGCGGAGCCTTGCCCGCCACGATGGCCTGGACCACAGGGTTGGTTGATGTCACGTTGGCGCTCATTAATCGAAGTTAAATTCCATCTGCGTGAATCATGGGAACAGCACGAACATTTTAGTCGCGGGAATAAATCCGGTCGTCTTCCGGGCCGCCCTGACGCAAGTTTTCTGTGCGCTCCCTACACAGCGGGCAGAAGCATCAAGACCTACCTCACCTGTCCATCATCAGCAAGAATAGCCAATAACACAACTGTCCTTCCTTCATCTTCAAATTCAGCCCGCATTGCGAGCCATCCACGGCAACGATTCAATACAGGTTAAAGTTATATTCTATCTGGATAAATTGCGAAACCGCTCGCCCGTCTTTCGTGGCAGGCACAAACTTGATTCTTCTGGCGGCCCTGACAGCCTGTTGGGTCAGTCCGTAGCCGGGCGTTTGCAGGACCAGAATATGCTTGACCTCGCCGGTTGCGTCAAAGATTGCGCGCAGGATAACCGTTCCGCTAATGCCCGCGCTTCTAGCTTCATCGGTATACTGCGGCTCAGCCTTTCTCAGGATACGTGCCCTCGTCGTCACTTCATGTGGGCTGAACGCTTCGCCTTGAGGGGTTTTCGCGTAAGCATAAACGCGAAGTGTCTCCAACTGCTCGCGCCAGCTTTCGGCCTGGGAAGGATTAAGCTTGAGATAGCTTTCAAGGCTCTCAACGGCTTGCTTGAGCAGTTCGTTAGCCCCTTTGGACCTTTCGCTGTAAGCCTGCGGAGACTCGCTATCACGAAAGGCAACCTGTCCATAATAGAGGGAGACGAGCGTGTGGCTCTTCAGCAGGAGGGCCAGCGAGAAATTCGGGTCGAGCCGCAGCGCCGCGTCAAGCTCTTTGAGTGCCTTTGAAAATTTGTGACCGCGCAGCATCAAGACGCCAATTACATAATGCGCTTCGGCATTCCTGGCATCGATCGCCAGCGCGCTCTCGGCCTCGCGCAGAGCGGCCTCGGACTTGTTCGCCAGCATCAGCATATAGGCCAGAGACGAATGCGCACCGGCAGACTGCGGGAGCAGCTTGACAGCCGTCTCAATAGCTTTTCGCGCATCCTTCATCCGACCTTTACGAGCCAGCGTGAGGCCCAGATAATACCAGGCGCTGGCATCCTCCTTGGACTTTTTAACTGCCGCGCGAAACTCTGCTTCGGCCACCGCCAGATCGCCCTGCGTGTAGGCCCGCATCCCGCGCCGCGTCTCCTCCGAAGAGGGCGCGGGCGGTTGCTGCGCGCGAGTTTGAGAGACGGCGCTAAAGATTAAGAGGCAGGAAAAAAAGAGCATCACGCCGCTTTTCAACGAGGTGATGCCCTGCTGAGGTCTGCTCATATTCATCCCTTAAAACTTTACATGTTAGCGCCGCAGCACTTCTTGTACTTCTTGCCCGAGCCGCACGGGCAAGGGTCGTTGCGGCCAACCTTTGGCTGGTCGCGCGTGACGGTCTTAATCTTCCCGGCTTCTTCGCCTGCGGGGGCCGCGCCCTGATTTGGTCCGGTAAAGCTGAGGGCGGAGCGGCGTGCGGCGCGGCGCTGGCGCAGGGTTTCGGGCGGCTGCTCTGTGACGACTTGCAGGTTGAAGAGCGAGCGAACCGTGCTGGTATCTATGCGGTCGAGCATCTCCTGGAAGAGATCGAAGCTCTGCTTCTTATACTCGACGAGCGGGTCTTTCTGGCCGTAGCCGACCAGTCCTATGCCCTGCTTGAGATGGTCAATCGAGAGCAGGTGGTCCTTCCACTGCGCATCGATGATGTTGAGCATGATGATACGCTCGTAGGTACGCATGGCCTCCGGGCCGACCTGCATCTCCTTCTCAGCATACTTCGCCTTGAGCTTCTCCCAGATGACCTCTTCAACCTCTTCTGAGGTCAGGCGTTGAAAGTCTATGCCTTCCGTGGCGGCATCGAAATCGTAGATCGAGTGAAGCTGAACTTCGTAGTTCTCCGTGTCCCAATCGTCCGGGTCAACGTTCGGGTTGAGATACTGCTTGGTGAGGTCTGCGAGCAGGTCGCGCGCCACGCCCCTATCGCCCATCAGGTTCTCACGCTGGTCCGGTTCTTCCATCAACTGTCGGCGCAGCCCATAAATCGTCTCGCGCTGCTTGTTCATCACGTCGTCATATTCAAGCAGGTGTTTGCGCGCCTCGAAGTTGCGGCCTTCGACAGACTTTTGCGCGGCCTCTATCCGCTTGGAGACCATGCGGGATTCGATGGCGACTCCCTTTTCCATGCCGAGACGCTGCATCAGCGCCTTGACCTTATCGCCCGCGAAGATGCGCATCAGGTCGTCTTCGAGCGAGAGGAAGAAACGCGAAGAGCCCGGGTCGCCCTGTCGTCCGGCCCGTCCGCGAAGCTGGTTGTCTATACGACGCGACTCGTGGCGTTCCGTGCCGATGATGTGCAGGCCGCCAAGCTTGACGACCTCCTGATGCTCTGCTTCGACGATGCGCCGGGCCTCTCTGTAAGCCTCTTCCCATTGCTCGTCGGTCGCCTCGTCCGGGTCAATCTCCTGCTTCTTGAGAAACTCGCGCGCGAGAAAATCCGGGTTGCCGCCGAGCAGGATGTCCGTCCCGCGCCCGGCCATGTTGGTCGCGATGGTAATCGCGCCTTTGCGTCCGGCCTGCGCGATAATCTCTGCTTCGCGCTCGTGATACTTGGCGTTGAGAACGTTGTGCGGGATACCGTCCTTTTGCAAGCGCCGTGCGATGAGCTCGGAGTTTTCGACCGAGACCGTGCCGACGAGGACGGGCTGGCCCTTCTTGTGAAGCTCTTTTATCTCATCGACGACGGCATCCCATTTTTCAGAGATGGTGCGGTAGATGACATCCGAATTATCCTTGCGGACCATCGGCTGGTTGGTCGGGATGACGATCACATCCAGCTTGTAGGTTGAATGAAACTCTGCGGCTTCGGTTTCGGCAGTTCCGGTCATGCCGCTCAGCTTTTCGTAGAGACGGAAGTAGTTTTGCAGCGTGATGGTGGCGAGCGTCTGGTTTTCGCGCTCAATCTTGACGCCCTCCTTGGCTTCGACGGCCTGGTGCAGCCCATCGGACCAGCGGCGACCCTTCATCAGGCGGCCCGTGAAGTCGTCAACGATGATGACCTCGCCTTCCTGGACGACATACTGGTGGTCCAGTTTATAAAGCGTGTGCGCCTTCATGGCCTGCTCGACGCAGTGGAGCAGCTCCATATTCGACGGGTCATAAAGATTGCCGACGCCGAGCAGCCGTTCGGCCCTGTCCACGCCCTCTTCCGTCAGCACAGCCGAATGGTTCTTTTCGTCAACCAGATAATCGCCCGTCGTCTTACCCGTCTCTTCATCCTTCTCGCCGCGCCGCAGAGAGGGAATGATGGCGTTGGCCTGATAATACTTTTCGGTTGATTCTTCGGACGGGCCGGAGATGATGAGCGGCGTGCGCGCTTCGTCAATAAGAATCGAGTCCACCTCGTCAACGATGGCGAAGTAGTGGCCGCGCTGGACGCAGGTCGCCAGGTCAAACTTCATGTTGTCGCGCAGGTAGTCGAAGCCGAACTCGTTGTTCGTCCCGTAGGTGATGTCCGCGGCGTAGGCGGCCTGGCGCTCGAAGTCGTCCATGTCGTTCTGTATGCAGCCGACCTCAAGACCCAGAAAGCGGTGTATCTGGCCCATCCACTCGGCGTCGCGCGAAGCCAGGTAATCGTTGACGGTGACGACGTGTACGCCGCCGCGTCCCGTCAGGGCATTGAGATAAGCTGGAAGAGTAGCGACGAGCGTTTTACCTTCGCCCGTGCGCATCTCTGCGATCTTGCCCTGGTGCAGGACCAGACCGCCGATGAGCTGGACATCGAAATGGCGCATCCCCGTTGAGCGCACGCTGGCCTCCCTGACGGTCGCGAAGGCTTCCGGCAATATCTCATCCAGAATCTCACGCTCGCGCCGCTTGATCTCTTCCTTATCGCGCGCGCCCTCGACGGCACGCGCCACGCGCTCTTTAAAAACGGCTGTGCGCCCGCGCAGCTCTTCATCCGAAAGCCTCTTGACGGAGGGTTCGAGATCGTTAATCTGATGGATGATGGGCTGGATGGTCTTGAGAAAACGCTGGTTGCTGCTCCCGAAAACTTTGGTCAAAAACTTATCTATCATGGCTTTTCCTGATTCCTTAAAACCGTGTCCGAACACACGGTGAGACAACTTGCCTGTGCGCTTGCGGCGCGTAACATGCGATTGTATAGGAGCGAAGAAAGTGAAGGCAAGCCAGTCGAAAATCGGGCCTGCTTTCAATGAAGGATTCACTCAGAGGCGAGTTGTTTTGAGATGAGGGCGCAGAGAACTTCACGCGGCATTTCAAGGTCGAAGATTATTTCTCTACCGTTGGAAGCTACCAGAAGACTCTTAGAAATCACTGTCCGGGCCAGCCGCCGCGCGTCTTCCGTGTCTGCCTCAAACGCGACTTCGACTGGACCAGTCGCTTTGAGCTGGCCTCTCTTCATCAGCCTTTGAACATCAACGGCCCAACCCTGAGACGGCTTCGTGTTGACGCGCGCGGACATTCCCGCACTGGTCTCGCCCGCCGCCCCAGGCTCTGCGCCCGGCTGCGCATACACGACGCTTGCGCCCGTGCCTATAATCAGCAGGCAGACGCAAACGGCGGCCAGCGATGATGTGATGTTCGCGTGAAGCGCAGTCATAATAAAATCACTCGACAGAGATTCAGACAACAGAAGCTCAACAAATAATAGAAAGACGAGAACCTATCTGGCAAGTTAACTGTTCGGAAGCTGCTTTTTGAGCATCGCCCCGGCTTCGGCGCGCGGCAGCGTGAATTCCAGCACGACCTGCTTGCCATTAGAAGAGACTTTCGTGTTCTTGTAAATGGTCGCCGCCTCCTCGCCGCCGCTCTTGAGTATGCTGGCGGTCGTGATTAAAGCATTATAGCCTTCCGCCTTTTTCGACGCTTCGCCTTCCGAACTCATCTCTGTCGTGACGGTCGCCGCGACATTTGTTTCGTCCAACTTGACGTGCATCGTCAAGCGTCCCGTGCCGCCCAGAAAATCGAGCGCACCGCTCGCGCTGAGAGCCTTGATTAATTCGTCGGCCAGCTTGCCCAGATTCGGGTCGCCGGTCTTCTGTGTATATTCAGGCTCGATGAGCTGGCCTGTCGGGTCAATCCCCTCGGCTTCTATGACTATCTCAATCGTCCCGTCCAGATTAATCTCGCCCTTGTTCTTCATCGCGGCGGCGTTGGCGAGCCAGTCCGTAAAGGGCCGCTTGTTGATTTCATGAGGCCGCTTAATCCCTCTCTGCTCGGCCACCTGGGCAAGCTGCTTATCCTTCTCTTCATCAGAGAGCTTCTTATCCTTAGCGGCTTCCTCGGCGCTATTCATCGCGCCGGGACTCGGCGAAGGGCTGGCTTCGGGCGAAGGCTTAGGCGAAGGCTGCGGCTTCGGCGGCCTGTATCTGGAGACCTGCATCGGAGGCGGCTGATAAGTCTGAATCACCTGCGCCTGCTGCGCTTCGAGCGCCGCCAGTTGCTCGGGCGGCATCCCGACCGCGAAGTAGCCTTCCGGGTATTGAAACTTTTCGTGCGCCAGGTCAATCACGGTCGCGCGCTCGCCGATAGAGGTTTTCCGGTAATCCTTGTCCACGTATCCCGCGCCCGAAAACTCGCCCGCGATATTCAGCATGGAACGCACAGCCGGAACATAAAGAGCCACCGCGACAAAAATCAGGTGGAGCGCAAACGAGCCGCCGACGAGCCGCGACATGCGCGGCCACCAGGGCGACTTATTAATCTCTATCTCTGAAAAAAGCTCTGCCATCTCCCTCACTCAAAGGCGCTTCGCCGAAAATCGCCCGCGCGCAAACTACTTAGACGCATAGAACGCGCTCCAAGTTGCGAGCCTGATAAATTAACAGTTTACAGGCTCTAGCCTTAAATTCAAGTACGCATATTAGACACCGAAAGGTCCTCTGTTGTTAGCGAACCTGTCAAGCGTCTCTCTCGAAAACTCGCAATCTACAGAGAAGCGTCAAAGCCCGCTTTAAACTTGCGCACGCGAACCTTAACTACTCAAGTCGAATCAGTGACGCTCAAGGGCCTCGCCGACTGCTCCTTGCTTTTTCCGCGTCTGGGGTAGAATGAGCTTATGGGACGCTCGAACGAAGGTGGCCGCCGCAAGGGGCGCGGGCCGAAAGGCAGAGGGCCGCGCGACATGGCGAGGAGAAAAACCAGCGCCGGTAAAGGGCGCAGCCCCGCGCCGCGCGAAGAGCCTATTGGTCCACAACGCCGCGCAGCCTCTTCACGCGAGCTGCGCCGCCTGCTCGAAGGCATAGGCAGGCCGGAGCCTGCTCCCTTCAAGCCGGACGCTTTCCAGCTTGAAGCTCTCGCCGCGCTTGAGTTCGAGGACGTGCTGGTCACTGCGCCGACCGGGAGCGGCAAGACCTGGATCGCGCGCGAGGAGATTCGTCGCCTGCTCGAAGAGGGAAAAAGGGCCTGGTACACCAGCCCTCTGAAGGCGCTGACCAATTCCAAATATCAAGAGTTCTCGGACGAATTTGGACCGGAGCGCGTCGGCATCCTGACGGGAGACCGCAAGGAGAATGCGGACGCGCCGCTCATCGTCGGGACGACGGAAATCTATCGCAACCAGCTCTTCGATGCTCTGCGCGGCGGCGGACAGGTCCGCGCAGACCTGGTCATCATGGATGAGGCTCACTATCTGGCGGACGAAGACCGCGGCCACGTCTGGGAGGAAGCCATCATCCTGACGCCTACGCGTGTGCGGCTGCTCCTGCTCTCAGCCACGATTGGAAACGCTGATGAGTTTGCCGCCTGGATGGAAGAGGTGCGAGGTGTGCGTTGCGGCGTCGTCGAGCGTCCGGGCGCGCGTCCCGTCCCGCTGCGCGCAGCCTTTCTCTATCCTGAAGGACAACTCACCCCGCTCCTTCAAGAAGACGGCAGCCTCAACCCTGAAATCGAGCAACTGGTCCAGCGTCAAAAGCAGGAGCGACAGGAGCGCTCCTCCCATTCAAACTGGAGATCAAGGAGGGGAGATTCGCGTTGAAATTGAGCCTGCCGGAGATGCCGCCCGCCAGCCTGCTCGCGGCGCTCGCCTCTTACAACCTGCTGCCCGCGATTGTCTTTCTGCCGACACGCAGGCGTTGCGACCAGGCCGCGACCGAAGCGGCGCTGACCCGTCGTGATGACAGGGCAGAACGTCGCGATGCGCGTCGCGCCATCCTCCGCAGCTTTGCCGAAGAGCATACGGAGGTGCGCAACCATCGCCACTGGGACACGATTATCAAGGGCGGCGTCGCTTCGCATCACGCGGGGCACATCCCAGCCTGGAAGCTGGTCATAGAACGGCTCATGAGCGCGGGGCTGCTCGATGCGATCTTCGCTACGATGACGGTCGCGGCGGGCGTTGATTTTCCCGCGCGGACGGTCGTCATCACGAATGCGGACGCGCGCACCGGACACGGTTGGCGCTCGCTCTCCGCTTCGGAGCTGCAACAGATGACTGGCCGCGCGGGCCGTCGCGGTCGCGACCGCGTAGGCTTTATCGTTGCCGCGCCCGGTCTGCATCAAGACCCCGAACGTATCGCCGAACTTTTGAGCGCCCGCCCGGACCCCTTGCAGAGCCAGTTTCGCGCCACCTATTCGACGCTCCTCAACCTCCTAGACGCCTATAAAAACTTTGCGCAGGTGCGAGAGATAGCCGAGCGTAGCTTTGCTTACAGGGAGATTGCGCGTCGCGTCGCACGGCTCGAAAGGGAGCGCGACGAGGGCGAACGGCGGATTCAAGAGAAACTGGACCAGGCCGGTTGCGAGCTGCCGGTCTCGGTCGCGCGCGGGCTTGAGAGATTAGTCAGCGCGCGCCAGCGGCTGCTCGAAAAACTGCCCGTCACGCGCGCGCAGGTGCTGCTCGGCTGGCTTGATGAAGTGGTCGTGCCGGGCCGCGTCGTCGGGATAGGCCGCAGCGGTAAGCGTTATGTCTTCGTCACGCGGCGGCGCGACGGCAGCGTCGCAGGGATACGCGAGGACGGGCGCACCGCCAGTTTCGCCTTAGACCGCGTGGGTCGTGTCTTTGAAAATATACGCTCGCTCGGCGCGGATGAGGGCGAGCTGGCTTTCGCAGAGATACACGCCGGGCGCGACCGACCGCTGGCAGAACCCAGGCTCAGCGAGGCTCGCGGCGAAGATGACGATGCCCTGAATATCATTAACGAGATGATCGAACGACTCTCAAAAGGCAGGCAGTTGAAGACGACGGAGAAGGAGACCTGCGCCGAAGCCCTGTGGTCTGTGGTCGAGGATGCGGAGGCAGTCGAACGCGCCGAACAGCGCATCGAAGCGCTGCGCGCGGAAATCTGGCAGCCCTTTGAAAGACGAGCACGCGTGCTGGACCATTTCGACTATCTGGATTTCGCACACGAGCGCGTTACGGAGTCCGGACGCTGGCTCGCGGATTTGCATGTTGACAGACCGCTGCTGGTGGGCGAAGCGCTCCGGCAGGGGCTTTTTAATTCGCTCGATACGGCGCGCATGGCGGGGCTGGTCGCGGCGCTCGCGGCGGACGCAGACCGCGATTACGGCGAGCTTGAGTTGAATGATTCGCTCATCAGGACGTTGGGCCAATTCGACGAGGTGGCCTACGCTGTGGCGACCGAAGAGTGGAAGCGCGGGCTAGAGCCTGCGCCGGAAATAAATTTCTCTGCGGCGGCGACGGCTGCGCACTGGGCCGCGGGGATGGAGTGGGGCGAGTTGGTGGCCGAGACCCGCGCCGAAGAGGGCGATCTGGTGCGTATGCTCTCGCGCACGGGCGAGTCTCTACTTCAGATCGCCGCGCTCGAAAAGGCTCAGCCCGCAGCGGCACGCATCGCCGCACGCGCCGCCGAAGCCATCCTGCGCGAGCCTGTCAGATAACAGGGAAAGGACGAGCCAGCAACGATGAAGGAAAAGCTATTGGTCCATTGATTGATAGAACTTTATCGTTTGTCGCAATGGCAGTGAATTTTTTAAACAAGAGGGGCGCATGGGCGCTGCTCGTGATTGGCGGGCTGGCGCTGGCGTGCGCGATGTACGTCTCTTCCGGTTTCTCTCAGAAAAATAGTTCTCAACAGGGCAAGGGGTCAAAGGCTACGATGAAGAATGAGCAGCAGTCGAGGGTCGTCTATGCTGCGCTCGGAGATTCGACGGGCGTCGGCGTGGGAGCGAAAGAGGGCGGGTACGTGGCGCGTCTCTTCAAGCGCATAGAGCGCGAGCGCCCGCATTCGAGCTTGAAGAATTTCTGCGTCAGCGGCTCGACGACAGCCGACGTGCTGAGAGAACAGGTTGGCCCAAGCATCGCCGCGCGCCCGACAATCATCACGCTCGCCATAGGCATCAACGACATCGGTCACGGCTTGACGGTCGAAAAATTTGCGAGCAACTATGAAGAGATTGTCAGCCGCTTGAAAGCAGGAACGAGCGCGCCCATCGTCGTCACAACCCTGCCGGATGTCTCGCTCGCGCCTGCCATCCCGCCTTACCTGCGCCCCGCCGCGCACGAAAGGGTCATCGCCTTCAACAGAAAGATTAAAGAGATAGCCGGGCGGCACGACCTGCACCTTGTTGATGCATACGACGAGACGGACGAGCTGATTTCCGCTCATCCGGAGTTCTTCTCCGCCGACGGCTTTCATCCCTCGGATGTCGGCTATGAATACTGGGCCAAGACGATGTGGCCCACAGTCAAGGCTGCCATCAGCGATTGATGACGCGCCATCCCAGGTTTGAATTTAGAGAGCATTTCAAAAGCGGAACATCAGCCACAGAGACGCGGAGGCACAGATAAGATAAAACAGAGTGTGCTAAGACTTTCTCAACACATCTTGACTGTCTTATTCTCTGTGCCTGCGGTGGCTGTTTTTAAACTTTACTATTCCAGCAAAGCGGGGCAAATTGATATGATAGCGAGATAGCCTAACTTAAACCCCCAAGGTCCGGCCACTGATAATGGTCTTTGCGAACAGTTCGTGATTACTTCTCAAGAGTGAAGGGGGTTGCCATCAGCAGATTATGAAAACCCGGCCCGGATTAGCTGCGTTCATTTTATCCACGCTTCTTTTCTCTCTTTTACCAGCCTGCAAGCGCCACCGGTCCAGGACACTCGAAGCCCTGGACCAGATTGATCGCAGGTCCGGCGTCCCGATGGTCCAACCCATCGCGCGCGACCTCAAGGAGATTAAAGAGCGCGGCACGCTGACGGTCCTCGCCCCTTACAATTCCACCAGCTATTTCATCTATCGCGGAGAGCCTCTCGGTTACGAGTACGAGCTGCTTCAGACGTTTGCCAGAGAGCACGAACTGGACCTCAAGATGGTCGTCGTGACCGACATCAAGAGCATCTATTCCTTGCTCAACAGCGGCGAGGGCGACATTGCCGCCGGACGGCTCGTGCCGACGCCGGAGGACGAGACAAACGTCTCATTCTCGCGCGCGCTCTATCGCACCGAACCTGTTCTGGTCCAGCAGGCCGAAGCGCCGGACACGGCCAAGCAGACGAAAGGCGCGAGCAAGGCCCTGGAATCCGGCCCAGCCAGCGAGTCGCCCGAGATAGACATCCAGGCGCGGCTGATTACGAAGCCCGCGCAACTGGCAAATCAGACAGTGACTATGCCGGAAAAGTCTCCGTACCGCAGGACTTTGGTCGAGCTGTCCGACGACATCTCAGGCGAGATACGCGTGGTCGAGCTGGGAGGAAAAATTCAGGATGAGGCTCTGGCCCAGAAGGTCGCGCGCGGCGAGATTCAGTTCACGGTCATGCAGAGTAATCTGGCCGACCTCAAAGAGGCAGAGTTTAAGAATCTCAAGGTGCGTCCGATACTGGGCCAGACGCACAGCGTGACCTGGGCCGTCAGGAAAAATTCACCCGAGCTATTGAATGAACTGAATAATTGGATCGCGGAGAAAAAGAACGGAACTATCTTTGACAGGCTCTATAAAAAATATTTCATTGATCGTCGCACCTATCTGGAACACGCGACGAGCGAGTTTCTGACTTCATCAACGGGCAAGCTCTGCGCGTATGACGACCTCTTGAAACGTTACGCGGGCGAGCTGAACTGGGACTGGCGGCTGCTCGCGGCCCAGGCTTACCAGGAGTCGCGCTTTAAGCCTGAGGCGCGTTCGTGGATGGGAGCGACGGGGCTATTGCAGTTGATGCCGAGGACGGCCAAGCAGTTCGGCGTACAAAACTCGCTCGACCCTGAAGATAACGTGAGGGGAGCTGTCAAGTTCCTCCAATGGCTGGGCGACTACTGGCAGGAGCGCATCCCTGACGAAACGGAGCGACTCAAGTTTATCCTGGCCTCTTACAACTGCGGCGCGGGACACGTGGACGATGCGCAGCGTCTGACGGAAAAGTATGGCGGCAATCCACAGCTCTGGGAGGATGTCTCCTACTGGCTGCTGCAAAAATCAACGCAGCAATATTCCACAGACCCCGTCGTCAAGTTCGGGTTTTGCAGAGGCATCGAGCCGGTCAATTACGTCAGCTTTATCCTTGAGCGTTATGGCCGCTACAAGCAGTTTGTCGTCGCCCTGCGTCGTCCTGCAAGATTCTCATAAACGCACGGTCCGCAAGACTATTCCGAGAGGGCTAAGTTCCCATCAAGGAGATTTTTATTCTGGTCCACAGCTCGCGCAGAGGGCGAGAGATAATTGAGTTGAGGCGTTTAAAGCTTATCAGCCTGTCGCTCTTGCCGCTCGCCGCGCTTCTTTTCGCGCAAGCCCATTGCCCGCAGCCGGGATGCGCCATCACTCCTGCAAAACGCGCGCTGGTCCGGCTCAAGAACCGCGACGCGCCGCCGAAAGAAGAGGACTTTGACAGGCGTGTGACGCTCGCGGCTCTCCTCCAATCCGGTGAAGACCGTGCGCGCTGGCCCGCTTTGAAGGCGGCGACCATAGAAGGCTACGTGGTCGCGGTCGGTGATGGAGCCATCGAGGCCGCCAACTGCTTTTCGCTCACCAGGCGCGACACGCACATAGATGTCGCGCTGAGACCCGATGCGCCGCCGCGCGAGCGAATGGTCCTGGAGGTCACGCCGCGTCTCAGGGAGTGGGCCAGGCAGCAGGGCTTGGATTGGTCCACACTCGCGCTTAAACGCGAGTTGACGGGCCACTGGTGCTCTTTTGAAGGCTGGCTGCTCTTTGACACAGAGCACGCCGAAGAGTCTGAGAACATCGCGCCGGGACGCAAGGGAAACTGGCGCGCGACCTCCTGGGAACTTCATCCCGTGACACGCCTCAGGGTAGTTAGATAACCCGCTCCTGTACTTTAATTTTGCGCTTCTCTCATCTCTCGTTTAAGAGAATTGCAACCAACGGCTGCTCAGGGTCGTAAATTATTCGAGAAGCTGAAAGGGCTGCCCGATTGCTCTGCGAGGGCTTCCGTCGCGGCTCTGTGTTAGAATAAATTATGCGAGACCACTGGCCGCCCGAGCGCCTGTGCTCTCGCCAACGGAGATTTGATTTATCATGCCGGATGCTACTAAATCGCGGTACGACACGGGTAATCCCCTATGTGATGCCGTGCGTTATATCAACGATGCGACCTACGCCGTGCTGCCGCGCGATGTCGCGCACAGGCTCGGCGAGCTGGAAAAGAATTTTTGGAGCGGCGTGCGCTGCTTTGTTGATAAAGAGCTGAACTGGATAGATGAGCGTCTGGAGGGGAGCGACCGTTTGCGCGAAGAGTGGCGCGAAGCCGCACGCCAGAGACAGGCGCGTGCGAGCGCGGGCAGCGGCATCTGAGTTGTCAGACTCATTGATAAGAAAGCGATCATGGAGATTCTTTTAGCTGACGAATACGGATTCTGTTTCGGCGTCGAGCGTGCCGTCGAGATGGTCGAGGGTGCGCTGGCGGAAGGCGACACCGTGCGCAGTCTGGGCGCGCTGATACATAACTCGCAGGAGATGTCTCGGCTCGAAGCCGAGGGCGTCAGTACGATTAACGCGCCCCTCGAAGCGACTTCCGATGTGACCGCAGTCATACGCGCGCACGGCGTCACGCCGCTGGTCCAGCGCGAACTGGAAGAGCGAGCCGCCCGCGTCATTGATGCGACCTGCCCCTTTGTCACCAAAGTCCAAAAGCTGGCCGAGCGCGCCGCCGCGCAGGGCAGAGATGTGGTCGTCGTCGGCAATCCGGATCACCCTGAGATGATCGGCGTCGTCGGCTACGCGCCGCAGAACACCTATGTCGTGCGAGACGCGAGCGAAGTTGCGGCTCTGCCGATGCTCCACGCGCCGCTCGTCGTCTCGCAGACGACGCTCAAGCTCAAGACCTTTCAGGAAGCCGCCGAAGCGGTTCGCGCCAAAGCCGATACAGAGCCGCAGGTGGTCAACACGATCTGCTCGGCGACACGCGACAGGCAGGATGCCGCGCGCGCACTCGCCGGAGAAGTTGATGCCTTCTACGTCATCGGCGGGCGACATTCGTCAAACAGCGTCAAGCTGCTCGCCGTCTGCCAGGAGCAATGCGAGAAGAGCTTTCTGATTGAGACGCCGCAGGAGATAAATGCGCAGGACCTCGCGGGCGTCGAGCGCGTAGGCGTCACAGCAGGAGCTTCCACGCCGAAGTGGCTGATAGACCAGGTGGTCGAAAAGCTGCGCGCCATCGACCGTGAGCGAGCGCAGGCATTTGCCTGACAGACCGCCAAACGCCATCTTGTCGAAGATGATAAAGGGTAGCCCGTTAAGGCTACCCTTTATTATTATCCTCATCTTTTACTTTGAACGAGTTTCAGATGTCTTCTTCTGTATCGGCCTGGTCCAGTGCGCTGACAATCTGCCGGGCCTGCTCAGAGCCGTAGTCTGCGGCCTGGCATTCGAGCGCATCGCGTGCGATCTCGGAATCAACAGGGTCAACCAGCAGCCCTATGAGCACGCTGGTCGGCGATTGCGCAAGCGTCTCAAGGGCGAGCGCGCGGACGATTGGATTCGCTGAGCGAGCCAGCTCGCAGACTTCAGTCGGCGCAAATCGCGAGGCGAGCGCATCCGCCAGGACATCTATCCGCGCGTAATCCCTTTGAGCATGTGCGCGCCGCACGAGCTGCGCGAAGACCTCCGCCGATTGCGTCTGATTTTCCAGCACGACAGCGCAAGTGTCCGCCATCCGGCGCAACTCGCCCGCCTGAACCTCGCTCAGCGAAACGCCCGCCTCACGCGCGCGCTCGTCGAGCGCAGCCAGCAAGCGGCTCAACTCCCAGTCGGCGCGTGCGTCATAGGGCGAACGTCTGCGCCCCGTCTGTGTCGGGGCAGGTGTGCCGGACGACTGCAAGGCGCGCTCGACCAGGTGACGCGTCGTCGGGCGCAGCCCGGCCCAGACACTCGCCACACGCGCTCCAAACTCCTCTATCATCATCATCTCTCGATTTAAAACCCCGCCCTTTGCGGAAAATCTCTTGACAAGCAGCAGTACTATACAGCGAACAAGAGCGGAAGGCGAACGGGAAAACCGTCAAAACCTGTCGGCGAGTCCAAGACAAAAGAGCCTCTACGCGATAGAATCTAGAGCCTGAAGCTCTTCTGAGAAAAAATCTTGTCGGGCCGCAGGCGCGCGTGCGAGAGTGTGTTATGCGCGGGCCGCTTTGTTTGTGTGAAGATGAAAAGTGAAGAGATAGACCGCGAGGCTTTAATCGCAGCCATAGAGACGGAGCTACCGGAGGTCCAGAACTTTCTGGACCTGCGCACGGGCGACGTGCTGACCATCGTCGGGCCTCTCAGTGAAGATGAAACGGAGCTGGAAGCGCTAGACGAAATCGCGCTCGACAACAGGCATCTGGCAGAGCTGGTCCGCGCAGAGCCTGAGCGCTATGAGCTGATTCCCTCAATCGCATCTGAAGCGGCCTTTCGCTGGATGCAGGAGTTTACGGCCACAGTCGCCGACGATTTGCTCCGCCAGAGGCTGCAACAGACTTTGCGCGCTTGCGACGATGATTGCTTCAAAGCCTTTCGAGATGCTCTGCTGGATGCGCCGGAGGAGGAGCGCGAGCGCTGGTTCGCTTTTCGTGATGAGAAGATCGTAGAGTTTATTGATACGTGGCTGGAGGGAAGAGCCGAAGAGCAAAGCTGAACTCGTGCAGCGTGTGAACTAAAAGGATTGACGCAAGGCTTGACTCATTGATTAATCGGCGCATCGAATCATTCAAACAATGATTCGATGCGCCGATAGCTTTTTCTTCATAGCTCTTTGCGCTGCCGCTTCCGGATTTTATCTTTATCCGTTGGCGGCGTCGGTCGCGTTGTTTTCGTTGTGGTCTATGATTTCGACGATAGAGGTAAAGGGTATCTTCACGATCTCGCCGTCGGCGCGTTCCAGCTTGAGTGTGGGCGTGGTCAGGGCCTGCGTCGTCTTCATACTGCGGACGAGTCCGCGCAGACGGCTCCCGTCCTGCGTCACGATCTCTACGTTATCCTTACCGTACAAGGGTCTCAGTGCCGCGAGTGCTTTAGTAACTTCCACAAATATTACCTGCTTTCCAGCTTGTCAAAGCTTGGGTTTGTTCAGGCACAAGTCGTGCCGCGCCGTGGGTGCCTGCCCGCGGTATCCAGCCGAAGCCGCTTAAACTATTGACGAGTAGGTGTTATACAGCTTACAGCGAATGGCGCAAATGTGCGAGCCGTGTACGAACAAGATGCAACCACAGGGCGACACCTGACGTATAACAGCACTGGGAAATCACAAAGGCGCACTCGCTTTTAGTTCAATCAAAGAAACCGCTTTTAATTCAAAAAAGAGAGACCGTATGTCATTTGAGCAAGAGCCAGTTGAGCCAGCTTCGGGTCATGCTCCGGCTTTTAATATTTGCCCGGGTTGTCGCGCAGAGATGCCGCGCGAGATGCGTTTTTGTCGTCTCTGCGGTTATCGTCTGGGCGAAGGCGTGGCCGAGTATGCAGAGACAGTTCGCTTCGGGCAGCAGCCTTCGGACACTGGACCAAAAAGCCGGACGGCCACGGCCTCCGCGCAGCCACAGCCGACCGCAACCTTAAACAACGGTCTCTGGGGCGCGCCGGACCAGGACAAGGGCCGGACCAGTTTAGCTGCTCAGCCCGCCAGGGTTCCCT
>DASWMI010000159.1:0-28802 GCA_036399835.1 Pyrinomonadaceae bacterium | reverse complement strand
GCGCGAACGCGCCGACAGAGATGATGCAAAGCACCATCAAGGTCATCAACATTCGCTTTAGTTCTTTTATCACTGCTTTATCAGCCTCCTCATGTACGTTTCACATGAGCGCGCATGGGAGGGAGAAGAGACGCGCCGCGCTCTTTATCTGAGCAAGAGAGATGCCATACTCTGCTTTGCTCTTTTTATTCCGCTTTCAATCATTCTCGAATCAAATGTGGAGCTGAGCCGCACGCTTTCGCACGCCGCTCGCACGATACGGTGCACGTCCCGGTTTCGCTTCGGAGACGCACCCCTTTATGATGCGCTGAGACCTCTTCGGGCTGCCTTCAGCGCCGCGCGGAAACCCTTGCCGTGCCTGCATTTCCGCTCGAATCGAAGGCCCTCAGCGAGACCGTATGCTCACCCGTCCCGGCCAGTTGAGCTTCAATCGTGTAACGTTCGCGCGGGCTATCTGCAATCCCATCGTCGGGGAAGACCGCCTGCCAGGTTGTGCCGTCAATGCTCATGTCAGCGCGCTTGACCATCCCTGTCAGGTCTTCGACCTCGAAGGTGATGCGCACGCGGTCTGCGTTGACTTGCGGCTGACCCACAGCGCGGACGACCGGAGGAGTGTTGTCTATGTCAACGGGTTCGCTCGTGCGCTCGCCTGAGAGGGCCTGGCCGCGAGGGTTATCGGGCGCGTCCGAGGCAACTATCCTGAAGACATAGCGACCATCGGCCAGCGTCGCCCCGTCAACCGTGTAGTAGTTCTCGCGCACTTTATCCTTGAGCAGCCGGAAAGTGTTTTCGTTGAGCGAGCGATAGTAGATAGTGTATTCCAGCGTATCATTGTTGCGGTCTTCGGCCTGCCATTGAATAGAGCGCGCGCCGCGCTGGTAGAGACGACGCGGAGGGACCTGCGCCACTGCGCCAAAGAGCGCGGGGTCAAGACCTGAGGATTCCACGTTCGGGTCCGTCTGGACCTGTATCATCTGCTGCAAGCCTATACCGGTCGGGAGAGTCGTAATCGAGAGCACTTCGGGCGCCACGTTGCGCGGCAGATAAGCTATGCTCACATCTTCCAACTGCGCGCCAGCAGCGCCCGCAACTGGTCCAGTGGCCGGAGCGCGCAAGGTGGCGCGCCATTGTATAAAGCGCGCGCGCGGGCTGGAAATTTGCGCTCCGGCGGGGTCTCTATACGGCGCGCTCCAATCGCTCCAGGTGGCATCCGGGCGCTCGTTATTTCCCGTCCGCGTCTGCACTTCGACCAGTCCCTGACCGCGCCACCAGATGCGCCCCCAGGCCGCCACCAGCCTCGCGTCTCTGACGGGCGATTCGTAAGTCCCTTCGGTGACAGGCTCGGAGCCGAAGCGAAAGAGCTTGCCCTGGTTGCTGGATGCGGCGAGCACTTCGCGCCCGCGCAGGACCATTGATGAAATCTGTCCTTCGGTTGATTGCAGCAGAAGAGTGTCGCGCCCGTCATCCGTGACCGAGTAAACACGCCCCTTGTCGGCTGTGCCGATGAGCACGGCGTTACCCTGCGGCGCGGGCGTCAGCGCAAAGGCCGTGACCGAAGGCGAACTCCACAGTATATCCGTGCCTCCGTCCGGCAATAGACGAAAGACAGCGCTCCTCGCATTCGAGAGATCGTTACGGCTGCGACCGCCCTGCTGCTGTCCCTGTATGGGCGCGCCGCTCTCGTCAATCGCCGTGATGGTAACGGTCGCCGTGCCTGCGCCTGCGCCGGAATCTGCGCCGGGCTGGCCCGCCGTCGAACCGCCCTGCGTGCGCGAGGCGGATGCGGCTTCGCTCAGCGCGAGCGCGTAGATTGAGCCGTTGGCAGCCAGCGCCAGCGAGTGAATCTCGCGCAGTGGCGCGTCGAAGAGCGCGAAAGCTTTGCCCTCCGGCGAAACACGCAGCACCAGCCCGCCAGGGTCAGTGCCCGCGATTAAGTTTCCCTGCCCATCTACGGCCAGCGAGATGACGTGCGTCTCATTCGTATCCAGAAGCAGCGAGGCTTCGGGTTTGGCGTTGGCCGCGCGCACGCGATAGAGCTTGCCGTTATCGCCCGAACCGACTGCCAGCGAGCCATCCGGCATCAAGGCCAGCGACCAGATATATTTATCGGGCGGGTCGAAATAGACTTCGGCGCGACCGTCAGCGGCTATGCGATAGACCTTGCCGTCCGGCGAAGTGCCCGCGAAGAGCGCGCCGTCTCGACCGACCGCCAGCGCCGTGACATCCAGCTCGGCGGCATCATAAAGTAGCGAGCCGCGCCCGTCCGCCGCGACGCGAAAGATGCGGCCATCATGCCCCGTGCCGAGATAGATATTGCCTGCGGCGTCCGCCGTGCTGGACCAGATATAAGCCTGCTCCGTATTGAACAACTGCGTAAACTGCGGCGCGAGCATGACGATGCCCGTGTCTGTGATGGAGACGCCGCGCGCCTCGCCCTTCAAAAGCTCCGCACGCGCGTTGGTCTCCCAGATGACTGGCTCGCCAGCGAGAGCCGGAAAGTTTAGCGTCAGAGAAAAAAAGAGGGGAAGGAAAAGATGGCACGCCAGGCGCGCGTAGATTCTTTTGTTAATCATCAAAGAAAATTTACTGCTCAACGTTTGAAGTTCAGGCTCATCGGAAAAAACCTGCCGTCCAGATGATACCCCGAAAGCATGTGCATGAGGAAACAGCTATCCGGTTTTGCTTAAAGCTTATTGTCCGACGGACACTCACCTGGAAATTCGCTTTAGCTGCCGATGTATCTGGCATAGAGCGAGCGCGCGGTCACAGGGTCGTCCGTCCCGCGTATGATCGAGCGTGCGTCTTGAAAGATGGTCAGCTCGTAATCGCCCGCGCGAAAGCGTAAGAGATAATCGTTGAACTTGACTTCGCCGACGGCTCGGAGTCTGGCGGCGAGCGCATCGAAATCAACACGCGCCGGCTGGATGGGTGAAATCTGTACGGCGTTGCGCCCGCAAAGCACAGCCGCAAACTCCTGCGCTTCGGCTTCGAGCGTCTCAAAGCGTTTGTGCGCGCAAGTCCCGCAATCAGAATTGCGCTCTTTCAGTATGATGCCTCTCCATTCGTTGCGCCAGACATCGAACTGCATCAGAGAGCCATGCAGCTTCCCGACATTGCCCGTCAGCAATTTAAAAGCCTCGCTGACCTGAACGGCGGCGACGATAGAGATAATCGGCATGATGACGCCCGCCGTGTCGCACGTCTCGGCGCTCGCAGCCGGGGGCGCTTCCTCAAAGACGCAGCGAAGGCAGGGCGTGAGTTGCGGGCGCACGGTCATGGTCACGCCGTAAGAGCCGACCGCCGCGCCGTAAATCCAGTTGATACCGTGCTTCACGCAGGCATCATTGACGAGATAGCGCGTAGCGAAATTATCCGTCCCGTCGAGCACCAGATCGCAGCCTTCTATCAGCCGCTCGACGTTCGTGTGATTGACATCCTGGACCAGTGCTTCGGTCCGAATCTCTGAATTAATCTCCGCGATGCGGCGGGCGCAGGCGACGGCCTTCGGCAGACGCTCAAACGCATCTCGCTCCGTAAACATCGTCTGCCGCTGTAAGTTTGATTCTTCGACGAAATCGCGGTCAATGAGACGCAGGCGACCGATACCTGCGCGCGCCAGCGCCTCAGCCTGCGCCGTCCCGAGCGCGCCGCAGCCTATCAGCGCGACGCTCGAAGCGAGCAGCCGTTCCTGCCCCGCTGCGCCGATTCCATCAAACAAAATCTGCCGACTATAACGCTCTCTCATACCATCCATCTCGAATGAAAGAAGGAAGCCTCAATCCCGCTGCCGCGACAAATGCTGCACGGCACACGCTTCAAATTATTTGATAGCTTGCTCTTCAAAAAGTTTCTAAGCAATCGCTGCCCGCGCCGCCTCAAGCATCAACACGCGCGGCGCAGCCTCATTGGTCCAGAGCCTGAATTGCGCTGCGGCCTGAGCCACCAGCATCGAAAGCCCGCCGAGAGTTTCGCATCCGGCCTCCCTTGCTTCGCGCAGAAAGCGTGTCTCGCCTGGATTGTAAACCAGATCATAAGCGAGACGCGCGCCGCGTAGCTGCCCCGCCAGGGCGGGAGTCTCTGACTGCTTTTGCCCACGCGTGCCGAGCGGCGTCGCATTGATGACGACCTCAAACTCAGAGAATCGGGCATCTTCAAGCTGCGCACAGAAAGCATTGAACTCTTCCGCGAGCGGCCCTGCACGCTCGACATGACGGGCAAAGAGCGTGACCTGCGCCGAAGCTTCTCGCAAACTCCAGAGGATGCTGCGCGCCGCGCCGCCCGCTCCGATAACGGCCACGCGCAAGTCTCGCACTGGTCCAATCTTCTCCGACAAAGGCTCAAAGAACGCAGCCGCATCCGTGTTGTAGCCGCGTAGTATCTCGCCTTCGGCAACTACTGTATTGACCGCGCCGATTTCCCTCGCCGCAGGCTCTAGCCAATCCAGATAACGCATGACGGCCTCTTTGTGCGGCGCTGTGATGCTCAGCCCGCGCAGATTCCACGCCATCTCACGCGTGCGCGGGTGGACCATACGCCGCATAAACTCGCCGACATCGTGTACCTCGAATGGAATATAGACGGCGTTGAGCTGTTGCGCCGCGAAGGCCCTGTTATGCATCTGCGGCGAGACGGAATGCGCGACGGGATTGCCCGCGAGACCTGTAATCAGAGTCTGCTCGTCGAGCCTGTCAATCCTATAAAGCTCGCGTAGCTCTAGGGCGCTCGTCTGACCCGGCGCAGTCGAGTGCTCCGCATCCGAAAAGCCGTAGGTCAGAAACGAGCCATGCGCTGGTCCAAGAATACGCGTGGCAAGACCTGTTTGGCCCATCGCAATAGCGATCAGCTCGCGCCCTTCGCGCCGCGCTCGACCGAGCAGGCGGAATATCTCTAGACAGTCCGTGATGTCATGAGCCTCGACGGCGAGTTTCAGGATTCGCGCGGGCGTGGCGGCCAGGCGTTCGTATAGCTGGTCCAGATTATTCGAGGAGGCGTTAGAGAAATCGTGAAAGGAACAGATGACGCGCTCCCAGCTTTGCGGCAATCGGGCGCTCGCTTCACCTTCCCCGAACGAAAGAGCCAAATCAAGCTCCCAATCTACGAAAGTGTTCTCCGGCAAATCTCCCAGAGAGGTCCAGAAAGCATGTCTCGTTGGCAGGTCCAGCTTTCTAAAACCACCCTCCGCGGCGGGACGAAAAGTGAGGATGAGAGGTCGAGGAGGCTGGACCAGCAGGCTCTTTAACTCCACCATCGCAGGCTCCAGCTCAAAGGCTTCGAGACAATCCAGCCTCACTTCTATGAGGTCTGCCCTTTCGGCTGCGCGAAAGATGGCGGGAACAAGATCGCGCGCCAGGCGTGCGCAAACCGGAACACAAATGCGTGTAGCCTTCATCTCATCAAGCCAAAGACAATGAGAGGCGATGCGTGCTTCTCTTTCAAACACTCTGAAGCTCGACACCGCCTCTACTTAAAATAAGGATTGGACCAGCCGCTCGACAAATCCTCTGTTTCCGT
This sequence comes from Pyrinomonadaceae bacterium, assembly GCA_036399835.1. GTDB lineage: Bacteria > Acidobacteriota > Blastocatellia > Pyrinomonadales > Pyrinomonadaceae > DASYML01. The sequence continues at coordinate 23,291 of DASWMI010000159.1, read as the reverse complement.
TACTGATTCTCCGTGGTCGCAAACAGCTCGTGCGAAAGATAGCGCTCGCCGAAATCGCAGATGATGGACAGCACGCGCTTGCCCTCGCCTAGCTCCTTCGCGACGCGCTGCGCCGCCACAGTGATCGCGCCCGAAGAGATGCCGCAGAAGATAGCTTCCTCGCGGGCCAGGCGGCGGGCCATCGCCAGTGCTTCGTTGTAATCAACGGTGATCACCTGGTCCACCACAGAAGGATCGTAATTGCGCGGCACAAAGCCGGCGCCGATGCCCTGAATCTTATTTGGTCCAGGCTCGCCCCCCGAAAGCACAGGCGAAGATGTCGGCTCGACGGCAATCACACGAATGCTTTCTCCGAGGCGTTCTTTGAGAATCTGGCCGACACCGGCAATCGTGCCGCCCGTGCCGACGCCCGCGACAAAGGCATCGAGCCGCCCGTCCGTGTCCTCCCAAATCTCCTCGGCGGTCGTGCGGCGGTGGACTTCCGGGTTCGACGGATTATCAAACTGCGAGGGCGTCCAGCTATGCGGCGTCTCTTCTTTTATATCGGCGGCGCGTTTGATGGCGCCCTTCATCCCTTCGGCTCCGGGCGTCAGGATGACTTCCGCGCCGAGCGAGGTCAGCACGCGTCGTCTTTCAACCGTCACGGTATCTGGCATCGTGACGACGAGCTTGTATCCCTTGACGGCTGCCGCGAAAGCGAGCGCGATGCCCGTGTTGCCGGAAGTCGGCTCGATCAGCACCGTCTGGCCCGGTGTGATGAGACCATCGCGCTCTGCGGCTTCGAGCATGGCAGAGCCTATGCGGTCTTTGACAGAGTCCATGGGGTTCTGCGATTCGAGCTTGACAATCATCTCTGCGGAGTTCGCTTCGGGAATACTATTCAAGCGCACGAGCGGCGTGTAGCCGATTAACTCCAGCATATTGTTGGCTATCTTGGGGCGTTGCGGCATCTCTCTTCGGACTCCCTTCAAATTTTTCAATCGGCGTCAGATATTTTGGCGAAGTTTCGAGTGACTATACAGCGCTCCTGCTCGGAGGCGCAAGACAGCAAATTTGATGGTCTTGATGCGTTTGAAGTTCCGGGAAAACGAAAAGCTTATCTCCACCTGACCATTGACGTCCGCCTCTCGCGGGCATATCGTTCCCGCCTGCAATCGTTTTTTAGCTAATAAGAAATTTCTTATTAGCCCTACTTTAACCTCTTCTTAACCTCATGGCTTAATCACTAAAAAAGATAAGGAGTATGAGATGAGTTCCAAACCTCAAGTGATGGCTGTTCTCTCCGTCATCTGCCTGGTCGTGATGTGGGCTTTAGCGATGCCTAAAACGCTTCTCATCATTGCCGGTGTCGTAGTTGTCATTCTCGTACTCAACGCAATTTTCCGTTGGGTCGAATAACAGGAATTTAACAGCGCGGCGAACGCCTTTGAGACGCGGCGGCCTAGCTCTCGCGTCTCTGATTTTCAATCGGCGAGGCGATGGGCCTGGTCGCGGCTTCCGTTTCGAGCAAACGCGTTGTCCCTTCGGTGATGCTCGGCGGCTGGACCAGTTCGCCCGTGTTACGCGAAGGCAACTCACGCTCGTGCGAGGCTGGCTGGACCACCCTCTGCGCTTGAGCGGGCGGCAGCGATTGAGTCTCACGATTCTTTGCGCGCACTAACTCGGCCACGCCGCCGCCGAGCATTGAAAAAGCAGGGATGAGCATCCAGAACCACCATATATTCCCCCCTGGCATATAACGGCTGACGGCCAGAGCGACAAAGATAAAGCACAGGCCCATAAAGACGTTTTTAATGCCGCCTTCCATCGTCGGCTCTTTTTTCCTGCGCCTGCGGCGGCGGCTGCTCCAATCATCAATCTCATCCGGCTCAGCCTGCGCGAGCGGCAGAGTCCCGCTCAACGCCTGCGGCACAAGCCTGAGGTCCACACCGCACTTGCGACAAAAGCTCGCCGTCTCAAGATTATCTGTTCCGCATTTTGGACAATACATCTGCAAGCCTCCGATTAAGAGCAAAGATAAACTCTCGCGGCGCGATAGTGCTTAAAGGAAAAGCTACTGGCTGATTGATCTCTTAAATCAACCAATCAATAAGTCAATCCTTTTACTTCATCACTACAGCTTGGCCGCGTTCTCTTTCGCGGTTCTCTGCCGGAGGGCTTCGTAAAGCAGTATGCCTGCGGCGACAGAGACGTTGAGCGATGAAATCCGGCCACGCAAGGGAATACCGACCAGCGCGTCGCAGCGCTCGCGCACGAGGCGATGCAGACCCGCGCCCTCGCCGCCGAGGATGAGCGCACAAGGCAAGCTCCAGTCCCATGCAGTATATACGGTCTGAGCCTCCGCGCTTGTTCCGACAGTCCAGATACTTCTCTGCTTGAGTTCATCCAGCAGGTGCGCCAGGTTGGTGACACGGGCCACGGCAAGATGTTCAAGAGCACCTGCGGCAGTCTTGGCGACCGTCTCGGTCAGGCCCACCGCGCGGCGCTCAGGGATAAAGAGACAATCCGCCCCGGCGCATTCCGCCGTGCGTATAATCGCACCCAGATTGCGCGGGTCTTCCACTCCATCGAGCACGACGGCGAGCGGCGCGTCTCCCTGACTTCCCGCGCGTGCCGCGAGCCTCTCAAGAAGCTGGTCCACATCTGCGTAACGAGCAGAGGCGAGAGCGGCGACGACTCCCTGATGATTTGCGCCCCCTGTCAGTCTGTCAAGCTCAGAGCGCGCAGAGCGACGCACGGGAACTCCGGCTGCGCGCGCCAGCTCAAGCAACTCGCGCAGGCGATGATCGCGTGCGCCTTCGGCCAGCGTGAGATGCTCGAAAGCCCGCTGGCCCGCGCGCAGAGCTTCGAGCACGGGCGAGACTCCGTAAAGCTTCGACGGCGAGGCTTCATGACGGATTTCAACGGGCGCATCGCCACGCGCCAACTCTCTGCGACCGGCGGCAGGGTCAGTGCGCTCAGCCGGGCTGACCTTACGACCCGCGCGCCTAGATACTTCAGGCCCGCGAGGGCTTTTGCGTCCTCCCTTTTTCATAGAGCCAACTCTGGGTGGTTCGATTTGAGGAAGAAGCGCAAACGCGAATAGCGCGTGAACTGAGTTTCGTTGTCAGTGATGGTCATAGAGCCTGTGTTGAATTTTCCGAGCCGTCCGTGACGCCAGCCTCCGGCCTCAGTCCGCTGTTCCAACCTCCAGACCACAGAGAGCAAGCGGCGCAGGCCCATGTATGAATCGTCATACTTTGCCCGCGGCGCACGCTCGCGCAATGTCTGGACCAACGTGCGAAAATTTTCAGCCGCGACGAGAGCCTTGCGCTGGCCCAGAGATGAAAAATCGAAATTGTTGGCGGCGACACGCCATCCCATGCCGCGCGCCGTGTACAGGTCAATCACAGCCTCGTCCGCGCTCAACTCGCTTGAGTTAACTATCTCATGCTCTGTTCCGCGCCTGCGATGCTCCTCCAACTCGACCTGCCTGACAAAGAGCCTGCCGGACACGAGCAGCAATAGCTCTGCCCACATCAAGGAGCTTGGAGCGCCGCCCCCTGTCGGATAAAGAACCAACGCTTCGTCTTGCAGCTCAACGGCGCGCACGCGCTGCGGCCCAGAATTACCTGGCAGCAAATCCTTATCCGCCAAAGTCAGCAGGCTCAGCCCCAAGCCCGCTAGCCTGCGCTCTATCAAGGCAGCTTCATCGAGCGATGATGAGCGAGCCAGCGGCAGCGGCTGCGCGGCAGAGAGTAGGCTTTGAAAATCTTCCGCGCTCAGACGCAGCCAACGCGCCGTCTCGTTCAAATCTTCAACAGAGAGGTTAGCCCCTTCGCCCGGCAGGATAATCGTGTTGTAGCCCTGCTCCCATTTCTCCAACTGTCTCAAGGTGGGCCTTTGCCACGCAGCGTTGCTTTCGTCTACGGGCAAGCCCGCGCCGCAATAGAGACAGCTTGTCCGCGTGGGCGGGTTGGCGCGCAGGCAATCTTCGCAACGGACCATCTGGTCGGGCGCAAAAATGCGCTGCTCCGGCTGGTCCGGCTGGCCTTCGGCAGCCGCCTCCATCTCTTCATGCTTCTCTATCAATTTTTAGCTCCGGCAGCGATTATACGACGCGCGGGCGGCGTTGCAATCAGAGATTGTGAGAGTCGCAAAAGTTTTGAAAGGAAAAAAGAGCTTGAGACTTATGATTTCTAATCTTAGACTGTCAGCATGTCCAGCAGCATCAAACAGCAATCCACGTCTGCGCACTGGTTAATCGTCACCTTCTGCTGCCTGCTACTGCCCTGCTTAAACGGCTGCGCGGGCGCGGCCAGCACTCCGGCGACAGGCCCGCGAGCGGGCGAGCCTCCTTATCCTTTGCTCATGACCGAAGACCCTGACCGTCGCGCGGCCACGCTTGCCGCCTGGACCGGGCTAGCGCACGCACAGGGCTTGACGAACCCGCCCGCGCCGGAGCTGCAACCTGTGACGGCGACTCTTCGCAGTATCCCAACGATGTCTCCCGCGCTCTCGCTGCCAAAGGTCGGGGCTGGTCCAGAGATGTCGGAAGAGGAGCTGCGCGAATCTCTACGCCGTTTTATCTCTGCTCAAAGCAGCCTGCTCGGCGCGACTCCTCAACAGCTTTCCCTTGTGCTGCGGACGGACCAGGCCGACGGCACAAAGAAAGCCGAGTATCGTCAGCGACCCTTCCGTTTCCCCTTGCGCGGCGGCTACGGGCTGCTTGAGATTACCTTTACACCGGACCTGCGCATACAACAGATTAACAGCACCTGCATCCCCGATACCGAGCGCATGATACGCGCCGCCGTTGCCGCCGGCTTCTCGATTCCCAGATATACGGAAGAGATTATCCAGCGCATCTCAGGCCACACACTGACCTACACGGATGCAGCCGGAACAACACAAACCCTCACGGTCTCGCCCAACGAAGTTATCAAGGTCAGCGAGATGGTCGTCTACCCGCGCCAGCGCGCAGGCACGCCCGCCGCGCTCGAATTCCATCTCGCCTGGGAGGTCAAGATAGGGCCGGATGCCTCCGCGCGCACAATCTATCTCGATGCCGTGAATAATGAAATCCTCGCCCTGAATTCGTAAATCATCTTCCGATTAACTATTTACAACTTTTCCACTTGACCAAAGAGACCCTGCGGCGGCATCTTATATTACAGATATTTAAAAACTTAACGGAGACCCTTATGAACAATTTCGATCCGACGAATAATATTTCGTGGCAGTTCGGGCACAGGGGGAGGGTGGCGGTTTTCATTGACGGCAACAACCTTTTTCACGCGGCACGCTTTCACAACATAGACATAGATTACAACAAGCTGCTGCGTGTGCTCCTCGGCGACGGTCGCCTCTTGAGAGCCTTCTTCTATACGGGCGTGGATGTCGGCGCTGAAAGACAGCAGGGCTTTCTGCTCTGGATGCGCCGCAACGGTTTTCGAGTGGTCCAGAAAGAGCTGAAGACTTTTTACGACGGTACGCGCAAGGCTAACCTGGATGTCGAGATTGCCGTCGACATGCTCAGCCTGGCCGGACGCTACGATACGGCTGTGCTCGTCTCGGGCGATGAAGATTTCGTCTACGCCGTCAACGCCGTCGCCTACAAAGGCTGTCGCGTAGAGGTCGCGGGCTTTCGCTCGAACACTGCGCCGAAGCTGATAGACGTGGCCGATTACTTCATAGACCTTGGCGAGATTGCCGACAAGGTGCGCAAAGAGTTGCCGCACGGCACGCGTTATGATGAGCGCGACCTTCATGAATCACACACCGCAGCCTTCCTCAATCACAATGAAGAGGGTGCGCGCCAGACCAGCTACGCTCAACAGGTAAGCGCCGTCATCATAGAAGACCAACTCGATGAAGAAACGGACCAGTTTGAATCATCGCAGGAGTTCATACGCGTGACGGACGAACAGTAGAAAACAGTTTCCAGTTTCCAGTTTTGAGTTTTCAGAAAAAGCAAGCGGTCTTTGCTGAAAACTGAAAACTGCTCTTATGAAACTTTTTAGTCTTGAAGAAGCGAATGCGTTGCTGCCGACTGTGAAAGGGATGGTGGGCCGGATTCAGCGCGCGTATCGCCGCCTGCTTTCCTACGCCGAGGCTGCCAAGCACGCGGCGGCGGGGGCCGAGCTGGGCGGCGGCGGGATGGTTGAAGGGCCAGGCTATATAGCCCTCCTGATGGAGCTGTCTTCGCTGACGGGCCAGCTCGATGCGCTCGGAGTGCAGATGAAGGATTACGGGCGCGGGCTGATAGATTTCCCTTCGATGCGCGATGGCCGCATCGTCCTGCTCTGCTGGGAGATGGGAGAGGGCGACGAGCTTGAATGGTGGCACGACCTAGACGCTGGCTACTCTGGACGCCAGCCGCTGTAAAGTAAGGCCAAAGTCAAAAGGAAGAAGGCACAAGCGAAACGGGAAGCACGCTTTTCCAAGTGGTTTCCTCTTTCGCTTTTACCTTTTAGCTTTCGACTCCGGCCTCGTATCTTGTGGCCCGCTGGCGCTTCAACCACAGTGGCTAGTATATTTTCTCATTGACGACTTAAAGTAGTTTCTGATAGTATCCGCCGCGACTCCGCAAAGGGTATGGGTTTAACTTGATAAGCCCTTCGCCTGAATGAATCCAACAAGGTAATCGGCGACGACTGTTGTGCTGCTGTTACCTGAGAATTTTGCCTTTATACTGGAGACATCTTTGCTATGCAGTGTCCCTCATGCCGCGCCGTTTACTCCAACGGTTTAGAACTGTGCCCTCGGTGCAAAACTCCGGCATCCAGAATATCTCCCGAAACAGAAACCAAAATGGTTTTGCCCTCGCCCGAAGCGACTGTAGAGACGCCTGCCGCTCAGGTGCAAAGTGAAGCCGTCGCCGCAAGCTCTACGCCTGAGACCAACAAAAAGCAGACGGCCTCTACGCTGATAGAGTTTCCGGGCGTCTCGCGCGCTTCACGCCCGCAGTGGCGTAAAGAGCTGAGCGAGCGCGTGCGCGAGATACAGGAGCGGCGTGCGCGCGAGGGCGAGCGCCAGGCGGCGGCGGCGACAGAGAGACGCGCGGAACAGACTAGACCAAACGCTGCGCCGCTCGGACTCGTCCCGCCGACAGAAGCGCCGGCAGTCAATCCGATTGTCGTCGCCGCGCTCAAGCGTATACAGCGCGCGCAGCAGCCTTCCATGTCGCGCACGTCCAGAGGAGGGTCGGCTGCGGCTGCCGTCGCCCGCGTCGCAGAGGAAGAGTTTGAGGAAGAGACTTTAACAGGCACGGCCATCACGACGCCTGCTTTGCAAAGAAGCGAGACCGCGCAGACTTCGGGAGCCGAAGCGCTGCCCTCGGAAAAGAGCGCAGAGCCTGTACGCGAGCATAACCTGATAGTGGTCCAGCCGCAGATTGTGCCGAAGACAGAGCAGCCAGCGAGCAAACAGCAGCCGCGCCGCGTCTTCGCAGAGGCGGTTGACGATGGCGTAGTCTCTCAACTTGAAGAAGAGGCGACGAGCCGGCTTGATTCCGACGCCGAAGCTTATGATGACCGCGCGCCCCTCGGTAAACGACTGGCGAGCGGCATCATTGATTTGGTAGTCGTCGCTTTCGCTTCATCACCCTTCGCCGCGATTATCGAGTTGACCAACGGCAACTGGTCCGATATGCGTGTGATAGCTTCGATGTCAGGCATCCTCCTGGTCGTGATGTTCCTTTACCTGACGGCCTCTATCGCGCTGGCGGGTCGGAGCTGGGGCATGTCGCTCTTTTCGACTCGCGTGGTGGATGCAGATACAGGGAATTTCCCGACCACCTGGCAGTGTGTGCGGCGTGCGCTCGTTTACATGCTCTCGCTGGCGACGCTCGGACTCGGCATGCTCTACGCGCTTTTCGACGCCGAAGGGCGCACACTGCATGACCTTCTTTCCGGGACGGCTGTCGTTAAAGAATAAGCAGAAGGTAGAAGTGTAAAAGGCAAAGGTCAGGCTGAAGCCGCTGAGATTAAATACGGCTTCCCCTCGCTTTTGCCTTTTTACTTTCTCCCTTTTACTTTGATCCACGGCTATGGACGACCAGACTATCAAGGCTCTCGTCGAGGAGATTGGTCCAAAGCTTGTGGGCCAGCCGCTGGGGAAAATCTTCCAGCTCTCGCGCGCTTCGCTCGCCTTAGACTTTCGCCTGCACAACTCTTCTTATCTCTTCATCAGCGTAGAGCCTGCTGCGCCGCGCCTCTACATCATCGAGCGGCGCGTGCGCGAGCTGGAAAAGCAGTCTCTTCAACCCTCCTCATTCGTTAATACACTGCGCAAGTATCTGGGCGGCGCAAGGCTGCTCGCGCTCGTTAAAGATGAAGGCGAGAGGATTGTGCGTCTCGCGTTCGCGGCGCAGGATGAGATGGGCAACAGGCTTGGGCGCTCGCTCGTCGTGCAATTAACGGGGCGCGCGTCGAACCTGCTTGTGCTTGATGAGGGCGGTCATATTATTGATGCCTTGCGCGCCTCACAGGGACAGGAGATTGGCAGCCTTTATGCGCCGCCACCCGCGCAGGGCAGAGCCGGAACACGTGCGCCGCTCGCGCGAGGCTCTTTCCCTACTCTCTCGGAGGCCGCAGACGATCACTATCGAGGGCTTGAAGCCGCACGCGCCTTTAACTCGCGCGCAGCCGCCGCGCGTCAACGTCTGCGCAAGGAGATTTCGCAACGCACAAAGCTCCGCGGACATTTGCTGGATGATTTGGCGAGGCATGGCGATGCCGAAGAGCACAGGCGTATAGGCGAACTGCTTCTCGCCAACATAGGGACAGCCGAGCGGCACGGCAGCACCGCGACGGTCACGGATTACTACACCGAGGGCACGCCGCGCGTGGAGTTGCAGCTTGACGAGAACAGGAGCTTGCAGGAAGAGGCCGCGCAGCGTTTCGCTCGATATACAAAGGCCAAGCGCGCGGCGCAGGAGATTGCCAGGAGGCTCGCAGAGATTGACAGGGAGCTGGCAGAACTTCGACAGCGCGAAGCCGAGCTTGAGCGCGTCATCGCCGCAGAGGATGAAGCGGCGCTCGCTTCGCTTTCCGGCGAAGCCAAGCAGGAGATTAAGCCGCAGGTTAAGCGCCGAAAATCATCGGGCGAAAGTGTGGCGAGCGTGCGCCGTTATCGCTCTTCGGACGGCTACGAGATTCTGGTCGGGCGCGGCGCACGCGATAATGACCAGTTGACCTTTCGCCTCGCGCGACCTCTGGACCTCTGGCTGCACGCGGCAGACTATACAGGCTCGCACGTCTTGATACGCAACCCCGCGCGCTCCGAGATTCCGCATCGCACCATCATCGAAGCGGCGCAACTGGCCGCACGCTTTAGCCACGCGCGGCACGATTCAAAAGTCGCCGTCCATTACACACAGCGCAAATTCCTCTCAAAGCCCAAAGGCTCTGCGCCCGGCCTCGTGCGCATGTCCAGCTTTCGCACCATCACGGTCGAGCCTGCCGAGCCAATCGAGCGCATCTGACCTATCCGCTTCGATATTTTAATCAATCACAAGCTTCCGTTTGCAAAGCGGCATACTTTCGCCACAGCATCCGTTTTATCCTTGCCTCTCCTAACTTAATTTGAAAGAAGCTATGAACCCTTGATGAGCACTAATCTGATTGAGCCGATTGAACAACTGGCCGCGACTGTTCTGGACCGGATTGCCGATGTGGTTGTCGGCGAAGCCTCAACTTTGCGCGACGGCACGGAGCACGCGGGCGTAGAGTTGCCGCGTGATCTTTACGCGCACGAGCAAGCGCAGACAGAATGGTGGTATTACACGGGCCACATGCAGACGATGAAGGGCAGGCGGTTTGGCTTTGAGCTGGTCTTTTTCAAGCGGCGCACGGACCTGGACCGCTTCGGCGTCGTCCCGCTCAGGCTGATTGCCAACCCGCTCTACCTGGCCCACTTCGCCATCACGGATGAATCCCGCGCGGAGTTTCGCTATGAGCACAGGAAGAGCGCGGGCGGCATCTTTGATCTTCCGGCGTATGCCAGCCGCGAGCGTTTCTTTGTGCGGCTCGGTAACTGGTCTGTGCGCGAGACCGTGGGCGCACACATCCTGCGCGCTCGCATGGGCGATGATCTCATCTTTGAAGCGACGTTGAAGAACACCAAGCCCGCAGTCCTCAACGGGCACGAGAGCGTCGGCGTCAGCTTTAAAGATGAAGGCGAGGCTTCGCGCTATTTCTCTTTGACGCGTATGAAGACGGAGGGGCGCATCACCTGGCACGGCGAGACGGAGCAGTTCACAGGCTCTGCCTGGATGGATAGAGAGTTTGGCACCTGGCGCACAACCGAAAAGCAACAGGGTTGGGACTGGCTCAGCATACAGCTTGAGACGGGCGCTGAAGTGATGGTCTACCACTTGCGCGACCGCCAGGGAAGGCCCGCGCCCTTTTCGAGCGGAACTTTCGTTGACACGGCGGGCCATTGGAGGCATCTCAGGCGCGAAGACTTCTCGCTCAAGATTCTGGACCACTGGCGCAGCCCGCACACGGGGGCCAGCTATCCGAGCAAATGGCGACTCTCCGTGCCTCGCTTCGGTCTTGACCTGTTGATCGCGCCCGTCCTTCAGGACCAGGAACTGGACACGCGCGGCTCTACGATGATCGTTTACTGGGAGGGCGCTTGCACTGTGCGCGGTCGCCACGGCAACGAGCTGACGGAGGGACGCGCCTACGCGGAACTGGTCGGCTACGACCGCTCGCACGAGCAGCCTTCGCTGACCGCCTTTCTCTTCGGTGACTCGCTAGACCGTCGCTGGCGCAGCATCTTCGGATAACGCCTCCTTCATGCTCTCTGATGTCCGAAGGCGAACACTCGCATGATTGATTAACGAACAGTTCTCTTGCAGGCCGTTTGCATAATCATAGCTTTACAAGCTGGTATAAGGTTTGCACCTCTTCTCTCGAAAGTGCTTTATCAACGAGCGCGGCCATGCGGCCTCGGCGCGTGCGGCACTTTGTCATTAATTGGTAGGAGGAGAGACGAGAATGGGATTGTTCGACAAAATGTTCGGCAGCGGCGCAAACACGGCTCAGCAGCAGCCAGACGGGCAGCAGCGTTTCAATGAGCTGAAATCAAAATACAACTCGGTCCTCAACGCGATTGACCAGCAGCAGATACGCCTGGAAAACTTTCACGTGCAGGACAACAAGCTCTTCATCAAGGGCGTAGCCCCTTCTGAAGATGCGAAGAATAAGATTTGGGACCAGATCAAGCTGGTGGACCAGAACTGGCAGAACGAAGTGACGGCGGATTTCTCCGTCGAAGCGAATCGTTCGATGGGAGCGGCGGCTGGCGGCAGCGGCCAGGGCCAGAACGCCAAGACCTACACGGTCAAACCCGGCGATACGCTCTCGAAAATCAGCAAGCAGTTCTACGGCGATGCCAACGAGTACATGAAGGTCTTCTACGCCAACCGCGATAAGCTTCATGACCCGGATAAGATTCAGGTGGGCCAGGAATTAAATATTCCTGACGCCACTTAAGAAGCAAACGCAAACTCTGGAAAGGCGCAAGAGAGCTTCTGCGCCTGGATAAATCAGAACCGGAAGCGGCTGCCATGATGATAGATGATGGCAGCCGCTTCTTGCTTTTATCATCAGAGTGCGTGGAAAATGCATCCCATGAGTTCACAGCAAACAGAGAAGCAGGATCGTTCCGCAGAGCTCTTTGCGCGGGCCGTCGAAATAATTCCGGGCGGCGTCAATTCTCCGGTCCGCGCCTTTCGCGGCGTCGGCGGCACGCCGCGTTTCATAGAGCGTGCGCACGGTGCCTTGGTGACGGATGTTGACGGGCGTTCTTACATAGACTATGTCGGCTCATGGGGACCTATGATTCTGGGCCACGCCGACGAGGAAGTGATTGAAGCCCTGCGCGAAGCTCTCTCGCGCGGCACGAGCTACGGCGCGCCGACAGAGCTTGAGGCAGAGATGGCCGAAGAGATTATTGACGCCGTGCCGTCAATCGAGATGGTGCGGATGGTCAACAGCGGGACGGAAGCGACGATGTCCGCGATACGGCTGGCGCGCGGCGTGACGGGTCGCAGCAAGCTCATCAAGTTTGAAGGCTGCTATCACGGACACGGCGATAGCCTGCTGGTCAAGGCCGGTTCAGGCGTTGCCACGCTTGGCCTGCCGGACAGCCCGGGCGTCCCCCTCTCCGTCGCCGAGCACACGCTGACCGTCGCCTTCAACGATGCGTCCGCGCTCGAAAAAGTTTTCGCTGAGCACGGCGAGCAAATCGCGGCTGTCATCATAGAGCCTGTCGTCGGCAACATGGGCTGCGTCCCGCCCGCCGAAGGTTATCTGGGGCAGGTCCGCGAAGTGACGAGCAGGCATAGCTCGCTTCTCATCTTCGATGAAGTGATGACTGGCTTCAGACTCGCACGCGGAGGCGCGCAGGAGCTTTTTGGTATCAGGCCGGACATCACTACACTTGGCAAGATTATCGGCGGCGGGCTGCCCGTCGGCGCTTACGGCGCGAGCCGCGAGATTATGCGCCACATCGCACCAGCCGGACCGATTTACCAGGCGGGCACACTCTCCGGCAATCCGCTCGCCATGACCGCCGGGCTGACGACCTTGCGACGGCTGCGCGATGCTTCGGTTTATCAACGGCTGGAAAGGGCTGGCGCGCGGCTCTGCGCGGGTCTTGCGGAGGCCGCGCGAGAAGCAGGCGCGGAGACTGTGACGAACCGCGTCGGCTCTATGTGGACCAGCTTTTTTACGGATCAGCCTGTGACGGATTGGACCAGCGCCGCCCGCAGCAAACGCGAGCATTATGGAAAATTCTTCCACGCGATGCTGGACGAAGGCGTTTACCTGGCACCCTCCCAGTTCGAGGCTGGCTTTATCGGCACGGCCCACACGGACGAACTCATTGACCGCACCATCGAAGCCGCGCGCAAAGCATTTAAAAAAGTGATGAGTGCTGAGTGATGAATGATGAGAGAAGACCTGCTCTTTCTCTTCTCTCATCGCTTAGGACTTACCATCTATCAGTCGTCACGCATCGCTGTTTTAAATCGGCAAGTCTATTGTAAAGCGTGTGCCTTCGCCGGGGGCGCTGGCGACATGGATTGTGCCTCCGTGCTGGTCCACTATCTGCTTGACGATTGCCAGTCCTAATCCGGTCCCGCGTTTCTTCGTGGTAAAGAACGGCTCGAAGATGCGGCGGCGCGTCTCTTCGTCCATGCCCTGGCCCTGGTCCGAAATGGTGATGCGTGCGAGCTGCTGTCTAGGCTCGACAATCAGATTACTATTCCCACCGGCAACACTATCGCGCTCGCGCAAGACGTGCTCGGTTTTAATGACGACGGGCGAGCCTTCGGGGGCGGCGTCGAGCGCATTCGCCAGCAGGTTGACGAGCACCTGCCGCAACTGGTCCGCATCCCACTGACCGCCGAGCGGCTCTTCGCTAAAGCGCTTTTCAATCGGCGTCTGCTTCTCGCGCAGACGGTCGCTGACCAGCTCAAGGCTTTCGTTGACCAGTTGGTGCAGGTCCGTTTCAGAGCGGCTAATGGGTCTCTGCTGCGAAAACTGCGTGACATCCACGACCAGTTGATTGAGATGATGTATCCCGCGCTCGACCAGATCAATCGTGTTGACGGATTCCTGATCGGTCGCCGTATCACGCAGCATGGAGATTCCCAGTCGTATACTGCCGAGCGGATTCCTGATCTCATGCGCGACCTGCGCGGCGGCCTGGCCCACAGCCGCCAGCGATTCGGTCCGGCTCACCTCTCTTTCCGCTTCCGCAGCCCGCGTGACATCCACCAGAGTCAGAATCTGTCCCTGTCCTCCGTCAATCTCAAGCGGCGACGAGTAGACATCGAAAGTGCGTTCGGCGCATTCGGGCGTGTCGGAGTTGCAGACCCAGCGACCGCGATAAGTGGCCTGCGTGACACGCGAGGCGATGGCCGATTCAAGCATCTTCATGGCATCGGGGGATGCGATGTCATCGTGTATGTATGCGCCGACGGTGGCTCGCGGAAAGATTTCGAGGAAAGCCGCGTTGACGCTCCGTATGCGCGCGTGTTCGTCCAGGGCCGCGAGCGCGCTGACCATGCCTTCGAGTATCTGCGCGCTAAACTCACGCTCGCGCCGAGCATCTTCGAGGCTCTCTCGCATCTGTCGAAAGCGACGCTGGATTTCAAAAATGGTCCCGGCGGCGACGAGCGCGCCAGCCAGGAGCGCGCTCCATGTGAGTAGATTGATGCGGCGCACGGCGGCGCTTTGCAACTCCTCGCGCCTGTGTAGAATCTCGTCCTGCTCCATGTTCAGCTCTTTGAGCAGAGCCTTTATATCATCATCTACGGTGCGATATTTGACGAACCCCTGGAGCGCATAAGTCTCCGCCTCTTCCGTCGCCTTGACCAGCTCTCGGATGTCTTGATGGAGCTTACGCCAGGATTCAAGCTCGGAATAAGGCGGGCGCTCAAGCTGTTTGAGCAGCTCGTCCACCTCGGCCCAGGCCTTGCGCAAAGGCACGTCGAAGAGCGGTCTGACATCTTCTGTCGTCGCCGCTTCGGCACGCCCGCGCGCACGCGCTTCATTATTAAGCCGCGTCGTGGCAACCAGTAGTTGCAGCGTGAGCCTCGATTTGATCGAATGCTGGCGCTCTCGATTGAGGACTTCCGTACTGACTTCATCGAGCTTGCGTTTGCTGAGATAGCCCAGAGAAAGTATGAGCACGAGGAGGATGGCAAAGCCTATCAGCAGCGGCATCAGCATCGGCGCGAGCCTGTGCCCCGAAGAGACTGGTCCAGGGCTTCTCTGCCCTGTGTCCGGCGCTTCTCCCCCTTCATCAGCCCGGCCCACACGGCGATACACGACCTGCCCGCCCTCGTGCGTCTCCTCGGCTACTGTTTTCTCTTCAAGCATAAAAAGAGTGTTGAGAGATTAATGATGAGAGATATGCGATGAGAGACGAACCAGAGTTTGCTTCTGATAGCTCATCTCTCATCGCTCATTGTTCATGACTACTACTTCGCGTCCATCCAGTTATCGCCCGTGCCGACTTCGACGATGAGCGGGACATCCAGCTCGACGGCTGCTTCCATCTCGCGCTTGAGCAGGTCGGCCACGCGCACGGCCTCTTCGACGGGGGCTTCGACCAGCAGCTCGTCATGGACCTGCATCAGCATACGCGCCTGCAATCCTTCGCGCTTGAGGGCCTCGTCAACATGCAGCATGGCGATCTTGACAATATCGCTGGCCGTACCCTGGATTGGCATGTTGATGGCTTCGCGTTCGGCGCGCGCGCGGGTGTTGCCGTTGCGGTCGTTGATGCCCGGGATCGGCCGTATGCGCCCGTAGATCGAGCGCACATAGCCGTGCTCGCGGGTCTGCTCCGGCACTTCTTCCATAAAGCGGTGCACTTCCTTGTAAGTATCATAATAGTCTTCGATGACCTTCTTCGCTTCCTTGCGGCTGATGCCGACGCGCTGCGAAAGTCCGAAAGGCTCTATCGCGTAAGCGATGGCGAAGTTGACTATCTTGGCAAAGCGGCGGGCCTCCTTCAATTCCTCATCCGTTTTCGCGCCGAACACGAGGCGGGCCGTGCGCTCGTGTATGTCTTCATTCTTTTGAAACGCATCGAGCATGACGGGGTCGTGCGTCACATGAGCGAGCAGTCGCAGCTCGAGCTGCGAGTAATCTGCGGCGATCAGCTTGTGCCCCGGAGCGGCGACAAAGGCGCGGCGTATGCGTCGGCCAAGCTCGGTGCGTATAGGGATATTCTGCAAGTTAGGGTCGCTGGACGAGAGACGACCCGTGGCCGTGACGGTCTGGTTGAGCTGGCCGTGTATACGCCCGTCTGGTCCAATCTGTCCGGGCAGAGCGTCCGTGTAGACTGTCTTGAGCTTGTCCAGCTCGCGGTATTCGATAATCAGTCGCGGCAGCTCGAAGGTCTGGGCCAGCTCTTCGAGCACGGCCTTGCTGGTCGAGACGCGGCCCGTAGAGGTCTTGCGACCGGAGCTGATGTTTAGCTCTTCGAGAATATCGCCGACCTGCTTGGGCGAGTTGATCTTAAATTCGCGGCCCGCTGCCTGGTAAATTTTTCGCGTCAGCTTCTCAAGCTCCTGGCCCAGATATTCCGAGAGGTCTTTGAGTACGGCAGGGTCTACGCGCAGCCCCGCTCGCTCCATGCGATAGAGCAGCGGCGCCAGCGGCAGCTCGATCTCCTTGTAAATCATTTCGAGGCCCTGTTCGAGTATACGGCCATGGAGGATGTGCGCCGTCTGCGCCGTGAGGTCTGCGGCCTCCGCCGTGCGCCATTGCTCTTCGGTCCAGCCAGTGGGTATCTCTTCGGAAGGCTCTGTCCCGACCGCTTCACGCGCCAGGTCAACCAGCTCATACTTGCTGCGAACAGGGTCCAGCAGATAAGCGGCGAGCATCGTGTCATCCGAGATGCCCTCCGGCTCTATGCCGAACGGCGCCAAGAGCGCGACGGCGCGCTTGAGATCATGCACGCTCTTTTCGAGCAGGCCGTTAGCGAGCACATCGCGAAGTGGACCAATCGCGGCCTCGATGCCCTCTTCAAAATTTTCGAGGTCAACGTAGGCTGCGACACCGGCGGCTGTCGAGATGGCTATACCTGTGGCACGCGCGGCATCGCGTGCGCTTCCCTGCTGGCCCGCGCCCGCGCGCGTTGAATCGGAGAGAGCAAAGCCCCAATGCTCTGCGTCCCAGAGGCTGCGGACGAGAGAATCGAGGTCCGAGCGTTTGTTGATGAGGCGATAACGGCGCTGCGCGCTGACGGCGTGGGCGCTCGCGGCGGCGTCCGAAAACTCGCGCGTCAGGGCCTGGAATTCCAGCTCGCGGAAAAGCTCGTAAGCGGCGGCGCGGTCGGGCGGGCGTGAGCGCAGTTTATCCAGATCGAGTTGGATGGAAACATCCGTGCGGATGGTCGCCAGCTCGCGCGATTGTCGTATGAGGTCCGCGTTATTGCGCAGCGATTCACGATAGGTCTTGTGCTTGACCTCCTCCCACTGCGCGAGGGCATTTTCGATTGAGCCAAACTGCTTGACTATCTGGACTGCCCCTTTCGCGCCGATGCCGGGCGCGCCCGGTATGTTGTCAACGGCATCTCCCATCAGACCGAGCAGGTCAATAATCTGCGAGGGCGGGACGCCGAACTTATTTTCCACCCAGGCTTCGTCGCACCATTCGACAGGCGGGACAGGCTCTTTGCGTTTGACGTTCTGCGAATTCTGCCGCATGCAGATAATCCAGGGGTCGCGGACGAGCTGGCACATATCCTTGTCGTTGGAGACGATGACGGCCTGAAGTCCGGCCTCTGCGGCCTGCACGGCGAGTGTCCCGATAACGTCGTCGGCCTCAAAGCCCGGCGCGTTGAGGATAGGCAGATTGAAGACCTCGCAGACGCGTATGATGTAGGGTATCTGCGAGCTGAGGTCGTCCGGCATCTCCGCGCGATGAGCCTTATATTCGGTGTAGGTCTCGTGGCGAAAAGTCTTCTCGCCTGATTCAAAGACGGCGGCGATGTAATGCGGCTGCTCGTCCTGAAGCAGCTTGCGCAGCATGTTGGTGAAGACGAAGACGGCCTGCGTGACCTGGCCCTTTGAATTCATCAGAGGCTCTGTGCGCAGGCCCATAGGCGCAAAGTATGCGCGGAAGATATGCGACATGGAGTCTATCAAATAGACTCGCTCGGTCGGCGCGGCTGGCGTCGAATCATTTTTACGCGGCATTGTCACTTGATGATAAGGAAACCCGTTGCGGGTGACAAGCGGGAAGAAGAGTCTGAGAGTCCAGAGTCTCAAGGCTGGAGTCAAAAGAAAAAGCTCTGGGCCTTTGACTCCAGACTCTCAGACTCTCAGACTCTTAACCGTGTTGCGCTCGCGCCGCACAAATTTGATGAAGGCGTGGCTCAGGGACAACAGAGGCTTGTGTCCTGGCCCTGAATTCAAGGCTTTACTGCGCGGCATGGGCTTTGCCATTATCTTGTCGATATTTCCGAACGCAGCGCGTCCAGCCTTCGAGCGCGCGAAGATGAAAGGGCAAGGGGTTTACCTTTTGGTCAATCAAACGACACTGGCGCAGCCGGTCGAAACCAGCGGCATAGGGCTTCACACGGCGGTTGAAGTTCACTTGCGGCTCTCGCCTGCGCCGCCCGATACGGGCTATGTCTTCAAACGCTCGGACCTCGGCGGGTTTGAGATTCCGGCCAGCGTGGAATTGGTCGCGCATTGCAGTTATGCCACCACGCTGATGCGGACGGGCGTGATGCTCTCGACGGTCGAGCACCTGTTGGCGGCCCTGCGCGGCGTTTGCGTGGATAACGTCTACATCGAAGTTGACAACCTGGAGTTGCCTATCCTGGATGGCTCTGCGGAAGCCTTTACGGAAATCATCGAGCGCGCGGGGCTGGTCCAGCAACCGCTGGCGCGCAAGGCTCTGCGCGTACGCGAAAGGGTCTCATACGAGCAGGGCAACAGGCGTATCAGCATAGAGCCTGCTGAAGGTTACGAGATTGATTGCCTGATTGATTTCCCGCATCCTCTGATTGGCGTCCAGCATCTCTTTTTCGAGCTGAGCGACGGTGCATTCGGACGCGAGATTGCGGCGGCGCGCACTTTCGGTTTTACGGAAGAGATAGAAGCACTGCGCCGCGACAACCTGATTCGCGGCGGCTCGCTCGATAACGCCATCGTGCTCACGCGCGACAGCATGCTCAACGAGACGGGCCTACGCTTTAAGGACGAGTTTGTCCGCCACAAGATTCTGGACATCATAGGCGACCTGGCCCTGCTCGGGATGCCCATCCTGGGCCGCGTGACGGCTGTCCGCAGCGGCCACCTACTGCACACCGCGCTGATGTCCAAGCTGCTGCGCAATGACAGCGCATGGGAAATAGTTGATGCGCCCGTCGCTGCTCCCCTGGCCTCTCTGGCATAATCCTGCTCCAGCTTGAAAGGTCGGCCAGGCGAAATTTCAGGCTGAGCGCAACAATAACCTGCCATAAGAAAGAGTTTCGTTGCCCTTCAGAGCATGGTTACAGATAACCATGCTCAAGCTCCGCCACAAAAACCCGCCAGAAGAACTTATTATCCGGCCCGCAGCGAGTACCTTCGAGTGCTGGCATAGTCATTGCCCAGGATAACGGCGTCTTGAATTTTAAACTCGAAGGGGATCAATTTTGCTAAAAAGAATTTCTGCGATGGCGATCATCGCAATCATATTGGCGACGGGCTTACAAACAGCTTATGCGCAAACAGGACAACCGGACCAGCTTGTCTTGAAAGCTCGTGAGACTGTTTTGAAACAGGGTCTCGGCAGGGACGCTCGTGTGGAAGTGCGCTTGCGCGACAGGACCAAATTAAAAGGTTATATCAGTGCGTCGGGCGACGATTCTTTTACCCTCACGGACTCTAAGACTGGCACATCTCAAACTCTAGCCTATACCAACGTCGAAGGGGTCAAAAAGCAGGGCGGCGGTCTTTCGACGCGAACATGGGTGATTATTGGCGCGGCGGCAGCGGCTGCGGTCATCGTCGGGATGATAGCCAAGCCGGCCTTCTGCGACGGCGGCGCTCAAGACCGTTTCCCCTGCTGAGATTCAGCCACCGCAGGCGCAGAGACACGGAGAAAAGATAAATCAGGATTCTATAAGACTGTTCAACTCATCTTTCCTGTTTATGCTCTGTCTCTCTCCGTGCCTCCGTATCTGCGGTGGCTAATTCTGAAATCTGTTCTGAGTTAATCGGCCTTTACGAATTCGTAAATGATGTGAAGCCTGAGCGAGCCTGGGACGACCTCCGGCCTCACTTCCCTGGCGCGCAAACGCAGTGCGCCGCCGGAAGCCGCGACGGGCACGCGTGCAGAGAGTTGCGCCGCTTGCAGCAACTCTACTGGGTTGAGGCGGCTGTCAATAGCATTCTGGACCAGCGTCACCAGCGGGCCGCTCGCCAGCGTGGGAACATTGTTCAGGTGTATATCCTGGACCTTGACACGCGCGCTCAAGACCTGCCGCTCGCGGTCAAACTCAAGATTCATGACCGTTTCGGCCCATCCCTCAAACTTGATGCAGCCGAGCAGACCCGCGCTGTAAGAGCCGGAAAAGGCGAGCGGCGCAGCAATCCGTCCCTGCTCAAAATGGACAGCCGTCCTGACGCCTCCCATCTCGCGCTCCAAGACAATGACGCTCGCACATTCGCCCTGCGCGTTCGCATGTGAAGATGAAACGGACTCATCACGGACAGCCTGCCCGTCTTGAAGAATAGGCTGTCTGTCTTTCGGCGGCGTCAGCCCTACAATCGAAATCTGATAAGACGGCGCGCGCAGGTTTGTATAGATGGCTTCCAGAAACGAGTTTAAAAACTGCTCGTTGAGAATGACTGTCGCTTCGGCAGACGGAGGCGGCTGTGCCTGACGCGGGCGGCTCTCCTTTCGCCGCTCCTGCGCACGCGCGCAGACGAACGAGAAGCGCCCGGCCAGAGCCATCCCGAAAAACAGAATCAAGATAAGAACAGAAATACGCTTGAGCATTTCAACAACCCCCTGAGAAAAACTCTGAACTTGGTCGAACGCGTCATAGATGAAGTGGAAGCGATTGAAACATGGATTCGTCGGCTGAATTTAATCATTGTCCGATTGGGTTGATGATGACCAACGAATCGTCCGCCTTTTATTCATCGCCGCGCGAGTTTGTCCTTGCTTTTAAAGTCCGCTGCGAACGATGTCGTGAAGACGTATGAGGCCGACGCAGAGCCGCTCTGCATCAACGACCGGGAGAACTGAGATTTGAGAAGGGCGGTCTTCCATCAGTTGCAGGGCATCGTAAGCGAGCATCTCGGGAGAGGCGACAACGGGGTCGCGCGTCATCACGGCGCTGCTCGCCAGATTCTCAAGCTCCATGTGATTGATGTTCTGTATGGCGCGGCGCAGGTCGCCGTCCGTGATGATGCCGGCGAGTCGGCCCGACTGGTCCAGCACGTTGACGGCTCCGAGACCCCCGCGCGTAATCCCCTGGACCACTTCGAGCCAGGGCGCGTCCATCGTGATCGTCGGATTATCCGCGCCGCTGTGCATCAGGTCCGAGACCTTGAGCGTGAGCCGTTTGCCGAGACGCCCCGCCGGATGATTGAGCGCGAAATCGCCTGGCGTTAATTCCTTAACCTTCATCAGCGTCATCGCGAGAGCGTCGCCTATGGCGAGCGCAACGGTTGTGCTGGTCGTCGGCGCCAGATTGAGCGGGCAGGCTTCCTGGTCCACAGAAGCGTTGAGCAATACGTCTGCGCGCCGCGCCAGCGTCGAATGAGGATTCCCGACGATGGCGATGAGCGGCACGCGCCTGTGCTTGAGGTAGGGCAGGATCGTGATGACCTCATCCGTCTCGCCGCTGTTGCTGAGCATGATGACGACATCGCCCGCCGTGACGAGACCGAGTCCGCCGTGCAGCGCGTCGGAAGGATGCAGGTAGATGGCAGCCGTGCCGGTGCTGGTCAGGGTCGCGGCAATCTTTTCGGCGATGTGACCGGACTTGCCTATGCCGATCAGGACGACCTTGCCGCGACAATCCTTCAAAAGCTCTACGGCGGCCTCGACCTGCGCGGGTTCGAGCCGCGAAGTAGTACACAGGATGGCGTCGGCTTCCATCCGCAGCAGGTCCACAACCTCCCTGTAGTAAGGCTTTTCAGGCATCAGCGATTCTATCCGAACAGTTGGCCGGCAAAGATTTCGTCAAAAAGTCCTGCCACCTCATCAAGAGAAAGATGCGACCCGTGTGATTAATCGTGCGAGAGATTTGAGCATACGACGAAGCCGCGCCCGCCGACAAGACCTCCCGCATCTTCCGTGGACCGGATGCAAATTTCTTTTAGCTGTAGACAATGCCTGCCCGTTCGACTATATTGCCTTTTCTCTTTATTTCCACATTTAAGCACGGAGCCGAGAATTCCGATGGGATTCTTTAACTTTTTACCGAAGGAAGAGCAATATTTTTCGCTCTTTTCGCAAATGACTTCGTATATCTCCGACGCAGCGAACGCGCTCGTCGAGATGCTCAACGATCAAAGCTCTGAGTTTGAGCGTCATTCAAAGGCGATTAAAAAGATCGAGCACGAATGCGACGAGCTGACGCACTCGATCTCTATGCGGCTTAACAAGTCCTTCATCACTCCGTTTGACCGCGAAGACATTTTCCTGATGTCAGGCGCGCTCGACGACATCGTAGACCTGATTGACGACGCGGCCCGCGCGATGGTCATCTACGATGTGCAGGAGAGTACGAATCATGCGCGCAGCATGGCCGATGTCATACAACGCATGTCCATAGAGCTGCACGAGGTCGTCTCAAAACTCGCCAAACCCGACGGCATCAACGCGCGGCTGGTCACACTGCACAGCCTTGAAAACGAGGGCGACGACCTCTACCACATAGCTATCGCAGAGCTTTTCCGCAAGGAGAGCAATCCGCTGACGGTCTTCAAATGGAAAGACATCTACGAAAAGCTGGAGGCCGCCGTTGACCGCTGCGAAAACGTCGCCAACATTATCGAAAGCGTTATTATCAAGCATACATAAAACAGTCTGAGAGTCCGAGAGTCCTGAGTCGAGAGTCTAAAATCCGGCCTTTGACTCCAGACTCTCAGACTCTCAGACTTTTCTCTATGACTGCCACCTTCGCCTTCGTCCTGCTGCTGATTACGCTCGCGCTTGTCTTTGACTACATCAACGGCTTTCACGACGCAGCCAACTCCATCGCGACCGTCGTCTCGACGCGAGTGCTCTCGCCGGGGATGGCCGTTATCTGGGCGGCCTTCTTCAACTTTGCGGCCTTCGCTGTCTTCGGGACGCGCGTCGCCAAGGCGATTGGCGACGGCGTGAGGATGGACCTCATCGCGGCGGACCTGCGTCTTTATGTACTGCTCGCGGCGCTCCTCGGTGCGATTATCTGGAACTTGATTACATGGTATCTGGGGCTGCCCACGTCCAGCTCACACGCGCTTCTGGGCGGGTACGCGGGCGCAGGCATCGCGGCTTACAGGGGCGTCAGCGGGCTTTTAAAAACCGATGTCTGGTTCAGGACCATCAAATTCATAGTCCTCTCGCCCATCATCGGGCTGCTGGTCGGATTTCTCCTGATGGTGGCCGTCTTCTGGCTCTTCCGCAACACGACGCCCGACCGCGTTGACAGGATTTTCCGTCGCGGCCAACTCTTTTCCGCCGCCGCCTTCTCTTTAGGTCACGGCGGCAACGATGCGCAGAAGACTATGGGCATTATCACAGCCGTCCTGGCTGCGGGAGGCGTCCTCAGTTATGGACCAAAAG
>DASWMI010000158.1:0-11556 GCA_036399835.1 Pyrinomonadaceae bacterium | reverse complement strand
TTTGTATATTTGCGGTGGAACCAAGCTTTCTGCCCTATAGACATGAACGTTACGTTGTTGTCGCCATGCCAACCGCACTCGTCACAGGTCACACAAATCGCTTCGGACTTTTTGCCCTTAATGAAAGTCACTGTAAGCTTTTCGCTCAATGTCAAATCCTTTCAAAAGAAGCCTTCACTAAATAAATCCTTGCCGTTTCAAAGCTTGAACGTGCTTCATGATCGTAGCTTTTGATTTCACTCCGATATGCAGCGCGATCCTTGCGTATGAGGGTGGATGTCCCCTATGGGCAGAGAAACTCATGTAGTAATCCAATACTTGCCGCTGCCTACGCGTGCGCGGCAGATTCCTAAATTCAATTTGGTGGCCGCAATTCGGACAGTTCATTTGTTACCCGGCACGAAACACGTATTGCAGTAAACGGGCCTGCCCTGATGCGGCTTGAAAGGCACGGTTGCAACTTTGCCGCACTTCGCACAGCGAATCTCTGTCTCGACGCGCTGACGGTCATCCCTCTGCCGCGCCGGTCTCGCCTGCAATGTCGGCTGCGCTGTAGTGACAGGCGCGCTTTCCCGACGAGAGCCATTGCGATTAGCAGCCCGACACGGCTTGCACCTCTTCGGCGTATTTGTCCATCCCTGCTCGCGGAAATACTTCTGATCGGCGGCGGTCCACACGAACGCGCCGCCGCAGTCCGTGCAGGTCAGGTGCTGGTCCGTGAACCTATTGACTCCGAAGCGCGCGCGCTGCTCATCCCTGACGCTCTGGCGCGTGTTGCCGGTTCTTGATGACATATCGTCTCCTTCGTGATGGTCGTAAAAGAGTAAATAGAGAAGCGCGTAACTCATTGCGCGGGCGGCGTTGCCGGAGACCCGGCGGCGGCGCGCTTGATCCTTCCGGACGCCTCTTTAGTCGCCGGAGCCACTCCCGGCAGCGGCCTCTGCTGCGCAACCTTCACGAAGGTCTCAAGCTCAGGCGCCCATGCGCCGCGCCTCTTCATCACCTCGTGATGCGCCTCTACGTCATAGCCCCGAACTGAGAGCTTGTCCTTCTCAGAATCGTAATCACAAAGGCACAGGGCAGTGTCCATCAGCGCCTCTCGCTGCGCCTCGTCGAGATGATGATCCCAGACGATTTGCGTGAGGCTGATGACGAAATAAGGTCTTGGCTCTTCTTCGCCGTTGCCGGTGATGCGCTCTGAAGAGAGATAGGCGTTGAGGCCGCTGATAAGTTTGACCTCGAACCAAACATCCTTACCTTTGCGCACCGGGATGACCGGCACGCCGTCTTTGTCCTTCTTGATCTTGAAGAGGAAAACAAAATCAACGCGCGTCAGGTCAGGGTAAAATTCGCTGATCACTTTCCGCGCAATCGCTTCGGGGTTTTTAGCCGGAGAATACGTGATTGACATCACTCACCTGCCTTTCGAGATTGAGAATTTGAGTCCGTTATGGGTCGTTCCTCTGAGCGTAAATAGTGGCCGCGTAGATGATGGCTGCAGCGCAGATAGCCGCGAAGAAATAAACGAGACTCATGAGCCACTCCTTTACGCCGCTCTCCTCTTGCGACCGCCGATTTCGGCCATCAGGAATTCAGGCGGCTTGGCGATGACGCGCGCCACCTCATCGGGCGTCACGTAGAGCGACTTGGTCGTCATGCTCGCCAGGTCGAAATAGGTCGCGAATCTATTGAGCTGCCCGGTCGTAAACTTCAACAGGTAATCCGCCGCGACCGCTGCGACATACTGGTTGACCATCAGCGACTGCGCGTTGAGCATCGCTAGCTCCGCGCAAGAGAGCTTGTGGCCGGACAACTCCTCCGGGCGCGGCACGAGAAGGTCCGGAGCCTGCATCGCCGGCGACGGCAGCGCCGTGCAGATCGTCCTGGTCGGGAATGCGCCCTTCAGCCCGCTCTCCTTCGTCGCGCAGCCGAGCATGACCTGTCCGGCCTCCTTCAGGTTTCCGCAGTCGAGCCACCACAGGTTGGCGGCCCGTCGTTGCACATTCTGGCGAAGGGCTGCATTGATGGCGCGCCGCGCCGCTGCGTTGTCAACGCAGCCGATGAGCACGGTGAGGGAGCTGAATCTGTTGCTGTTGCCGAGCGCGGCATCGCTGAACTTTTCGGGGATACTGCCGATCTCCATATTCCACGCGATGCTGCATCTGGCGGCGAGCGTCACGGCCTTGTTCATCCCCAGCTCGGCGAGGCAGAAATTCTGGCGCGGGATGTTCTTGTCTTCGACGATGTCATGGTCAACAAAGAGCACGGACACGTCGCGTCCGGCGTCCTGAAGCACGCGCGCGAGGCGGGCGACAGAAGGGGCGAGAAAGCTCCCCGTGCCTCCGCAGCCGACGAGCACCAGGCGAAGATGGTCATAGCCGCCGGGCACGACCTGCGCGGCGCGGGCGTAGGAGAGGTCGAGCGTTTGGGATTTACGTAGAATATTATTTTTGGGCTTCATCCAAACCTCGCAGGAGACCGCCCTTGTTCACAGGGCGCAGGAATGCGTATCTACCGAAGGCGCGTTTTCAAGCGCCGTCGCTCCTTTCGTCGGACTCAAGAGCCGCATTCAGCGTCGCCACTATCCACTCGCCGACCTCGCGCACCTCTTCGTCTGGGACGGTGTGCTGCACGCCACCCTCTTCGTGCCAGTTGTAGAGCATGCAAAGGTTTCTTCCGCGCGCGTCTACCACTCGATAGCCCGAATATTCGTCGGGGGCTACCAACCGCAACGGCAATTTGTTTGTCGCCGCTAACGGCGGGCGCTTGTTTAGACTCATAAGAATCCTTGCCCTTTGGAGCGTGGAGGCTTCAAACCCTCCACGCAATCAACCAACCCGTCCGGCATCTCGAAGACCCAACTCGCCGGTATCTCCCAGAAATAGCCGTACAGCCCCACGCGCACGCGAATCTCCGGCTCTTTCAGCACGTTCCCCATCACCGCGTAAATCCTGAAGCCCTGCTCCGCCGCGTCGTCCACCGAAGAGAAGCGTGCGCGCATCCGGTGATGCGAGTGAACATCAATGAGCGCGCGCGTGTGGCTCGAATCCGGCCCGTCGTCCAGCGGCTCGCAGGATGCGACGCTCTGCTTCTGCGGCGGGATGGTGACGGCCCAGGTATCCTTTTCCATGCAGAGATGAAAAAGAATCTCCCTATCGACCAGCGCCTCGCGCCGTGCGTGCATGAGCATCCATTCCAGGTGCTCGCGCGGCACTCGCTCGAAATCGAACCTCAGCTCCTCTTCCACCTCGGGCAATCCCTTGACTTCGCAATAGCCGATGCAGAAGGTCGCGGCCATCAGGTCGCGATGTCCGCGCACGTAGACGCCGCCGGCGGCGAGGATGAATTCAAAGAGCTGCGCGCGCCTGGACCAGTCTTCATTCGTCTCCGGCGCCGCGAAGCTGTGGCTTACGAGAGGCAGCATCAGAAGTCTTCGCCTCCCCTGCGCGTCAGCCTCTTCACTGCTCCGTCGAGCGTCGTATGCATCGGAACAAGATCGTCAAGCGGAAACTCCTGCGCCTGCGCCTCATGCAGACTCTTGAGCTGCGTGCGCACGTCGGCGGGCGCGGCCTTGCTCCGGTCCTGCATGTGGTGGTCATTCCAGGCCGAGCGCCAGATCATCTCCCATGCGCGCTGGAAACCTCCGCGCGAGACATGCGGGTGATCGTTCGAGCCGAAGCAGATCAGCCCGAATTTGTTGATATTCGGAAGGGGCGCCTGGAAAAGCTGTCCGGAAGGATTAAGGACGGCATCCTTCATGGCCCACATGTAGTAGCCGGAGTTGATGCCCGCAAAAACAAGCGCGGGCAGGGGGATGCGTAAGGCCACGGGTTGCCCCTCCATCTCGACCGGCACATCATAAAGAGCCGGCGGGTAAAACCCGACCATGAAGACGCCCGCGCGCGACGTGCCCCAGCGAATCACGTTCGCGGGAATCCACCCGCTATCAATCGGCTCCTTGCTGAGCGCCTGCCGCACGGTCGCCGGCGAGACATACTTGAAGAACTGCCTGCCACTGTCCACCCACTGGAAGAGCCACTGGCCGGGGTAGATGTAGAGCGCGGCCTCTGCGCCCGCAGGCGGCACCATCCCGTATGGAGTTGCAGACAGCCCGTTAGACTGCGATGAGGATGATCGCTTCTTCTTCACCGTCGTTATCTCCCTCCGGCGCGAGAATCTCCGCCAAGGTCTGCCCGCGCCCTGTTTGCCGGGTTGGCTTCATGGCCTTTGCCCAGAGCCGTGCGGCCTGCCTGACGTGCTCTATGTCCTTCTTGAGCCACTGGTCCAGGCTGTGCACGAGGTCCATCAGCTTGAGCGCCTTCTGATAATCACGAGCCAGGCCCCGCACACCCTTAACGGTCCAGCCGATTCCGGTGCCTAAGTAATACTCGTCGCAGTAATCGATCCAGATGTTGCCGGCGCATTTGTCGTGCACATCGCAGGCGAGGGCGAGGTGTCGTAAGGGGGTCCTGAGCTTTTTGCCCATCGCCGCCAGCCGCTGGGTGTTTATTTCTCCGAGCGGCGTGTGCGCGCTGACAATCCGGTGAAGCGTGAGGATAGGGCAGCCCGGATCGCAATCGTCATCCGGCTCGATCAGGCCCGCCGCGACCTGGATGAACTGGAAGACGTAACCAAGCTCGTGCGGGTCCTCTTCTGAATCGCGCCAGAAGATAGGCTGGATATGAATCTCGTCGGGGAATGCCTCGCACTCATCCCAGGCGTCCATAAAGAGGTCTGGCAGCGGGAAATAGTTCTCCTCAATCAGGTCCGCGAATTTCATGACCGCCTTGTAAATCTTCTCTTCCGGGTCGCCCGGGCTTGCGCCGTGTCGTTTGAACTCTGCGGGAAAGAGCGTGCGGAACACTTCGAGGAAACGGGCGTGCCTGACTACAGCCTCGATCTGGGCCATGCGCGCGTGCGCGCCCCTGACGCTGACCGGCTCCTGCTTCCTGAATTCCTCCGGGAAAGAGCGGCGCAAATCCTCGAGCGCGACCGCCAGCTCTAACACATGGCGCAACTCATCGATGGCCTCGTAGGCCGAGCCGGGCGGGAGCGGAGGAGGCAGGTCCGGCGCAGGAGTTGTCACATCAACAAACATAGTCAGAATCCTACGGGCAGGATCAGTCCGGGTTCGGCAGCCGATTCCTGTAAGGCTTCGAGGGCGTCAACGACTTCGCACAATTCGATGCGCCCCTGTTCGCAGGCAAGCTCCATCTCCTTGCGCATGCCCGCCAGCTTTCTCGACGAGAGATGCCCCGCCTCGTCCTCCATCTCGTGCAGTCGCCTGTGCATCATGATCGCGGGGTTAACGTGTTCGGGCGCGCGTGCCAGCATGGCGACTGCTTCGCTCGCGTGGCCTTTGGGCGCGGCCTTCTTAATCACCCTGACCTCGCCGCCCTCGCGCTTGATCTCGGCATTCGAGGCGTAAGGCACGGCGGTCGAGAGCGCCTTCCTGAGCATGGCGTCGTCGCCCGCGATGTCGTCTTCGATTTCCAGGCAGGTGTTGCCCTCCGAAACGAGAATCACTTTCATAGAGTTACTCCTTTAGGCGGTTTTGGCTTTACTACTCGATTTGGAAGCGGCGGCAGGTTTCTTCCCGGCAGACGCCTTCTTCGCGGGCGCTGCCTTTTTGGCGGCAGATTTCTTCTTGGCGGCAGATGATTTGGTTGGAGGCTTCGACGAAGCGCGCTCGGTCATCTTCTCCGCGACCTGCCGGAGGACCATTCCTGCCGGGCCGTCATGAAGGCCAATCTCCGAGGCGCGCACGAGTTTCATCACCGTAGTTCCGACGGCCCCTTCCTGCACGCCCGTGATGAGCACCTTGCGACCAAGCTCGTGGCCGTCATCGGGCTGGAGTTGCAGATGCAGGTTTATCGTCGCCTTCTTCCAGGCTGCGGACCCGTAGGACGATGGTGTGGGGCTTTCGGATGGTGTTGCGGCGGTGCCTTTGCCCGGCCTTTCAACTGTCGGGGCAGCAGGCTGGCGTTCGTCGCGTTGCGTGAGGCTCGTAGTAGTTTCAGCTCCGGCGGAAGCTTCGGGAGGGTTGACCTCCTGTTGGCTGTTTGTTGATAGGCTTTGTGTGGAAGTGGATTCTGTGGAAGTGTCTGATGTAGCAGAGGTGTTTGATTCAATGTGTTCGCCCGCTTGCTCTGAAGGGGCTTCCGCCGGTGCTGACTTCGGGGAGCTGCCGATATTTTCGGTCTTGACCGTGTAGGTCGTCTCGCCGCGTTGCGCCGTGACTTCCATCTGGCTACGACTGCCAGATAGCTCTTCGCGCACGGTCGCGACGAATTCATGGGAGACGCCCGCGCGGCGCGCGATCTCGCGGTTGCTCCACTGAGACCACTCCTCATCGCGCAGAAGAGTCTCGACCGCGCGGCGCTTCGTCGCGTTGCTTCGGCGCAGGCCATGATCGGCGTTCGCGCCGACGGCATCCAGGATGGCGTCTCGCAGCGTACCTTTGCGCACGTCCATGTCCAGGCCGACGCCGGCTTTGAGCGCTGAGGCTTTACGATGAAAGCCGTCCGAGACGTAATAGTTTTCACCATCGAAGAACGCGCGGCCCGCTTTGAACAGGACTCCGGCCTTCATCTTCGCGGTGTACTCTTCGACTACGTCATCGTCGAGGCCTTCTCTGATCTGCGTGACGCCATCCGTGATGAGCAGGTCGAGTTCATCATGCGCGAAATGTCTGAGGCCGAAGAGCGAATCCGTTTCATCTGAGGCCGGATTCATTTCAGCATCGGCGCTCTTTGTTGCGCCGAGCCTCTCCGCGCACGCATCCAGCGCGAGCTTGATTCGGGTCTCTTCCTCGTTCGTGAAACGCGAGTCGGCAAGGTCATCTATGATGGCCTGAAGTTCGTAATCGGAGACGAGCCTTTGGAATGCAGGCAGTGTGTTAGCCGCTTCAAGCTCTGAGATGATCTCTCCGGGCGCGGCCTTACGCACTCTGAGGTCTTCAATCAGGAAGGCACGGCGGTCGAGAAGTTCTGAAAGCCCCTCGTTGAACTCCCAGTTGATTGCGCATATTCCCTCTTTCGCTTTGGCCTGGGCCAGCATCTCTTCGCCCTGTTGTCCACTGATGCAGCAGGCGAGGACGTTCGCGCTGCCCGCCCTGTTGAGTTGGTCGCGATAATCACGCACGACGTGCACGGCGCTAATAAAATCGTCGAGAGTTGGCGCGTGCCGAAGCTCATAGACTTCATCTCCGGCATAGACATCGGCCACGCCCTCCGGCGTGTCTACATCGCACCGGACCGTCTTCCCGCGTCCCTCCAGCCATTTGACTAAGGCATCGCGCAGATCAACTTCATGCGCCAGTCGCAGATGCTCTTTAGCTTCATTGGCAGGTTCGGGAGCCGGTATTGCCTCTTCGCCTGCGCTGTCCTGCGACAGCCGATTCGCGGTCTCAATCACCTCGCCTATAGTCGGAAACGGAAAGGTGTCCAGCCCCAGCCCGGCGTGCGTCGCCCTAAAGCTCTTCGTCTCGAAGCTCAAAGCCCAGCCTTGCGCTTCAAGGGCCTCTACAGCCCTTTGCTCGTCCTGGCTGAGATTCCGCCGCGCATTGCCTTCTGCTGCGCGCTCGTGTGCTACCCGTGCCGTTCTGCTCATCAAGTTCTCCTTATGTGGCTGCAAGTCCTGCCAGCCGGTTTTCCGGTTAAAGCTTCGAGGCGAGAAGCGAGGTCCCGCTCCAGCTCGTCAAAGCTTGCGAAGGCCATGCTGTCGAGGCCGTAAAGAACATCGAACTTGGCATTGATGTAGCCGTGTAGATGGCCGGGACTCCAGTGCGGGACTGCGCCCGCCTCGTTAAGAGCACGGCAGAGGGCTTTAATGTCCTCTACGCGCTGCGCGCGCTGGGCCTCCGGGTCGAGTTTGGCTGTAGCCATGTGGCATGCCCTCTAAGCTGCCTAGAACAGCGGTCCATCAGAATCACCGGAGGCTGTCTTCTTCGCCTGGTTGTACAGACTCTTGAGAGCCGTGCCGTAGGCCATCGCCTGGTCATAATTGAGTTCTTCAACTGATTCGCAGCCGTATCCTCCCAGCATTTCGTTGAGCACGGTCCAGCCTTCAATCTCTTCGTTAGCTATCTTCTGTCTCCACTCGTGGATGCGTCTGTGCAGCTCCGAGACCGGCGTGCTGGCGACCGTCTTGTGAGAGGCGGGATTACTGCTGGTTGGCGAATTGACCGGGCGCGGGGAAGAGGCAGGAACCGCTTCCATGTCTATGACGTGATCCTCCGCGTCCTGCGTGAAGAATTCAGAAGCGTTGACGGCCAGCAGGGTCGTGCCCACGAGCGCGCGCTTCTGGCCCATCTTCTGAAGAGTATTCACAAGATCGGCGACATCGGGATTAGCGATGCGTCCGACCTGCTGGCTTTCAATGCGTGCGTCGCCGACGGCGAATTTAGCGCCGCAACCGCCCTTCTTACGAAAACACACATATCCTCCGCCATATTCTTCTTTGCCCTTGATGATGGCGGCCTGTTTGCAATCCGGGCAGAGGCGCTGTGATTCGCGCCAGCGATACTTGGTCTCGCGGGAGTTGCAGGAGCCGTCGGATTCGGCGACGAGCACGTCGCCGCGCCAGAGCTGGCAGCGATAGAGGTAGTAGAAGAAAGGCTCGCCGCCGTGCTCCTCGCCGGACCAGTCTTCAATGCGCTCGACCAGCTCGAAGCGCGTCGAGAGGCCGAAGAAAGTGGTTAGCTTCTCCGCGCCCGGTTTGAGCAGCGTGAACTTCTCCGTGCCCGGAATCACTCCATAGTCTACGTCCCTTCTGAGAATCCTGCCGACGAACTCCGTGATTGCGTTGTAACGCTCAAGCGCCAGCTCGACCGACATGGCGGGCATAAACTGCGAGCGGTCAACGGAGGTGAGCGCCGACGGCGCGTCCTCCTGTGGCTCTTGCTTGCGAACTAAAGCTTGTGACATGGCTGCATCCTTTCTCCGACTAAAATTAGGTGATTGAAAGTTGGTCCAGATTCGCACTTCCCTCTTGCTGATCGCTTTCCTGGGCATATTGCTTTCTGGCCTCCAACACTCTGTTGAGGAGCGCGTAATCTGTGCGCTCGCAGATCGTGGCGCGGTCCGCCTGCTCGCGGTCTAGTTCGTTCACACGCGGCTCGAAGTACCGCATGGAGAAGTTTCTGCGTGAGCGCTCACGCAGGATTGAGAGGAGGGCTAAAAGCTCGGCTCTCGTTTTGATTTTGTGTTGTGCAGCCACCAGTCTTCTCCTACTTAATCCTGATCGAATGCCCGCGCTCGCCAAGGCTGGCGAACGATAACTCTTCACCGGCCTCAAGCCGCTGGCGAATCAAATCCTTTATTTGCCTGGACAATTACGGTCTGAAACTCCTCCGGCAAGGCTTCTGGCTGCACGGCCAAATTCAGCGGGAGCTTTCCGCCGTTCTGGCAGAGCGTGAGCTTGAAGCGCCGCGTCTCGACCGTTTTCAACTGGTGGAGCTGGAAGAAATACTGGAGGCGATTCTTGAGGGCCTGCGCGCGGTTTGTATCTATGCGCATGCGCTCGGCTAAGCGATGCGCTTCCTCTTTACGCGCGGCGGCGCGCGCTTCCAACTCGCGGATATAGGCGGCGTAATTGTCGAGCTTCTGGTCGCGCTCGGTCGTGATGTCGCTCAGGAACCTGTCAATGGCCTGGTCCACCTCGAATTCGGAGACATCGCCGCCCATCTCCTCAAGTAGCGCGTCGAGCGCGAGAAGATCGTCGCTGATGGCAAAGAGAGTCCTCATCTGGCGGCCTCCTTCTGCTGCAAGGCACGCGAAGTTTTGGAGGATGGCCTGCCGACATTGCTTGAGCCGATGGCGTCATCCCAGCAGGGGTCGCACATCATCCGGCCCCGGCGTTTGCACAAGGAACTATTGACGTGCTCCCAGGTTTGCTTGCAGGAGGCGCAGTAATGAGTGTGGAAGGCTGGAGCAGATGAAGGTTTTACGCCCTCATCGGGAATTGTGGTATTATCTGTTTCGGGCATGACAAAGTCCCTTTCTTCTGGAATAGGCCACCCTGATCTTTAGCGAGAGGCGGGTGGCCTTGAATTTTTTAGGCGCGTTTGCGCTGGGCCTCTTGGAGCTGCGGCCTCTCCAATATTTGAGCGATGCGTACAAGGTGCGAATTCGTGTAGCGCACGACCGCGCCCTCGCGGATGTGCGGCAGATTCCATTTCTTGCGCCACTCGGCGAGGGTCTCTTTTGCGACCTGGAAGCGAGCAGCCGCTTCCGCTTCGGTGAAAATCTCCAGGTTAAAGCTCTCCGCTTCGTGCCTGAGCCGCCGGTTCTCTTCCTCGGCCCTGTCAAGCTCGAAGCGCATCGCCGAGCAGACACGGCTCAAATCCTGCTCCAACTCGAAGAACCTGTCCTTAATGGCTAACAGCGTGTCGCTCATCCCTCTCACTCCGTTTCAGGCTGCCCGGCGTGCGCTCATCTGCCGGGCAGCATAGAAGGCCAGAAGCTTTCTCTTGACCACGATGTCTTCGGCGATCTCGCGCATCAGCTTGTCCGTCTCCTCGTTGAGAAAGGCGGCGCGCACGATGTCGCCGTGCTCGCCGTCGGCCTCCGCAAGCAACTCGGCAGCGCTCGCCGACTGAAGATCGTCCATGTCGCGCAGCGCCTGGACGCGCGCGCAGAAATCCTCGAAAAGAAACTCCGCGCCCTGGCGATGAGCCATCCAAAGCGCAAGGAACCATCTCCAAAACGCGCAGTACCAACTGAGGCGCACAGCAGGAATCGGGGCCTCTGCCTGCCGATGGATGAGTTGTAGCGAGCAGCGCCGCATCCCGAGCTTGAGGAGCGCGAGGCGGATAGCTTTGGCGAAGCCGCCGATGGCGATGAGGTTGGCTTCGTAGGGTTGCATCTCATGGCTTTCTGACTCCTGCCCGTGTTCCTGTTGTAAAAATTGATGGCTCGCAACTGTTAGCGACTGCTCCCCTCCCCTTACAGTTCGCGGCCATGAAATCTGCCTCACGCAAATTGAAAGGGAGCGGGCGCGCGCCTCACGACGCCGCCCCGCCCCCTCATACTTCAAATCATAATGCCTCGGACCTTTTCGACCGCGCGGCCATTGACGACCGTGCGCCTGATCTCCGAAGGCCTGCGCTCGAAGGAAGAGGGCATGCCCCCCACGCCCTCTTCCTGAGCAGCTACGGGCGCGCCTGTGGCGGTAGAAAGAGCGGCGCGCGCCGAAACCATCTCGTTGTAAAGCTGAATGAGCCTGTGGGCCGCGCGATGCTTGCAAGGCACCTGGAACTGCGTGAAGGCGATGCACTGGCAGGCGCCGTTGGCCTCGTAGGTATTGAAGCTGGTATCGCTCATGACGAGGAGCGAGCCGTCCGCCTGGAGTTCGACGAAGGGGTTGTCTTCCAGCATGTGAACCGCTTTGCCGATTGCGGAGAGCCATCTCGGAGAGTCCTGCGCGGCTTGAAGAGCGTCCGCGACTACCTGGTCAAAAATCTCGGAATTGATGTTGAGCATCTGCGTTTCCTCCACCCTGAAACGCAGTATAATCTAATAGATTATAGATGTCAACTACCAGATGATACTTTTT
>DASWMI010000157.1:0-1857 GCA_036399835.1 Pyrinomonadaceae bacterium | reverse complement strand
GCGCAGCGGGATTGACCCGCGCGCGGCTCTCTCTTTATCATCGTTATCCATGCGGAAAGTTATTTCAGCGGCACAGATGCGCGAGATTGACCGGCTGACGACCGAGCGATTTGCGCTCCCCCCTCTGCTTTTGATGGAGGCTGCGGCAGCCTCATGCGCGCGCGCCATCGCCGCTCATTTCTCGCAGGACCTTTCACACAAGACTGCGCTCGTCCTCTGCGGTCGCGGCAATAACGGCGGCGACGGGGCGGCCCTGGCCCGCGCACTCTGGCTCAACGGCGCGCGCGCAGATGTCGTCCTCTTTGGTCGAACGGAGGATGCTTCGGGCGAGGCCCGCACCAACTTTGAGATTGTCCGTAGCCTGGCGAGCTTCGCGGCAGGCTCGCGCAGCCAACCGCCGCCCCTGACCTTTGTCGAATGCGTGGACGGCGCGGGATGGGAAGAGATTGCGAGCCTGCATCATGGTTACGACTTGATCGTGGACGCTCTCTTCGGAACAGGGCTGACGCGCCCGCTCGAAGGCGTTTACCTCAAAGTGCTGGAACACCTCGCGCTCAGACGCGGGGCACGCTTGCGCGCTCGACAGAAGCATCCGCTGATAGTCTCTATAGACATTCCTTCAGGGTTGAATGCGGATTCAGCTTTGCCCATCGGCGCAGCCGTGGGCGCGGACCTGACCATAAGCTTCACAGCACCGAAGCCCGCCAACGTCCTGCCTCCCGCCTCGCACTTTAACGGCCAGCTTCTGCTGGCTGAGATAGGCTCGCCCCCCGCCCTGCTCGAAGCCGCACCTTCGCAGCTCTTTCTGACGGAAGAACTGGATGCGCGAGACTGGCTGGTCAAGACGCGTTATACTCCGAACTCTTATAAAAACAGTCACGGCCACGCGCTGATTATCGCAGGTTCCAGGGAGATGACTGGGGCAGCCGTGCTTTCGGCCAACGCCGCCATGAGCGCGGGAACAGGGCTGGTCACGCTCGCCACGCCGCGTTCGGCACAGTCGGCTGTGGCTGCGCGCACGATGCCTGAAGTCATAACGATGGCGCTCGGTGAAACTGAGCAGGGTGCGGTCAGCGCGGAGGCGTTTGAGCAGGTCAGGCAGATGGCTTCCCGCGTCCATGTGCTCGCCGTAGGACCCGGGCTGACCTCTGTTGATGAAAGCACACGGCGTTTTGTGCGCGAGCTTGTCGCAACGCGCACTACTCCCGTCGTCATAGATGCCGACGGACTAAACTCGCTCGCGCCATGGCCCGCTTCCCTGCGCGGCTCTGTTGAGCACCCACTGATACTCACGCCTCACGAGGGCGAGATGCGACGGCTGTTGGGGACGGATGAGAGTGATGCTTTATCTGAGAGGGTCAGCGTGGCGCGTGAGTTTGCGTTGAGTCACGAGCTGATACTGGTCCTGAAGGGAACACGCACGCTCATCGCAGCGCCGGATGGCAGCGTCTATATCAACCCGACCGGGAATGCCGGACTCGGCACGGCGGGCGCGGGCGATACGCTGACGGGTATCATCACAGGATTCAACGCGCAGGCGTTTGCGACTCTCAAAGATGAGGCGGATGCCGTGGCGGCGACTATCGCTGCCGTTTATGTCGGGGGGCTGGCCGGAGATATGGCTGCGCGCGCGCGCGGGATGCGTAGCCTGACAGCGTCTGACATTCGCGAGCATCTGTCGGCGGCCATCTGCGCGCTAGACCCTGAAGGAGAGCAGCCTTGAGCCTCCCTGTACATGAATCCATAGAGACTGGCCGCTGGACCAGCGCCAGCGCTGAAGAGACTTTCAGGATGGGCGAGCGGCTCGGCCAGAGTTTGAAGGGAGGCGAGATCATCCTGCTCGACGGACCGCTCGGC
>DASWMI010000156.1:0-20330 GCA_036399835.1 Pyrinomonadaceae bacterium | reverse complement strand
GGACGGAGACAGTGGTCGGCGGGGCCGGAGCCGGCTGGCCCGGCGTGGAGGTCGTCGGCGGTCCGAGCATCAAAGCGGCGCTGGTATAGTTGCAGGTCGTGACCGCCGTGATGCGACCGTTGATGGTCTGTGTCCCGCTGGTGATCGTCAACTGATTACCCGCGATGGTCATCGTCGCATCACCCGTCAGCCCGCCGTCAGGATAGTTGATCATTCCAGTATAAGTGCCGGAAAGGTCCGTCTGCTCCTGCACGGTCGGGTCGCAGCCTCCGCGACGACGCGGCATGGCGGTCGCGCTGGTATTCGCCATCCCGGACATATCGCCGGTCGTATTGGCGTTGGCGTTGGCATCCATAGTGCCCATCGCGGCGCGACGACGGCCACGACGGCGACCGCGACGGCCAGTGCCTGTGGCCGTGTTGGTGTTCGTCATGTTGGCATTGTCCTGCATGCTGCCGGCCATGTCCGCGTTCGCGTTGCCCTGCATGTCAGGAGACATGTTGGCATTCATGTTGCCGTTCATGCTGGCGTTGCGACGACCACGGCGACCACGACGACGACCACGGCTGCGCGTGCTGCCCATGTTCATATTCGTGCCCGACGTGTTGTCGTTCTGCATCGTCGTGCTTGAGTTTGAATTCTGCGCCAATACAACCAGGTCAGCGCCGACCATTGCGACGGAGACGACTAACACAAACAAAAGTCTGATCGCATTTCGAGTGCTTTTGCTCACGGATATTTTCTCCCTTCTGTGTTGTATCGCGCACGAGAGAGCTTGCCTGTAGAGCGCG
This sequence comes from Pyrinomonadaceae bacterium, assembly GCA_036399835.1. Taxonomy (GTDB): domain Bacteria; phylum Acidobacteriota; class Blastocatellia; order Pyrinomonadales; family Pyrinomonadaceae; genus DASYML01. The sequence goes on along the minus strand of DASWMI010000156.1, from coordinate 19,539 downwards.
GTACGCATAAGTATCAATTCCTTCGGCTGCCGTGAAGCTTCAGGGCAGGCCAGGAAGTAAAGCAAAGATGCCAGATTGGACCGGCGGTTTAAGGCGTCGAGCCGCTCTTGTTCGGGATGAGCCATTTCTACTGGTCCAGAACAGGAGTCGGCCCGGTCCAACGCATAAGTTTTCAAATACTACTGCGGATGAGCAGGAAAACCGAGAATGGGAACTCGTCATCTGAACCCATTCTCGCATAAAAGCGGCGCGCACGCGTAATAATTTCTCAGCGCATGCCACGAGTTTCCGAAACTCTTCCCGACTCAGACGAGCGAAGGTGGCAGCACAAACTGGCCCAGGTGCGGCCCCTGATAGTTGAGGCCGACGCGCAGCGCCAGCTCCAACGAGTCACGCGTCTCTTCGGGCAGGATGACGGCATCAACAAACCCGCGCGCGGCGGCAAACTTGGCGTCCAGCTCCTGCTCGTAGGTGGCGCGCACGCTCTGCATCTCAGCCTCTAGCTGCTCGTCGGGCGCTTTGCCTTCGCGCTTGAGCTTTTCAAGCTGCGTCCCGAAGATGGCCTGCGTCGCAGACTCGCCTTCCATCACGCCCATCCTTCCGGTCGGCCAGCTAAAGATAAAGTCAGGGTCGAAGCCCTGCCCGGCCATCGCGTAATAGCCCGCGCCCGAAGCATGATTGACGGTCAGAACAATCTTCGGCACATAGGCTGTCGCCATCGCTTCGACAAAGCGCGCGCCCGCGCGAATGATGCCGGAATGCTCGGCCTCAGCTCCGACCATAAAGCCTGAGACATCCTGTATAAAGAGGAGCGGCGTTTGATGGCGCGTGCAGGTTTCGATAAAGTAGGCGGCCTTTTCCGCCGATTCGGAATAGATGATGCCGCCGAACCTGGGGGAGCCTCCGCCTTCCGGGCGACTCATCCCGCGCGCGTTGGCGATGACGCCGACCTGTATGCCGCGCACGCGCGCGTGGCCCGTGATTAACTCCTTCGCGTAATCGGCCTGAAACTCGTCTAGGTGGCCGCCGTCCAACAGGCAGTCGAGCACCTCTCGCATGTCGTAGGGCTGGCGATGGTCTTCCGGGAGAATGTCGTAAAGGTCTTTGGGGGGGCGTGCCGCGTCCACGCTTTCCGTGATCGAGACGACGCCAGCGGGCTTGACGGGAAGTTCTGAAATGAACTCCCTGAGCTTAGCCACACATGTTTCGTCGTCTGGAACGCGGTAATGCGCGACGCCTGAAATGGCGTTGTGCGTGCGCGCCCCGCCCAAAGTCTCGTTGTCAATCGTCTGTCCGGTCGCACCCTTAACCAGATTCGCGCCGCCCAGGCCCATAAAGGAAGTCCCTTCGACCATCACGATGATGTCGGAGAGGGCCGGCAAATATGCGCCGCCAGCGATGCATGGACCCATCACCGCGGAGATTTGCGGAATCTTCAGATAGCGCCGCATGATCGAGTTGTAATAGAAGATGCGTGATGCGCCGTACTGGCCCGGAAAGACGCCGCCCTGGTAGGGCAGGTTGACTCCGGCAGAGTCCACCAGATAAATAATCGGGACGTGCGAGCGCATGGCGATTTCCTGCGCGCGCAGGATTTTCCTGATCGTTTCAGGCCACCAGGAGCCTGCCTTGACGGTCGCATCGTTGGCGACGATGATACATTCGCGTCCGCTGACCTGGCCCATCGAGGTGACGACGCCAGCCGCCGGGGCCGCGCCTTCATACTGGTCGTAAGCGACGAGCAGACCTATCTCCCGCGAGTAAGATTCTTTGTCAAAGAGCAACTCCAGGCGCTCGCGCGCGGTCAGTTTTCCCTGCCTGTGCTGACGCTCTATCTTGTCCGGCCCGCCGCCCTCTCTGAGCCTCGTTTCGAGCCTGCGGAGGTCCGCTGCCAGCTCGCGCAGACGCATGCGTAAGCCAGTGGAAGCCGGTCGTGCTTCTAACTTCATCCTCTTCGAGACCGGCCCGAGCACGCCCTTTGCGAAAAAGGCACTTCGCCGTCAGCCGTTCAACCTTTTGTTCCTAAAGCTTTGAGATGGGCTAAAAATAGCACAGGAAGGCGAAGCAAGACAACAAGTATGCGGCGTGCGTTTTATCTCCAGAGCGAGGCGAGGAGGGTTTTCGCGTTGGCATTTTCCGGCACGCCTTCGGCGATCACGATGCTTGTCCCGCGACGCTCTATGAGGACGCTGCCTTCGTTTGTGGTCCATGAGAGGCGAGCGAGCTGTCCTTCGTTTGAGTTCTCTGTCTGGGTCGCGCCCGTGTAGCGGCGAGTTGTACGCTTGGCGTAGGCGTCTAAGAATTCCTGCGCGTCTTTGGGAGTGTCCCAGTTTGTCCGCTGCGTGATAAAGACGGAGCCGTGCGGGCCTTCATAGACGGCGTAACGGTCTCCGGCCCAACCGGCAGCCGCGCGGCTCGATTCCGCGTCCGAGCGCAAGAACTCTTCGAGAATCAGATAGTAGCTCCATTCGCCGTTGACATCGTAATCAATCCGCTTCCAGCCCGCGCCGAGCATGGGCGCAAGGTTCGTCAGATTAACTTTGACGGGCGCTTCGCGTGAGAAATATTTTTCGGGGTGGAGAATCTGTTCTGTGGATTGCGGCAGCTCTGTGTAGGCACGCGAGAGGGCCGCGTATCCGCCGCGCTGAAAGACGTGCATGGACCAGAGAGTTCCCTGCTCATAGGGAAACATCAAGGATTCGCGCAGAGCGCGCGGGGCCTGGTCAAACTGCTGTGTAGAGCCTCCGCTGAGCCGCATGGCCCTGGCGAAAGCCAGAGCGCGCAAAGGATTCTTCTCGACATAATCCTTCATCACCAGCGTCGCATCGCCTTCGATCAGGGCATGCGCGGCCAGCTCCGCGTCCGAGTCGCCTTTGGGCCACTTCTCAAAGCGTCGGAGGTTGAAGTGCTGGTCCTGCAAGGCGTGCGTCAGCTCGTGTGCCATGACGGGTTTCTGCCCGTCCAGGTCAATCCAGTCGGCCAGATAAAACTCCTGCGTTTTCGGGTCGTAGTAGCCCGCGACCTGCTCCGTCAGGAGGTTGATGATAAAGGGTCTGAACTGAAAATCCTTTGGCACGAGGCCGAGCTTTTTTAGGGCCAGCTCCGAAGCGCGCATCTCTTCGGGCGTCTCGTCCTCGTCCATATTCTTCATAATCATGCGCTCGATCTCTGCGCGCGATTGCGCACCGCTTTTGACGGGGCGGAGGATGGCAAGCTGCCTGATCTCGCTGGTCTCTTTGAGCACGGAGGCGGTCGCGGCGACGACGGCTGCGCTTCTGGTATTGGGCGGCGCGAGACGCACGCCCTGCTGCGCGCGTGCCGCTGGCAAAATGGCCGCGAGCGAGACCGCCAGTATCAAGAGCAGGGCCAGTCCTGCCGCCGCCGTGAGCCTGATTTTCTTTGACATCCTCAACCTTTCGCTCTTATAGTCCGCCTTAAACGCGGGACAATTTATCTTACTTTAGATTTTCCTTTAGGACCAGTTTATCGTGGGAGGCGTATCCTCAGATGATGAATCCGAACGAAGTGGATGCATTGCTGGAAGAGGAAGAGTGGCACGAGACGATGTTACGCGTGCGCTATTCGGAGACGGATAAGATGGGCGTGGTTTATCATGCAAACTATCTGGTCTGGTTCGAGATAGGCAGGACGGAGTTTTGCCGCGCGCGGGGCTTTTCCTACAGGGAGATGGAAGAGAACGACAACGCCTTTCTGGTCGTGGCCGAAAGCTATTGCCGTTATAAAGCACCCGCCTACTACGACGACGAGCTGATTGTTCGCACGCACATCACTGAGATGCGTCGTCGCTCGCTGCGTTTCGGTTACGAGGTGATCAGAATCTCCGACGATGTGATTATTGCCGAAGGTGAGACGGGCCATGTCGTGACGGACGGCAACGGTCGCGTCCGCTCTTTCCCGGAAGGCTACGTCCAACTGCTCTCGGCCACGCCCGACGCCACAGCCCTACGCACCTCGCAATCCCCCACCGAACGCGTCCCCGAAACGGAAGGACCGGACTAACAGTTCTCAGTTTTCAGAAAAAGCAAGTTGTCTTTGCTGAAAACTGCTCTACTGTTCATGTGAGAGCGAGAGGCGCGAGATTTCGCGTGCGCGGCCTGTGGTGTCGTCAATCTCTATGACGGCGGCGCAGATGCGTACAGCGCCTGTGGCGTGTTCGGCGCGTTTTGAAACTGCTGAAGTAAAACGCTTGATGACATCCTCTTTATTCATCCCAATGACTCCGGCATAGCTGCCCGTCATGCCGAGGTCTGTCAGGTAAGCGGTCCCGCCCGGCAGTATCTGCTCGTCAGCCGTCTGCACGTGCGTATGCGAGCCGACGACGGCGGAGACGCGACCATCCAGGAACCAACCCATCGCCACCTTCTCGGACGTAGCCTCGCCGTGCATGTCAACGAGCCTTACTTTCACTTCGCTTTCGAGATTGGCGAGCACTTCGTCTGCTGCGCGGAAAGGGTCGTCAGCCGGAGGCATAAAGACGCGACCGATGAGATTGATGACGGCAACCTGTACGCCCCTCACTTCCCCGACCCAGACGCCCTTGCCGGGCGAGCCGGGCGGGTAGTTGGCCGGACGCAGCAGGCGCGGCTGCCGCTCTATGTAAGGGATGACTTCGCGCTTGTCATAGATATGATTGCCCGAGGTCATGACATCTATTCCGGCGGCGAAAAGCTGGTCCGCATGCGGCGGCGTAATCGAAAACCCGTTGGTCACGTTCTCCGCGTTCATCACGGCCAGGTCAATATTGTACTGCTCGCGCAAATCCTGTATGCGCTCCATCACGGCCAGCCGGCCAGGCCGCGCCACCACATCCCCGAGCATCAAGACCTTCATCTTCTCTTGACTTCGACCTTCTCAGAACAGATTTCAAAACTAGCCACCGCAGGCACAGAGACACGGAGAGCAGATAAATTAGAATTTTATAAGAGCTCTCAACTCATCTTTCCTGCTTATGCTCTGTGCCTCCGTGCCTCTGTGGCTGATGTTCCGGTTTTGAATTACTCTCTAAATAAAAAACGTGAAGCGTAGATGCTAAAAAGTAAATAGAAAAAGTGGTCCATCCATTTACGATTTAGGATTTACGATTCACGACTCTTGGAATTGGCAAGAGGGAAATCCGCAGCAGCCGTTCCGAAGCCGTAATTGAACCTGCATAACAGGTGGGTGACCTTTTTAAAAGCCGCAGCCTCTGGCGATTCCTTAACGATGAAGGAAAGCACTGGCTCGTGCGGCGTCAGTCTCCCTTTTTAACGGCGTTGGCTCAATCATCGAAACTCGGTGACGCGCCCCGCAGAACTTTTTCCCTCTGCCAAAGGCATATTAACACAACTAAGCTGAGATTGTCAGATGCGGGAGGCTCTAGATTAGAGATTAAAGGCTGGACGCCAAAGGCCGGAGGTTAATCAAAGCCGCCTGCTTTTAACCAGCCTCCGGCCTTTAAGCTCCAGCCTCTATTTTATGTGAAAGCGATGTTGCCGGCGGCGCTCGTTTGCTGCTCGACGGTGCTGCGAACCTTGAGCAGGCGGTCGAGCATCTCGGCGCATTCGGCGCTCCGTGTGGCAAGCTGCGAATCGGCCTGCTCGTGCAGGCGCTTGAGGCGATGCAGCTCGTCCGCGATGTGCAGGGCGGCGAGGATGGCGACCTTGAGCGAATCCACCGTCAGCGTGCCGGAGGAAATCTCGCGCATACGCGTATCCACGAACTCGGCCAGTTGTGTGATGTACTCGCTGTCGCCGTCCGAGCGAATATTGTAGGTCTGATTATAGATTTCGACCCTGATGGTCGGCGTCGTCGTGGTATCCATATTACCCTTATTAAAATTCATACCGGTTCGCCCAGCATCCTTCATTTACGCATTACCTCTGCCATCTCGGGATCAAGCGTGGCAATGGCATCGAGCATGGCTTCGACTTTCATGCGAATCGTATCGCGCTCGGAAAGCAGCCGCTCGACCTGTGCTTCAAGACGTTCCTTCTCGCTCAGCAGATTCCCCAGCTCGCGCCTGGTCACGCCGATCTCGCGTTCGAGGACTTCCTTCTCCTGTCGGAGCGTTTTCGTCAGCTCGATGGTCCGGTAGATTTTATCTTCAAGATGTGAAAATTTTTCGAGTCCAGAAAGGCCGACCATCGTTAGTCTCCATTATATAATCAACAGGCGGGTCAGAAGAGCCGCTTGATTATGCGACTTCGGAGGCGCAAGCGCAAGAGTAAAAAGTCTGAGAGTCCGAGAGTCAGAGGTCTAAATGTTTTTTTTGACTCCGGACTCTAGACTCTCGGACTCTCAGACTTTTTATGCTCGGACTTTTATCCTCTAATCTGTGCGCCGAGCTTCTCTTCTAAAACTTTGACGAGACGCCAGTGGGTCTCATCAACCTCTTCATCACGAAGCGTCCGCTCGTCCGCGCGATACTCCATCCGCAAGGTCACGGAGCGCAGCCCATCCGGCACGCCTTCGCCTTCATAGACATAGACGAGCTTCGCGTCGCGCCAGTATTTCACCGACTGCTCTTTGATTGTCTGAAGCAAATCCGCGAGCGTCACGCGGCGCTCGACCAAGAGCGAGACATCACGCACGACCGAAGGAAACCGCGAGAGCGGCGTGTAAACGACCGTTGATTCTTTCGCTTCAAGCAAGGTTGTGTAATCCAGCTCCGCCAGATAAACCGGCTGGCGAAACTTGTAGCTTGCGGCCAGGCTCTCATCTAGCCTGCCGATAGTGCCGATCCTTTTGCCTTCAAGAGAGATGCTTGCGGACTGGCCTTCGCGCAGGTGCTTGACTCGCGCGGGTTGAAAATCCAGTGGACCAATCTTCATCGCATCCACAGCAGCTTCGAGCGCGCCCTTGAGGTCGTAAAAATCGAGCTGGCGCGTAGCTTCCGCGCGTTCCTCTTCGAGCGCGCCGCCCGTTGCCAGGAGTGCCAGCGCCTCGCGCTCCGAGGGCAGCTCGCCGCGCTCTTCGCTTGCCTTAAAGATGCGCCCCGTCTCAAACAGCCGCACGTTGCGCGTCCCCTTATTGAAATTGTGGCGCAAGGCATCCAGTAGGCCGGGCAACAGCGTCGGTCGCATACGCGTCGCGCCCTCGATAATCGGATTGCTCAGCGTGATAAAGCTCTCCTCGCCATTTTCATCCGCGGCAAACTCCGGCACGAGCTGAAAATGTTTGTCGTGCGTCGAGGCGATAAAGCTGAAGTTGACGGCCTCGTCGAATCCGCAGGCGTTGAGAGCCTGTCGCATCGCGCGCCTCTTCTGTTCGGCAGGTTGGTATTCGCCTGCGCCTCTGGCGGGCGGAATCTCCGTTGCGATTCGTTCATAACCCGTGTGGCGCGCGATCTCTTCAATCAAGTCCGCTTCAATCAAGAGATCTGCGCGCCATGTGGGAGGAACAAAAGTCATCAACGTGCTCGCGTCCAGGACCAGCTCTTCGTGCGTCTGTCCCTGCAAGCTCCACTCGCCCTTGCTGACGGCCAGAACTTCGCGCCTTTCCAGTCCAAGCCCTGTCAGTATGCGCTCCATCTCCGCAGGCTCTACTTTTAATCCGGTCAATGCTTCGACGCGCTCCGTCCGCAGTAGAATCGGACCAGGATTAAGCTTAGACGGATAGACATCAATCGCGTCTTCGGTTGCCGTCCCGCCCGCTATCTCGCAGATCAGCTCGACGCAGCGCTCCTGCGCGCGAAGCACAGCGCCATAATCCGCGCCGCGCTCAAAGCGATAGGAAGCCTCCGTGTTCAGCCCCAGAGCGCGTGCCGTCTGCCGCACGGATAAGGGAACGAAGTAGGCGCTCTCGATTAAAACATCACTGGTCCGGTCGGAGATTTCCGTCTCTTCCCCGCCCATCACGCCGGCCAGAGCGATCGCGCGCTCGGCATCCGCGATGACCTGCATCTCGCCTCCCAGCGTGCGCTCTACCTTGTCGAGTGTTTTGAGCTTCTCGCCCTCTAGCGCGCGCCGCACGACGATCTGCTTGCCAGCTAGCCTTTCAAGATCGAAAGCATGAAGAGGTTGTCCCTGCTCGTGCAAAACGTAGTTCGTAATATCCGCCACGTTATTGATCGCGCGCTGCCCTATGGTTTCCAGCCGCCGGACCAGCCACTCCGGCGATGGGCCAATCTTTACGCCGCGCACCACGCGCGCAGCATAACGCAGGCACAAATCCGTATCCCTGATCTCGACGGACGCAAAATCCCTTGCACTGCCATCCATCCGCGCTGGCTTCTTTTCCGGCAGCCGGACGCGCCCGCCTTCCATCAAGGCAACTTCGCGCGCAATGCCAAGATGCGAAAGACAGTCGGGGCGATTTGAAGGGACTTCGACATCCAGCACGTAATCGTCGCCCTTCTCTTCGGCGGCATCCACCGCCAGCCCGCACATCGTCAGCCGGTCGCGCAGCTCCTGCGGCGATGCCTCTGTGCCAGTCAATTCGCGTAGCCAGTGATAACTGATATTCATAACGCAGTTTTCAGTTTTCAGTTTTCAGTTTTCAGTCAAAGCAGCTTGTCCGTTGCTTAAAACTGAAAACCGAAAACTGAAAAACTGTCTTATTTGAATTGTTCGAGAAAGCGTGTGTCGTTCTCGAAGAGCAGGCGTATGTCGTCGAGGCCGTACATGAGCGCGCACATACGGTCAATGCCGAGGCCAAAGGCAAAGCCCGTATAGATTTCCGTGTCAACGCCAACCGTGCGTAGCACGTTCGGGTGGACCATCCCTGAGCCGCCAAGCTCTATCCAGCCCGAACCCTTACAGATGCGGCAACCCTGGCCGCCGCACTTGAAGCAGCTATAGTCAACCTCCGCGCTCGGCTCCGTGAAAGGAAAGTAAGAGGGACGGAAGCGCGTTCGCGTTTGTGGTCCAAAGAGACGACTGACAAACTCCTGTAGCGTTCCCTTCAAGTGGGCCATCGTGATGCCCTGGTCCACGCAGAGACCTTCGACCTGGAAGAACATCGGATTGTGCGTCGCATCCGGCGTATCTCGTCGAAAGACGCGACCGGGCGCAATCATACGCACGGGCACGCCGCGCCGCTGCATGGCGTGAATCTGTACGGTCGAAGTCTGCGAGCGGAGCGCAAAGCCCTCTGTCGTATAGAAGGTGTCCTGCGAAGCCCGCGCCGGGTGGCCTTCAGGAATATTCAGCGCGTCGAAATTGTAAAAATCCGTCTCGACCTCGCGGTCGTCTTCGACGATATAGCCCATCGAAACAAAGATGTCTTCGATCTCCTGCTTGAGCAGCGTAATCGGGTGCAGATGGCCGCGCCGCGTGCGTCTGCCGGGCAGGGTCACGTCCAGCGCCTCGCGCTCCGAGCGCGCCCCCTGGATAAAAGTTTTGAGCGCGGCATCAGCCTTATCAATCGCCTGCTTGATGCTTGCTTCGATCTGCTGCATCTGCTGGCCGAAGCTCTTACGCTCATCGGGTGCGACGCGCCCGATCATCTTCATGATGGCCGCGACATCACTCTTTTTGCCGGTGTGCCGCGTGCGCAGCTCGCCCAGCTCGCGCTCGAGCGTTTCGGCTTCCTTGAGCGAGAGAGATTGCGCGCCCGCCTCCGGATCAAAGCGTGCGAAGCGTTCAAACTCTCGCTCGAACGCTTCGCGTGCCGCTTCCGCTTTCAGTTTCGGGTCTTCGTTGTCAACGCCTTCCGGCATTACTTTGGTCCTTCGCTTCGACGGCTCAAGCCGCGGCAGGCTGCGCGCTCCGCTCGTTATCGAGGGCGGTCCTGACCTGTCCCGCGAGCGCCGTGAATGTTTCCGGCTGGTTGGCGGCGATGTCCGCCAAAACTTTCCGGTCCAGTTCTATCCCGGCCAGCTTGAGGCCGTGCATGAACTGCGAATAGTTGAGGCCATTCAACCGCGCGGCTGCGCCTATGCGAACGATCCACAGGCTACGAAAATCGCGTTTCTTCAATTTGCGGCCAGTGTAAGCGAAGTTCAAACCGCGCTCGACAGACTCTTTGGCCGAGCGATAAAGCTTAGACTTTGTGCCGCGATAACCTTTGGCTAATTTTAAAATCTTCTTGCGTCTTTCGAGACGCTTGTTTCCACGTTTTGCACGAGGCATAACTCGTCACCTCCATTTGTCAAAGATGAGGCCGAAGCGATTGAGCGATGAAGAGTTTCGAGTGAATAGTCCGCTTGTTTATCAGCCAGACTAGCTCATCCCCCATAGCTCATCTCTCATCCACTTTGCTTCATCCTTCATCCCTTATTTAGTTTCTTCCGTAGGGCAGCATCTTCTCGATGCGCTCCTGGTCCGATTCGGAGACAAGCGTGTCAATATCCAGCAGCCGCTTACGCTTGTGCTCTTTCGAGGTCAGAATATGGCGCGCATGCGAATGCCCGCGCTTAAACTTGCCCGAAGCGGTCGAGCGAAACCTTTTGGCCGCTCCCTTGTGTGTCTTTAGTTTTGGCATAACCGTTCCTCTTGTTAAATTTGCGATTTTTGATTTTTGATTTGCGATCTATTGATACTGGCTGCGCCATTGACAGGCTTCGATTTCTCGTCCCGCCTGACATCGCAAATCCAAAATCCAAAATCTAAAATCAGCTTCCAGACTCAGGTGGCTGGTCCTGCCCGCCGCCTTCGTGTTTGGCGGCGGATTTGTGGCGCTTGGGGGCCATGATGATAAACATCTGGTTGCCCTCCATACGCGGGCGGGCTTCGACTTCGCCTATATCCGAGAGGTCTTTTTCCAGTTTCTCAAGGATACGCGCGCCCAGCTCGCGGTGCGTCATCTCGCGCCCGCGAAACCAGATTGTGGCCTTCACCTTATCGCCGTCTTCGAGCCATTCGCGCGCATGTTTGACGCGGTAGTTATAGTCATGCTCGTCCGTGCTCGGTCTGAACTTGACCTCTTTGACGGTGATGATGACCTGTTTCTTCTTGGCATCAGCCGCCTTCTTTTTCGCTTCGTACTGAAACTTGCCGTAATCTATAATCCGGCAGACGGGCGGCTCTGCGCTGGGCGCGACCTCGACCAAATCCAACCCGCGCTCGCGCGCCAGGTTGATGGCCTCGCGCGTATTCATCACGCCGAGTTGTTCGCCGTCGTCAGCGATGACGCGCACTTCCGGTATGCGAATGCGCTCGTTAATACGCACGGTTGGCCCACGACGATTGTCAGGGCGTTGTCCGCGACCACGAAAACCTGTAGCGATACCTGCACCTCCCATTTTACGAGTCCGAGAGCCTGAGAGTGCGGAGTCTGAGAGTCAAAAGCAAAAAAATTTCTTTTGACTCTCAGACTTCAGACACTCGGACTCTCAGACTCCAGACTATTATTAATAGCGCGCGTCTCGACGAGTTGACGTGCCATCCTCTTGAATTCGTCGAGCGTCATCGCGCCTAGGTCCCCCCTTTTTCGTTCGCGCACGGCGACTTTGCCTTCCTCCATCTCGCGGTCGCCGAGCACAAGCATGAAGGGAACTTTTTGCAACTGGGCATCACGAATCTTCGCGCCGACCTTCTCGCTTCGCAGATTCAAATCAACTCTCAGGCCAACGGAGCGAAGCTCTCGTGCAACTCCCTCGGCATACTCGTTGATGCGGTCCGTAATCGGCAGCACGGCAATCTGCACGGGTGCCAGCCACATCGGAAACGCGCCCGCGTAATGCTCAATGAGGACGCCGAAGAAGCGCTCGACCGAGCCGAACAGCGCACGATGAATCATCGTCGGGCGATGGGCTTTATTATCCTCGCCGATATATTCAAGCTGGAAACGCTCAGGGAGATTGAAATCAAACTGGACGGTCGTTAACTGCCACAGCCGACCGATGGCGTCCTCGACCTTAATGTCAATCTTTGGACCATAAAAGGCCGCCTCGCCCTCCATCCGCTCGTAAGCGAGCTGCTGCTGCTGCAACGCTTCGACCAGCGCCTGTTCCGCACGCTCCCAATCCTCATCCGAGCCTAGATACGGCTTTGAAAGGTCCTGGCCCTTGACCGACAACTCGATTTTGAACTTGTCGAAACCGAATGTGCCCAGGACAGCGAAAGCAAAATGTATGCAATCTACAATCTCGCCGCGCACGGCTTCGGGCGTACAGAAGATGTGCGCATCATCCTGCGTAAACCCTCGCACGCGCATCAGCCCGTGGAGCGTGCCTGAGAGCTCGGCTCGGTAACACGTGCCAAGCTCCGCGTAGCGCAGCGGCAGCTCACGATAAGAGTGCTGCGATGATTTATAAATGGCTATGTGAAACGGGCAGTTCATGGGTTTCAGCCTGAACTCCGTCTCTTCAAGCTCGGTCGGAGCAAACATCGCGTCGGCGTAGTTCTCTTCATGGCCGCTAATCTGCCACAACTCGCGGCGGGCAATATGCGGCGTAAAGACCAGCCCGTAGCCTCGCTTGATTAATTCTCCGCGCAGGTAATCTTCCATCTCCTTGCGTATCGCGCCGCCCTTCGGATGCCAGAAGATGAGGCCCTGCCCGTACTGGTCCTGAATCGAGAAAAGGTCCAGCTCTCTGCCGAGCCTGCGATGGTCGCGCTTTTCCGCTTCCTCGCGCTGCCTGACCCAGCCGTCCAGCTCCTCCTGCGTAAAGAAGGCCGTGCCGTAGATGCGCTGCATCTGCGGATTTTCGGGGTCGCCCTTCCAGTATGCGCCGGAGAGCGAGAGCAGCTTGAAGGCGCGCAGCCTGTTCGTGTTCGGCACATGCGGGCCTAGACAGAAGTCTATAAAAGGCGAGCCGTCAATATAGTAAACGCTGACGACTTCGCCGGCCTTCTCGTCAATCAGCTCGCACTTCAAAGGCTCTTCGCGCTCCGAGAAAACCTTCAAAGCATCCGCCTTCGGAATCTCTTCACGGCGGTAAGCAAGATTGCGCTTGGCTATCTCGCGCATACGTTTTTCGATGATGGGCAGGTCCGCATCCGTCAGAACGCGCGGCGCAATCACATCATAGAAAAAGCCATAGCGCGGGTCGTCCAGAAGCGCTGGTCCAATGCCGAGTTGCGTGCCCGGAAAAAGGTCCAGCACAGCCGCCGCCAGCAGGTGCGCGGTCGAGTGCCTGAGCACATCCAACCCCTCAAGCGTCTCAGGCAACACAGGCTCGATCCTAATCGGCCCGCCATTATTCTCCTGTGCGCTCAGGGTATAGGCCAGGTCTACCTCGCGCCCGTTGACGCGCGCCGCCAGAGCTTTTTTCGCAGCCTCGCGGTCGAGCCTCTTCAAGACCTCCGCGACCGTCACGGGTGACTCAAGCTGCGCCGCCGCCCCATTATTCAACTGAACGTTAATCTCGCTCATCTCTGGTGTGGTCTCCGCTTTCCTCTTCAATCATCGATAGACGAATTGCTTCTTCTATTTACGATAGATGATTGACGAATAATAGTTCACGACGCCGGCGGCCTGCTGGTGGCAAGCCCCGCGACGAAAGCGTTGACCGGATTCGATTTTTGCCGATTAAGTAAAACGGCAACTGCTACAAGATCGGATTCGATAGGAGCGCCTTCGCCTCGGAGCCACCCGTTTTGGTCGGGCCGGTCCGTGCTAATCAAGTTTCAGAATCGAGTCGTAGTTCGATTCATGCGAAGGTCTTCCGGAGCTTCCTATCAAAAATTTGGAAATTTGGCAGGCACGCGCTGGTTTGGACCAACCGCCTCCTACCCCGTCAAGATACTTCAAAACATCGCCGATAGCGCGTCTTCGTTCTTGAAGTTGTAAATTTAACCAAAAGCCGCCGGAGAAGTCAATTCCTCGCGCCGGAAAACGGATAAAATTTAGGGCCTCTCCGCTCAACGAAAGAGGCTGCCCGCGATGCCAACCTGGTAGAGCACAAACAGGCCGAAGCAGAGGCTGAAGATTCCGGCCAGACCGCGCATCATGAGATTCGCGCGGGTAAAGCGTCTGGCCGTCAGGTAGACGGGCAGGCTGACAAGCGCGCTCATCATCATCATCCCGCCGATTGAACCCGTGCCGAAGACGACGATATAGAGAAGCCCTATGAGAGGCCGAGAGATGGTCGAGAGAGCCAGCAGCATCAGGGCCACGCTGCCTGCCAGCCCGTGGACCATTCCGACCAGCAAAGGCCGCACGCCTTGACCAAAACCGTGATGCTCGTGCGGGTCTGTTTCCGACGCGCCATAGTGTATGTGCGCGCGTGCGCCGTGCCTGTGTACGTGAAGATGCAGATGGCCTCCGCGCCAGAGTTTTCTGAGGGCGTTTGCGCCCAGAGCGACGAGCATCAGGCCGACCATAAATTCGAGCGCGAGCGCCGTCCTCTCGCTAATCTCGAAGTGGAGCAGGATGACAAGGATTCCCGCGACGAGCAGCGAAACGGTGTGGCCCACGCCCCAGAGGCCGCCGACCAAGAGTGAACCGAGCAGGCTCCGGCGCTCGCTGACGATAGTCGAGACGGCTGCCAGATGGTCAACCTCGACCGCATGCTTGAGACCCAGCACGAAACCGAGAGCGAGCACTGAAGCGGTTGAAAGCGAGATCGGCCCGGTCATCTGGAAACTATTGGCATCCTGTCTTGATTATCGTTGATTACCCAAGAGTTGATTATGCATGCTAATAGATTCCGGGCAACTGCTCGCCGACGTGCATATCTACCCGCGGATCGCTTAACGTGCCGGAGCTATCTCACTTAAATCCGATAACCATCGAGTCCGGCCCGACCAGATGTTCCACGCGCGTTTCTCTGAAGCCTGCCTCGCGCATCCAATGCGAGCAGTCTGCCCCCGTATAGTCGAACCCTCCGGGTGTCTCGATGAGCATGTTCAGGCTCATCAGCAGCCCGAACGTGTTCTCGCGCCGCTCGTCGTCTATCAGCGCCTCAAAGACGATGAGCGCGCCGCCGGAGGGCAGCGCATCAAACGCTTTCTTGAGGAGCATCTGCTTCTCCTCCATATTCCAGTCGTGCAGGATGTGTCCCATCACCAGCACGTCCGCTGAGGGCAGAGGGTCTTTGAAGAAGTCGCCCGCGTAGAAGCGCAGCCGATCACTCAGGCCGTGACGGGCGACGTACTTCTCGAAGACCGGGCCGACTGCCGGAAGGTCGAAAATCCCGCCCGAAATGTGTGTGTGCTCCAAGGCGACCTGGACCGGAACGCCGCCCTGTGCCCCGCCGATGTCAATAAAGGTTTGGTAATTGGTCCAGGGGAACTTCTGTGCGATGGCACGGGCTGCGCCGAGACTGAGGCCGGTCATGGCGCTCAGAAAATCTTCCAGCCTCTCGGGGTCGGCGTACAGGGTCTCAAAGAAGTTGCCGCCGCTCTTGGCCTCATTCTGCGGTCGCCCCGTTTTGAGGGCCTCGGTCAGAGACCCCCAGTAGGGATAGAGGCGCTTGCTCGCCATTTCAAGTATCCCGCCGATGTATGAGGGTTTGGCCCGGTCAAGAAACATCTCGGTCTCAGGCGTGTTACTGTAAAGCCCTTCGCCATCGCGTTCCAGCATCCGCAAGGAGACGAGCGCGTCAAGGAAATCGCGTACACTGCGCGGGTGTAGATTGAGCCGCGCGTTGATCGTCTCGGCACTCATTGCGCCGCCGGCAAGCTCCGTGAACAGTCCCAGTTCAACGGCACTCAGTAGCGTCTTCGAGGCCCAGAAACCTAAACCGAGTTGCATAATGTGGCTTGGCGTGACAGATACATTCATCTTTATCTCTCCTCAATTCTTCGCTCAATCACCAACTGCTCTATCTATTAACGCGAAAATTTTTTCCTTTTCACATCACTATTCCCCGCCGAATCGGATAAAGGCGAAGTTCTAAGGGCAGGCGAAGCTTAGCGAGAGCTTAGAGCGGGGCATTGCCGGCTGACGAGGCGACAGCCGCGACGTGAGCCTGTATGAACGCGGCGCAATCATTCGTGATTGTAGCGACCGTCGCGGCGGGCGAGGTTGACGGCTCGGCGATGGTTAAGCGGAGGCCGCGGCGCTGTTCGGCGCGGACAGAGACGAAGAGGACGCTGGCCTTGCAGCGCAGTGCCAGCCGGAGAAGTGCGTCCGAGAGATACATTGGCCCTTCGAGAGTTGGAAATTCAATGAGTTTCTGCGCGGTCGCGTGTTTCCTGTGCGCCGCGACGCCTCTGAGGGCGAGAAGAGTTCTGTGTCAAACCCGTTGTAGATGACCAGGGACCTTTTGTTGCGATAACCGAATGCGGAGTGCTGCGCGGCCCCGGTTCTGGAGTTATAGATGATTCCGGCGGGCCTCCCGGATAACCATGCGCCGAGCTTAATCGCCATCGCCGTCAGCGGCTTTTCGTAGTCTAAAGAATAGAGCGACTGCCGTATATTCCAGAGGACGGCGACACGCGCCGGAACTAGAACGCCCGCCAGTTGAGCCGCCAGATTGCCGTGCGGCATCCAGCCCTGAATGACGTCCGGCCTCAAACGGCGCAAGAGGCGAGCCAGCGACCAGATTGAAGCAGGCGTCGGGAAAGAGCGGATAATATCTAGTGTGCTAGAGAACTGTACGCCGGTATCGATATTTGAACCCGCCTCGGGATACGAGAGGATGAACCTTTCTCTGAGCAGGGAGATGCGTGTCGGTAGATTCACATCAATCCCCCTGCGCGGATTCGGAAGAGCTTTGAGGACGACACGATTGTCTTCCGCCGAAGCATCATCTTTATTCAGCGATGCTACGCCATAGGATGAAGCCCAGGAGAGGGCCGGACCGTAAAACTGCAAGGCGACCGGTTGAATCGCCGCGCTGATGATAAGCAGCAGGACCGCGCCGACAAGATTTCCCCGGATAACGCTTCTTTCCTTGACCAGCCTGACGATGAGCAGGACGCAGGTGACGAAAGCGACTCCGATCATTAACTCCCACATCTCGCTTCTCGCCAGCCAGAGCAGGCTTTCCGTGACCGCTCCGACGGCCACGACCGCCAGAGCCTGAAGCCAAGAATATTCCTTTGTCAGCCAGCGCAGGTTGACGAAGAAAAACAGCAGCGCGACTCCGATAAAGAGTGGGTCTCGCAAAGGCTGCGTCGTGTGTATGAGGAACGAGGGCCACAGCCCGACAATCGTGGCGGCCAGTAAAGCAGCCAAGCGGTCAAACAGCTCGCGGCTTAACTTATAGACAAGATATAGAATGGCTAGATAATAGAGGACGTTGAGCGGTTCAAACGAGAGAATTGAGAGGCCGCCCATCCAGCCGAATAAGAGAAAACAGAGCGAATATAGCTTGACATGAAGCGGCAGCAGAGCGAAAAGCCAGGCCGCGGCTCCCGAATCCTTCAGAATCTTTGCGAGCACGAGGGCCTGCCTCTGGTACTTCAAGCTATCAGGGAAGAGTTCTGGTAATAACGCACTCTTGCTGGCGAGATAAACAGCTACGGTGACGCAGACGTGGAGCACTGCCGCTGCCATCATCGGTAGTTTTCTCTTTATCTTCAGCCTCCCATTCATGCCGGATTATCGCAGGCCATCGAGCTTCAGCTATATTTCTTATCTGAGACTATGATTCGCTCCACTAAAATTACACCAGCCGGACAGAATAAATCTACCGGCCTTGATGTATTCTCGGCGAAGAGAGCGCGCTGATGGTCCGAAGGTAAAGGAGATTCCCGCAGTGATTGGCCGGATGAAACTATTTCCAGGTAAGAAGAAGCGGAAGGTATATATAATTAAAGACGCACAAAGCGGTCGCAGCATCTACGCAGCGCGGTAACGCCGCCGATGGTCTAATGAGCATTAGGCTTCTCGGGTGTGCTTACTCATAAAGTTTTGAGGTAAAATACGGTTGGGGAGTAATAGTCTGATGAGGAATATTTTAGTTAGGAAAAATTCATTACATAATGCAGATGGCGATGGTGATTTGAAGGGTAAATCTCCTGAACAGTTGCTTGGCATGATGTGGCAGCTCGCTCTTAATGCTTGGTCCTTTAAGGAAAACTTGAATGCTGAACCCAGACTTCAAAGAGATGTTATCGTGCTTAAAAGGCGAAGAAGTTGATTTCATTATTGTCGGCGCTTATGCCCTTGCCGCACATGGATTCCCTCGTGCTACAGGTGATATTGGTATTTGGGTCAGAAATAGTCCCGAGAATGCACAAAAGATAATGCGTGCGTTAGTGAGATTTGGTGCGCCAATCTCCGACTTATCCGAGGAAGATTTTACTGCTCCCGACATAGTAGTTCAGCTTGGCGTTGAGCCATGCCGGATTGATTTACTCACAGGCGTTGATGGGATTGAATTTGATGAGGGTTGGCAGCACAAAGTCAGCATCACTATTGATGATCTGGAAATAGATATTCTGTCGAAAGAAGATTTGCTCAGGAACAAGCTGGCTACAGGTCGGGATAAGGATCAAGGCGATATAGTCTGGCTCAAAAAGAATCAAAGCGGCGCAGCCTAACAACTCATTCAACCGGACTCGCAATATGAGTGTCTTTTATCATCAAAGTTAATTGCTCGCAGGTCAATTCGGGCGTTATCCGTTCACGCGGAGAAAAATCAGAACGTGCTCAGAATCTTCTTCTATAAGAGCCTCTATGCGGGGACAATCGCCACGCTAATTTTATTACTGCCGCCAGAGATTGGTCGAAGCCAGCAAGTATCTAAAGCCGGGCTGGACGCAGAACGATTGGCAAGAATCTCCGTCCGGATGAATTCCTTCGTCGAGCGGCGAGAAATATCCGGGGCCGTGATGCTGGTGGCGAGAGGCGGCAAAGTGCTGAGCGTTGAAGCCGTCGGTTATCAGGACCTGGAGAGTAAAAAGCCGATGCGGAGAGATACTATCTTCGACATCAGGTCGGTGACGAAACCCGTCACCGCAATCGGGATTATGATTTTAATGGAGGAAGGCAAACTCGCGCTCAACGACCCTGTAGAAAAATACCTCCCGGAATTCAAAACGACGACCGGCCAAACACAAGACGCGCCGGACCCGATCACAATTTATCACTTGCTGACGCATACCTCTGGAATACCCGCCTCTCGTCCCGCCGAGATTGAAGACATCACAGTGAAACGGAATCGGACTTTAGCCGATGTGGTAGCCTTGCTGTCAAAGCAGAAAACGGAGTTTACACCCGGCACTCAATTCAGGTATAGCAGCAGCGGTTTCGCTATCCTGGGACGCATCATAGAGGTGGTCTCAGGCAGAGCTTATGAGCAATTCATAAAGGAACGCATCTTTGACCCTCTCGGTATGAAAGACAGTTTTTTCTTTATCCCTGCCGGAAAGTTGGAACGAGTCGCCTCAATCTACAGGATGCAAGATGGCAAACTGAAGAAGTGGGAAGAGATCAGGGACTATAGTAAGAACGCTAAATATCCAGGGCCGGAGTTCGGGATGTATTCAACTGCTGAGGATTTAGCAGCCCTCTGCCAGATGATGCTCAATGGCGGAGTCTTTAAGGGCAAGCGGATTCTTTCCAGAATGTCTGTCGAAGCAATGACTGAGAACCACACGCTCAATATCAAATCTGCGATGACGCAGAGGCCGGCATATCAAGGGCTGGGTTGGGGCTTGAGCGGCGATCCGGCGACCGATTTCCCTCTGACTTCTGCCGGAAGCTTCGGGCACAACGGGGCCTTCGGCTCGATTATCTGGATTGATCCGAAAAAAGGGCTCA
>DASWMI010000155.1:0-13152 GCA_036399835.1 Pyrinomonadaceae bacterium | reverse complement strand
GGGAGAAATGTTCGTTCACCGTAACGTGGCGAATCTAGTGGTCCATACGGACCTGAACTGTTTATCCGTGATTCAATTTGCTGTCGAGGTTCTTCAAGTAAAGCATATCATTGTGTGCGGCCATTATAGTTGCGGGGGAGTCCAAGCGGCCCTCTCCAACAGCAAACTCGGTCTCATAGACAACTGGTTGCGGCATGTGCAGGATGTGATTCAGAAACATAGAGGTTTGGTTTCCGAGTTTGACGATGAGGCACGGCGCGCGCGTAGGCTTTGCGAGTTAAACGTGATAGAGCAAGTCGTTAATGTCTGTCGAACGACGATAGTGGAGCAGGCCTGGGAGAACGGGCAGGAGTTAACGGTGCACGGGTGGATTTATGGTTTAGAAGACGGATTGGTGAGTGACCTCAATATAGACATTTCAAGTCAAAGCCATATCTCGGGGTGTTATCAAAATGCGATTGCTGCGGTACAGTCCACCTGATAACTCATTCGACCGGACGCGCTTCTGAGCGTGCCTTTTATCATGCTTCCTCGCTTTGTAGATGAAGGCTGCTCGCGTGTGGGAGGTAATTCCGGCGTCGGGCGGACACTAGCGTTGGATTAGAGTTGAAACAGCTTTTCCTGGCTTCCGGCAGAGCGGGGCAGGGTATCCGGACCTTCGGGTGAGGAGCATCAGATGAACGTCAAAGACCTGGAAGTTCTTTACGATTATGGCTACTGGGCCAACAGTAAGCTCTTTAAGGTGATCTCACAGTTGACGCCTGAACAGTTCACGCAAACTGTTGCTGGCAGTTATGGCTCTATCAGGAACACTATGGTTCATGCGCTGAGCGCTGAATGGGGCTGGCTCGGTCGTTGCGGTGGTCCAGAACGCGGCGCTCCTCTCAATCCTGAAGACTACCCGACTATGGCATCTCTCGTCGAAACCTGGAATCAGGTAGAGGTCTATGTGCGCGAGTTCCTGTCGAAACTGCAAGACGAAGACCTGGCTCGTCAAGCCGAATTCGTGATTGGCGGGGCTGAGAAGCGTTCAATGCCTGTGGGAGAATTGATGCAGCACGCGGCCAATCATGGTGTTCATCATAGAGGACAGGTCGCGCTGCTGCTCAGGTCGCTCGGTTACGCCCCGGAAGACTTCGACATCCTTTTTTACTATGCAGAGAAACACGGTCTGCGTGCGTCTTAACCCGGACGGACGCCGACCGCCGCCATCCAACAACTCATCAACCTGACGCCTCAAGAGCATCTCTTTCATACCTGTATAATCCGGCGTATGTTGTGTGATGCTCGCGCGCGGCGGGTTAATTCGGGCGTGAGGCATTCGATTGAGGTGATTGTCGTGACAGAAGCAGAAGCCAGAAGAATTGATATATTTTTCTACGGATTGTTTATGGACGATGCGCTCTTGCGGGAAAAAGGAATGAATCCCATGAATCGCCGGATGGCTTCTGTTGAGAACTTCTGCCTAGTCATCGGCGCACGCGCGACCCTCGTTCCGTGCCCGGGCCGGAGAGCGCACGGTGTCCTCTTCTCGCTCACACACGCGGAAGTGGACGCACTCTACGGGGAAGCTTCCTTGAGTATTTACCGTCCGGAAGCCGTGTTCGCACAACTGGAGGACGGTAGCGTCATTCCGGCCCTCTGTTTCAACCTTCCCGTGCCGCCTTCGCGAGAAGAGCGAAATCCGCAGTACGTCTCAAAGCTCAGAGAGCTGGCCGAGAGAATCGGCTTGCCGCAGAGCTATGTGTCTTCAATTCAATAGAAGTAAGATGTATGATGGCCGAGAAGAAGAGCAGTTAGCTGACAAAGGAGACCTCATCTATGAAAAGTATGCTGCTGTCATCTTTGCTCATCGTCGCTGCTCTCTCTGCTGCTGCAAACCCGAAGCATGAGAGCCGGATTAATGGTCCAAATATCAGAGAACTAAAGCTCGTTGCCAAATTACCTGCCGAACTCCCTCAAAGAATTTCCAGTCTTGCTTACGACGGAAAGAATATCTGGGTCGCTATCTATCTGGGTCGAGGACAGTATGCCATCCTCGATCCTTTAACATTGGTTTGGGAGGTCAGTAATTCCGAGCAGCATCAGCGGGCTATCAGCGAACTGGGTGGCGCGTTTAAAAGTCCCGGAGGCATCTGCTTTGTCAAAGATAAGCTCTGGATTGCTGGCTCATACGGCGAGTCGTTCGGATATATAGACACACTGGATTGGAAGGTCGAGCGGCTTTTTAAAGGCAAGTATCGCGATGACCCGGCGAGCCAATCTTATTCGGGCATGGCCTATGACGGCAGCCATCTCTGGATTGCCTGGCACTGGTTCAACTATAAACTGCCCGACTCGCAAACTCAGCTTCTCTTGAAGATTGACCCGGAGACGGGAAAAGTTGTCGGCGATTATCCCTTGCCCGCGGGGACTCGCAATGATAGCACTCACGGTTTAGCCTGGGATGGAACAAGGCTCTGGCATCTCAAAGATAGTAAGCTCTCCTCGATTGACCCCGCGACAGGTCTGGTAGCAGCCCAATACACTTTGGACCAAATCAAGCGTCCGAGCGGCTTAACCTGGGATGGTGAAGCTTTATGGATTGCCGAGTTTGATGGAAAGGTCTGGCGTCTGCCTTTCTAAAATCAGTGCCTAAGACAGCGCCTCACAATTCATTAAGCCCGAACGCCCGATAGCGTCTCTTTTATGTTGCTTGCCTGGAATCTATGAAGACGGCGATGAAGACGGACGTGATTATTATAGGGGCTGGTCCGACAGGTCTCGCGCTCGCTTGCCAGCTCATCAGACATAGCGTTGATTTTGTTATCTTTGATAAGAAAGAAAATATCACTCCGTATTCAAAGGCAATCGGTGTGCAGGCTCGGACGCTCGAAATTTATGAGCAAATCGGTCTGGCAGACGATTTAATCGAGTTGGGCGCGATTGCCGAAAGGGCGCGTCTTCTCGAAGGCGGCGAGGTGCGCGGGGAGGTTGAGCTGGGCGAAATCGGGAAGGGTTTGAGTCCGTACCCGTTTCTTTTGATTGTCGAGCAGGGCCAGCACGAAAAGATTTTGTCTGACTTTATCAAATCAAACGGTAAAGAGATTCAATGGCAGACCGAGTTGGAAAGTTTTTCGCAGGATGATGAACGCGTCAAGGCCAACGTCAAAAAATCGAATGGTGAAACGCAAACAGTCGAAGCAAAATTTCTGGTCGGTTGTGACGGCGCGAAAAGCATCGTCAGGCACTCACTCGGCCTCGAATTTGAAGGGAGTACGTTCGAGCGTCTTTTTTATGTCGCCGACGTGCAGATTGATTGGGAGTTTAGCCACGATGCGCTGATGGTGTGCCTGGCCCAGAATACTATCACAGCGTTTTTCCCTATGATTGGCGAAAATCGTTATAGAATTGTCGGGACATTTCCCGAAAATCACGCTAAGGAAGAAGGCGAGATTTTATACGAGGAGATCGAAGAACAGATCAAAGAGGATACAAAATTAAATCTGGACATCACAAACGTTAATTGGTTTTCGGTTTATAAGGTCCACTCGCGCCGCGTCAATAGATTCAGCGAGGGCAGATGTTTCCTGGCGGGCGATTCCGCGCACATACACACGCCCGCCGGAGCGCAGGGAATGAACACGGGGATTCAGGACGGCTATAATTTGGCCTGGAAAATAGCCTTGACCCTGCGCGGCAAAGCTGACGCGAAGATACTTGAAACCTACAACGAAGAGCGGCTCGCCAATGCTCAACGCTTACTCGAAACAACCGACCGCCTCTTCAATTTCGGCGCGAGCGAAGAATGGCTCATAGCTTATTTCCGCACGCACATTTTTCCACGCATCGCTAATTTCGTTTTGCGGTTCGAGACCGTTAAGCAATTTATCTTTCCGCTCATTTCGCAAATCGGCATCAACTACCGCGACTGCTCTTTAAGCAGGCATCAAGGCGATGAGGATTTTAAAGTCAAAGCCGGAGATCGTCTGCCGTATTTTCTGATTGATGGGGCAAGCGTTTACGACAAGCTGCATCAAACGAACTTTCATCTGCTTGTTTTCTCAGCCGTGCCCGACGATTATCAAGCATTAAAAACGGAACTCGAAAATGAGTACGCCGGCTGGGTTGATTTTAATGTGGTCCCACTTCAATCGCACGTGGCGGAAATATTTGGCGCGGACCAGCCTTTTAGTCTGCTCTTGAGACCCGATAACTACATCGGATTTATCTCGCCTCAAATTTCTCTGGATGAAGTGAAAGCCTATCTAAGCGAGTTTGCCGGGCGTTCATAAAATCATTGGCAGAGGCTCTTAGTAAAAACAGATCGCGCGGTGGTTGAGGCCGCGCGATTGTTGGCTGCACCGGCAATCACTTCGTCGCCCTCTTGAGCTTTGCCCGGCGCGTGTGCTGTGCTTGCTCAACCAGACCCTCTCACTTCGATGACAGGCAGCACCCGTAGATTTGCAGCGTAGCCGACACCACGCTCGTGTCGTCCTGCACATACAGACTCAGCGTGCCGGTTGAGTTAAGGTTACTCAAAGCCGCCCCTGTCAGATTCCAGGTCTTGGTCGCAGTCTGTCCGACACTAAAAGGCCAGCTACTGTAGACAGGCTCGCTGAAGGGCAGCACCACGCTCCCTGCGTGCATGATAGCGATGCCGTCATTGCCCGCGTCGGAGCTGGTTTTCGATTGGCCGGGCTGGTTCGCTTTGAGCTTCACCGTCAGGACCGCTTTCGTGATCTCGCAACACCTTTGTTCGCTTATCCATCGAAATGAGTAGAGGAAGCTCTTATCTGAGAGCGGGTCGTTGAGGACTGCTCTGGGCGCAGCGAGTTGAACAGCATTGAAGTCCGTGTTGATTACGTTCGGCGTGGTTGCGTTGAGCGTCAAAGCGATTGGTTTGGGACATCCTCCCTTGACGGGGAGGGCCACTTCCTCGCCCATCGGTATTTTGCGCTCCTGTGCAAGCGCGGAAACTGCGCCGAGCAGAAAGGTTGCGATAAGCGCCGCGCTAAAAACATATTGTCTGGCCGTTTGAATTTTCATGTGAGTTTCTCCTTTTCTCCTTTGAGATAGCTGTGCATGAGGCCGTGCCTCGATTTCGTGCCTGCATCTATGTGTGACTTTTCCAGGAAGAAACGTAACGCGGCGGCGTAGAATTCTTTTCCATCTACGCAAAGAAACGCGCCGCTCCTTTTGACACACGGTTTTCCGCTTGATGAAAATGGACCAGCCGACCCGTCTCACCGACCATAGATATTTGTTTGGCGAGGCGGCCCGGAGCAGCGGCAACTAATCGGGTTGGGGATATTCTTGCGTCAGATGTTGATTTGGCGCTTGAGATTGTTGTAAATGAATAGGCTTATGAAAAACTTAAACGGGAAGGTTGCCATCGTCACAGGGGCCAGTCGCGGCGTAGGCAAAGGCGTAGCCGTTGAACTGGCCGAAGCCGGGGCCGTCGTTTATGCGACGGGGCGGACTATTGCTGAAGAGACTTTTACCGCAAATGGTCCTGTGATCGCAGCCCCTTGCGACCATACACGCGACTCGGAAGTTGAAGCGGTGTGTAGACGAATTGTTAAAGAGCATGAGCGTCTGGATATTCTGGTGAATAATGTTTGGGGCGGCTACGAGAACATGATCGAGAATGGCGAGTTTACATGGATGCTGCCCTTTTGGAAGCAACCGCTCTGGCGTTGGGATGCGATGTTTGCGGCGGGCGTCCGCGCGCATTACGTCGCCAGTGCTCAAGCGGCTCGGACGATGGTCGCGCAGCGTAGCGGGTTGATCGTCAATATCTCTTTTTGGGCGGCGCAGAAACATATAGGCAATGTTGCCTACGGCGTCTCGAAAGCCGCTACCGATAAGATGACGGCTGACATGGCGCATGAGCTTCGAGAATACAATGTCGCAGTCGTCTCGCTGTATCCGGGGCTTGTGAGAACTGAGAAGGTGATGGAGGCGGCTGCGTTCTTAGACCTGAGCAATTCCGAATCGCCGCAGTTTATTGGTCGCGCAGTTGCCGCTTTAGCCTCAGACTCAGACATCATGCAGAAATCAGGGCGAGTGCTCGTGGCAGCGGCGCTGGCCCAGGAATATGGCTTTACGGATGTTGATGGAAAGCAGCCGCATCCACTCACACTCGATGAAGTGTAAACCCTTATAGCAATCGTGTACGCCCCATCAGCGCCTCCCGATAAATCATTGAGCCTGACCGCCTCGATAGCAATCTTTTTATAAAACAAAAAGCGATGCGCCTCTGCTCTAAGTACATCCAGAGGCGCATCGTTCAGTTTATCAGTCTAAAAAAGGGAGAGCTTAGGAGACTGTAAAGCTCACCGTCTTTTGGTCCTTTTGCTCGCCGGCCTCATTCATCATGAGGACTTCCATCTTATATTTGCCCTTCGGCCATCCATTCTCGCCAGGCGTAAAGCTGAACTTGGCCGTGCCGCCGCCCTCCATCTCAAGCGTCTTCTCGGCGCCCGCGACCGGCCCGCTCTGTAACCCTTCGACGCTGTCGGCAACCAAACGCCCCTTCACTTTGAGTTTTTCCGAAGCATTGGAAATGACTGCGGCAGCGTAGACCGTATCGCCTGCGGCGAAGGTCTCGGTCTCCGTGCTGATGTTCGCATCTTTGCCGATTTTGAGGCTGCTGATATTGGCCGTCGAAGCGCTAAAGTTGCAGGCGAGGGCTGTGACTAAAAGGAGTCCTAGAGCGAATATAAGATTCAATCTCTTCTTTGTCATGCTCGGTTATCTCCTACTCATCCTCTTATCTGGGATGTCTTAACAGGGTTGGATAAGGCGGTCTCATATTAACCAATCGCTGCGGCCAAAGCCAGATGAAACCGCATCAGTCACAGTTCAGGAATCACTTCACGCGGGGACAAGATAAATATAGACTCTAAGGTGAATCGAAATCTCTGTTCGATTCTTTTATCAATTTATGCCATTACCTCTTTATTAATCTTCTCTCCCGGTTTATTGTATCGCCTTGCCTTGATTCGATGACTCGGAGCGGAATCAGCTTATCTTTCATCGTCAAAGGAGAGGTGCTCTTGCTAACAGACGAGCAGGCCAGGCAGACGAAACAGGATTCCAGAGAAGGGGCAAGACCCCTGGCAGACGAGTACGATCCGTTTGTGCGCGGGCAATTTCCTGTTGGCGTGCGTAGCGTCCAGGCACTCGATACGGCACGCGAACGGCTGTTTCCTTGCGAGGTCTGGTATCCTGCGGCTGAGCAGTATGTGGGCCAGGATATTGCGTCGGCGACTCGGGACTTCTTTACAATTCCGCCAACCGACACAACGCGAAGTCAAACGGCTGTACGCAATGCCGCAGCCCGTCCCGGAATATACCCGCTGATTATCTTCTCGCATAGCAGCGGAGGAAATCGCCGACAGTCCACGTTTCTCTGCACACACCTGAGCAGCCATGGGTATCTGGTCGCGGCATTGGACCACTCGGAGGTCGTCGCCGCGGAACTGGCGCGTCAGCGTGTTGAATCGGACGCGCAAAGAGCGGCGCGGCAGCAAGCCTGGATGACGAACCGTGTGCCTGATATACGCTTTCTACTGGACCACCTGCTGGATGGCGCAACGCGGGATTCGCAAATTAACATTGATCCCACTCGGATTGGAATCGTGGGACACAGCTTCGGAGGTTGGACGGCACTCGCCGCTACCGAGGTCGAACGGCGTCTACGCGCCGTGGTGGCGCTCGCGCCGGGTGGAAGCTCCCAAACCAAACCCGGGATTCTTCCGGCGAAGCTTACTTTTAATTGGGGCCGTGATGTTCCGACGCTGTATCTGGTCGCGGAGAATGACGCTTCGCTTCCGCTCGCGGGGATGTATGAAATGTTCAAAAGAACCCCGGCAACAAAGCAAATGGTCGTCTTGCGCCGGGCCGATCACATGCACTTCATGGACAATGTAGAAGAACTGCATGAGATTGTGCGAACAATGGAGTGGACCGGCGAGCTGGCCTGGCTGCCGAAGGAGATGCGGCCAATCGCGGAACTCACTTCAGGAGAGCAGGCCCACCTTTTTGTGCGAGGACTGACCGTTTGCCATATGGATGCAATATTGAGGGAAGAGGAGAAAGCGCGGCGATTTTTGGACCAGGACATCGAAGCTCAACTCGCGGCGCGCGGCGTCGAAGTGTTTGTGCGTAAGCCCTGAAGCCTTTAAGACCAAACTCGATCCAAGGGATGCTTATAGCTTTGATATTTCTCTAACTGAGGAGACACTAGAATGGCTACGTTGAGGCTCAATACCATTTCGCTCATGCTATCCGTTATCCTGTGGGGTACACTGCTTGGCGGCATTGCCTATTCCCACCTTGTCTATTTTCCTCCTTATCTGTCGGCCCTGCCCGATTCGGCTGTCATCGTCAACGGACCTTATGGTTTGCACGAGGGGAGATTCTGGATGACTATTCACCCGCTTCTCATCCTCTCGATAATCGTCACGCTCGCTCTGAATTGGAGGTTGAAGGCGCGGCGCAAGCTCATCTTAATCAGCTTCGCAATCTACGTGCTGGTCATCATCATCTCTCAGCTATATTTTATTCCCGAATTAATAGCCTTCGAGCGTAGCCCGAAATCAAGCCTGACTCCTGCGGAGTGGTTGGCACGCGGGCAGCGTTGGCAGAGATTGAGTTGGATTCGAGGCGCAATCATGTACGCTGCAATAGTGCCTTTATTGCTCGCGCTGACAAAGCCTGTCGGCGTTCCACAAGAATCAATAAAGACAGCCGACAGCTAAAAACTGGTTCAATACGAGCCGTCTGAGCGTGGCTTTCATGTTCGCTCTATAATCCCTGTTAGATTGCTATTAAGCAGTTATCAGAATAAGCTATCAAGCAGAGGAGACCAATCCCATGATTCACAATCAAACTATCGTCCCTGCAAAATTCGTTGCCGAGCAAGTTGTTAAAATCTGTCTCATTACTGCTACAGCCCTGGGTGCGCTCTCGATTATTCTGAGATTAATCAGAGGCGAGAACTTTTTTTATGCAGTAGCAGCCGTTGCTCCGGTCATTTCCATCTTAGCTGTCTTCTATTGGATGATCCTTTCTCAGAGACGCGCGAGCGAAAAGATAGAAAGCGACGTGCCTCCGCCTGCGGAAGTTTCTGGCACAGAGTGAGACCGTGCGGGTGAACGCAATCTAACAACTCATTCAACCAGACCCCTCAAGAGCAGTCCTTTGATGTTTCGTCCTGTGGTATATCTTGTGTAGCGCTCGCCCGGCGCGCGTCAATGCGGACGCCGAGGGCTGCTCAGATACTCAGCGGATTTGACATCTGGGCTGCAAGGCGATAAGTTCTCTGTATCCCACCGAAGTTTTTATTTCCAAAGAGAGGATTGTTAAAGAATTTATGGCGAAGAGTGGTCATAAGGGCATCAGCCGCATCGATTGCCCAGAGAGAAAGACTGTTGGTTGGTATGTCAGGGTGAGGTTGAAGAACGTCACCAAGTCCAAGTTCATCAGCGATAAGATTCACGGCAGCAAGGAAGCGGCTCTGGAGAAAGCCGTCGAATGCCGCGACCAGTTGGAGAGGGAATTGGGCAAGCCGCGCACAGACTGGGTCGTGGTGGGCGATAATCCACGCAACAAGAGCGGGGTGGTAGGCGTGCGCAGAGCTGTGAAGAAGTACAAGGGGAAAGACGGCACGGTTTACCTCAATGAAGTCTATCAAGTGTCCTGGCACGCCGGGAGAGAAAAGAAGGGGCAAACGTGCGTCTCGATCAAGAAATATGGAGAATTAGGCGCGTTCCGCAGGGCTTGTGCCATCCGTCGACAGAAAGAGCAAGAGATGTACGGGAAGGAAGTAGTGAGCAAATGGGCTGAGTCACTGAGCAAGGTCTGCGCAGCCTAACAACTCATTCAACCTGACCCCACGATGGGCACACAAAACAACCGGGAGCACCCATGTCGGATGCTCCCGGTTGTTGAATTTATTGATGGAGCCGAGGGGGATCGAACCCCTGACCTCATGACTGCCAGTCATGCGCTCTCCCAGCTGAGCTACGGCCCCTCTTGTGGATTGCATCGCACGCGGGCGATGAATGCACAGAGTAGCTTAGGGTGCGAAGGTGCGTCAAGCGGGGTTTACATGGGCCTGCGCCGCGCGGCGTAGAAGGCCAGGGCCGCGCCGAAGAGGAGCAGTATGACGCCGCCCGCGAGGCGTAGTACGCTTGGATATTCGTGTACGCGCGCTTCGGTGATGACGACCGTGGCGGTCGGTTCGAGGAACCAGGCGCGGTAAAGGATGACGCCGCCCCAGGCCGCCGCTGCGATACCGACAATGAGCGAGATAATCCGCATGAAAAGCTCTGGTTTCAGATTTTAGATTGGAAATAGCAATCTCTTTAAATCCGAAATCTGAAATCGCCCCTATCTTCCCTTGAAAACAGCCTTGCGCTTTTCGAGGAAAGCGCGGACGCCTTCATCTTTATCTTCACTGGAAAAGCAGAGGGCAAAAAGATCGACTTCGCGGCGTAAGCCTTCGTCCAGGTTGGAGCGTGAGGCGAGCTTGACCGCTTCTTTTGCCATGCGCAGAGCGATGGGGCTTTTCTCCGCGATGCGATTTGCCATCTCCATCGTCTTGGCTTCGAGTTCTTCGGCGGAGACGACGAGGTTGACGAGACCGATGTTGAGGGCCGTCTGGGCGTTGATAATGTCGCCCGTCAGGATGAGCTCCATGGCCTTGCCTTCGCCGACCAGCCGCGTGAGCCGCTGTGTGCCGCCGCCGCCGGGGATGATGCCCAGATTGATTTCGGGCTGGCCGAAGCTGGCCGCCTCGCTGGCGATGCGCAGGTCGCAGGCCAGCGCCAGCTCGCAACCTCCGCCCAGACAATACCCGTTGACCATCGCGATGACGGGCTTTGGAAAACTATCTATCGCGGTGAAGAGCGAGCGACCGAGCATCACTGCGCGCTGCGTGAGCGCTGTGCGTCCGGCAAACTCCGCGATGTCCGCGCCCGCGATGAAAGCCTTGTCGCCCGCGCCCGTGAAGACTACGACGCGGATGGATTCGTCCTCGCGCAGCTCTTCGAGCACGAGCGCGCCTTCCTCGCGCGTCTGTATGTTGAGTGCGTTTCTTTTCTCAGGACGATTGATGGTGATGAGGGCTACGCGGTCGCGCCGCTCGACAAGCAGAGTCTCATAAGACTGTGGCATAGATGTGCTCCGTGATGTTTGATAAAGAAGGAAGAATCGTAAATGTTAAATGTTAAATCGTCAATCATGAGAGGGCTTCGGCAGCAAGGGTGGAGTTGAGACGTAGGGTCTTGACTATCTTGTGTAGAGACAAGCTCGCTAATCTTGCTCCGTTCGTCGCGCGGTTGGTCCAGACGGAATCCGGCGTTTTAGTCTTCAGCTAAAACTACGGCGTCGGCTTCAATCTCGACCAGCCATTCGGGGTCTATAAAACGGCTGACCTGCATGATCGTATTGACAGGCCGTATCTCTTTGAAGAATTCGCCGTGGACCTTTGCCACGCTTTCCCAATCTTCGATTCGCGTCAGCAGGATACGCGTGCGCGTGACATCCGAGAGGCTCGCGCCGAGCTGGTCCAGAGCCGCGCTTATAATCTCCAGACATCTGCGAGCCTGCGCGGCAGCATCGCCCCGGCCCACAGTTTGCCCTTCAGGACTGAGCGGGGCAGTCCCTGCGACAGCGATTATCCTGCCTGAGCGAACGGCGCGAGAGATGCCTATGAGCGGCTCATAGGGCGAGCCTGTCGAGACACTTTGACGCGTAGAGTTTGCCATCATGCGCATTCCCTTCAAACGTATTGGGCAGCCGCGAGGTTAGATAAAGCAGCCGCGATGGT
This sequence comes from Pyrinomonadaceae bacterium, assembly GCA_036399835.1. GTDB lineage: Bacteria > Acidobacteriota > Blastocatellia > Pyrinomonadales > Pyrinomonadaceae > DASYML01. The sequence continues at coordinate 1,331 of DASWMI010000155.1, read as the reverse complement.
TGATTTGATGACCGGTCCTTGTAAAGGGCGGGACTATTCGCGTGAGGTCTAATCCTGGTCCTGTTCGCTCGTGGCGGGCTGCTCATCAGCAACCCATGAGACGAAGAGACGCAGCCAGTTTTCAACCGGCTCGCTGATTGAGACGCCGACGCGGGCCGTGCCGTAGATGGCCGGAGCGACGCGCACGACCATCGCCGTCACTTCGATGGGCGCGCCATCAGGCTTGTGAGCGCGTATGTACAGGCGCTCGCCTCTGGTGACTTTCTGGTTGAGATGAAAGAGCGTGCCGGAAGTCGAGATGTCATCGGTTTCCGTCGGCTCGCTCCACGCTGCTCCGTCTTCAGCGCGCCCGGAGACAACGATGGGCAGCCGCAGCGCCATGCGTAGCGCGAAGCGTCTCTCTTCATGATTCCAGGATGTGCTCATAAGCAGTTTTCAGTTTTCGGTTTTCAGTTTTCAGTCGAAAGCAAGCTGTCTCGCGCTTAAAACTGAAAACTGAAAACTGAAAACTGTTCTATTCCCACTTGTAAAAGCCTTCGCCGCTCTTTTTGCCCAGTTTGCCTGCGGCGACCATCCGGCGCAGCAGCTCCGGCGGGCGAAAGCTCTCCGAGCCGAGCGCGTCGTGCAGGTATTCCGCGATGCGCAGCCGCACGTCCAGCCCGACCAGGTCTGTCAGCTTGAGCGGCCCCATCGGATGGTTATAACCCAATTCCATGGCGGTATCTATATCCTGCGCACTGGCGACATTCTGTTCGAGCATGCGCATCGCCTCAAGCCCGAGCACGACGCCCAGCCTGCTCGAAGCAAAACCCGGCACATCGCGGACAGTGATCGGCTCTTTCTTCATCCTGCGCGCCACAGAGCGTGCAGCCTCTATGGTCTCTTCGCCGGTCTCTCTTCCGACCACGATTTCAATCAGCCGCATGAGGTGGACGGGATTGAAAAAATGCATGCCTATGACACGCTCCGGCCTGTGCGAAGCGCTTGCCAGTTCTGTTATCGAGAGCGACGAAGTGTTGGTGGCGAAGATGAAATCCTTTTGCGCCAGCGACTCGACTTCAAGCAGGATGCCCCGCTTGATCTCCATCAATTCGGGCGCGGCCTCTATAAAGAGGTCCGCCGCGGCGGTCTCGGATAATTGCGTCGTGCCGCGTATGCGTTGCAGCGTCTGGTCGCATTCGGCCTCGGTCAGCTTGGCGAGCTTCAGCCCCTTGTTCAGATTGCGCTCGATGGCCTCGACACCGCGCGCCAGCGCCTCCCGGCTGACATCGCGCATGATGACGCTGTAGCCTGCCGCGGCGGCCACCTGCGTAATCCCGTGTCCCATCGTG
>DASWMI010000154.1:0-24794 GCA_036399835.1 Pyrinomonadaceae bacterium | reverse complement strand
CTCGAAGCTTCAATGGAGCCACGCTCATTAGAGCGTGGAAACGCGAGCGCCGCGATCACATTATCCAGATTATTAAATGGCTTCAATGGAGCCACGCTCATTAGAGCGTGGAAACATTCTACCGCTCGGCGATAGCTCCTGTATTTCCACTGCTTCAATGGAGCCACGCTCATTAGAGCGTGGAAACTTTATTGCGCGCGGGGTCCCTTTCGGATTGGATTGGTAGCGCTTCAATGGAGCCACGCTCATTAGAGCGTGGAAACTGATTTGCGACAACGGCAGATGCGCCGCCGTTGATGCTTCAATGGAGCCACGCTCATTAGAGCGTGGAAACGAATGTCCCCTGTGATGCCCTACCGATTTCACCTAGCTTCAATGGAGCCACGCTCATTAGAGCGTGGAAACATAGCCCTGGCCGCCGTTGACCCCGAACCGATTGTCGCTTCAATGGAGCCACGCTCATTAGAGCGTGGAAACTGTACACATCGCAAGTTCAATGAATAAAGGGTTTGCCGCGTGTAAAGCGAGTGGCTAGGCTGATACGTTTGTAGACTAGTGCAGAGGGCAGAAGGTTTCAAGTTATCTTCCATAAAATATTGGATTTAGTTGGTGCGAGTGGTGCCCGTATCTAAAGGCATCGGTATCGCGCTCGCGTGGCTTGGCGAAACATTTTAGACGATGACGGCGACCCGATCAGCATCATCGCCGAGTGCTTTGCCAATTGTTTCGATGCTTTCGCACGCCCGACCGTCTGATGGGCCGAGATAAATTAGCATTACCTGATCCTCTCGGTGATTGATTATTGGCGTGAGGGCTTCGATTAGTAATACCCGCTCGGAGGGTGATAAGTCACAGCGGAACACGGAATACTGAAGGGGATCGCCGTAGCCCCGCATAGTACGGTGGACGCGGCGCAGCCGCTTCGGGTCGGCGATGTCATAACTGACTATATAGCGCGTGCGCATTTCAATCACCTCGTGCAGAATGGCGGGTAGAGAGCTATCTCGCCTGAGAGATAGCGCGCGAGCAATCGCGCCTGCACTTCAAAGATACGCCGGTAACTTATTGCGTATCCGAAGCGTGGATGTGTAACTAGCGTGTCTAGCCGCCGTTCATAAGCCTCAATCACACGTCTTCTTCCGCTAGCTGTTAGTGCTACCGCGCCAGCACGGCTGATAAAGTCAGATGGGCGCACCTCGCCGTTGTTGATTAATCCTATGACAACAGAGTCGGCGACCAAAGGGCGAAACTCCTCCACTAAATCCAGTGCCAGCGCCGGGCGACCGTAGTGCGTTTGATGATAGAAGCCAAGATAAGGATCAAAGCCCACGCCGATCAAAGTGTTAACCATCTCTTTCATCAGCATTGCGTAAAGGAGTGAAAGAAGTGCATTGACAGGATCGCGCGGGGGACGTCGGTTACGAGATTCAAAAGCGAAGGACGGCGTTGGGCCGTTCGCTCCAGACTTAAACATCAAGGCGAAGTTGGAGAAATATTCGCGCGCCGCTGTTCCCTCAATACCTAGAAGCTGTTCGAGCGCGCCAGCGCGTTCGGCCCGGCGTCGCAATTCAGCCAGACGATAAAGCGCGCCTTCGGGGAGGTCTTGTGCGTTACGACGCAGCAGCGTGCGCGAGTTGCGAATCTTGCCAGAGACGAAGGCGCGCGCAAGCTGTAAACACACGCTGCGGTCGGCTGCCGCAGTGAACTGGCGGCGACGCAGTTCTATGTTCTTATGCGGCGGTGGCGTGGTGACAGCCGACAACCAGCCTCCGTATGAGAGGTGCAGAATAGAGATTTCCCGTGCAGCCAGCTCGCGCAATGCTTGCGCGCTGATCTGTACATTACCGAAGAGGTTTAGCTGCGATACCTCCATCAACCTTACTTCATTGACGACCTGTCTTTTCTCTCGTATCTCAAGCACTTCGCCATTCAGACCTACACTGTAGCCCTGGCCTTGAACATAAACTGCCAGGCGGTCATCGCGCGCCGGAATGAGGCGACGCGGCTCACTCTTTACACTCCGCTGAATCTGTACTAGAGGCAATGTTAAATTATTGCCGCCAGTGCTCGCGCGCAAAAGATTTACTTCATCTGGCAGGCAGATTCCGACGAGCGAGCAGCGCGGGCATTTAGGAGAGCCGACAAGCGGCGGCGGAATCTCGCCTGACGTAGCGGTGCGTCTCGCTTCGGCCAATAGTTCTAACGTGCGCGCGATCAGTTCGTCGGTGAAGGAAACAGTGACGCGCTCCTGCGCATCGGCGAAGTAGATGACGCCTTCGTCACACTCGTAGCCGTTCTCCCGCAGCAGTAAGCCTTGCAGACAGACCTGAACGCGCTCTGGCTCCCAAGCGCCTTCAAGAATATCCGGCGGCTTCCCGCGCTTGTAATCAACCGGAATCACACGCCCTTCCTCAATTTCAATGAGGTCGATTCGTGCCACCGCGCCTAACGCTTCAGACCCAATCATCACCGAACGCGAATGCAATCTCACCTGCTCTGTCAGGTCGTCCGCCGCCGGCACATGCCCCCCTTCCGTATCCACGCGGCGGTGCACAAAACGACCGTCAAGCGTATCGGCACTATGCGCCCACTCTCCCTGGACATGCTCCAGGTAGAAGAGCCGCGGGCAGTACGCGAACTCGTTGAGCATACGCGCCGGAATCTGCTCCAGCCCGTTCGATTCTACGGCAGACATCGCTAACTCCTTTTATTCATCCTCGATCGGAGCAAATAGCCCTAGACCAAAATGGCAACCAAATCCGAGAGCAATCGGGCCGGCGACGGGTTCGAGGAACTCTATCTCAAACCCTGCTAAGCCGTGTCCTTCCGTCTCTTTGCGTAACCGGCGTGTGTGAAATTCCAGCCAGCGAAATGGCGGTCGCTTGTCAGTTTTGTAATTGTCAATACGAATTATTTTGACCGGCTCTGGTAGTCCGTAATTTCTGAGTTCTCGCACAAGCTGGGCCTCTGGCAGGTCACGCGGGCGCGGAGGTTTGCCGCCGCCGCGATTAGCAAAACGCGGCAAGGAAAAAGGCATCACCGAACGCCAACGCTTCGCTTCCCTGAAGATGCGGACATCCTTAAAATCCTCTTTCTCACCTAGACCAAGCAAAACCGTTCGCACGTTCGGCAAGTTCTTATAACGCTTCACGGAAGGTAGCTGTCCCAACGCCTCCACATCATCACGATTAAAACCGCACGGCGCATAAACGGTAAGGTGATCGAGCCTTCCATCTTTGTCCTCATCCGTCACGAAGAAATGCGCGTGCTCATGCCCGGCGAGAGGCGCGCCCTCCCTAGTCTTGCCCGTCAACGCTGGCGAATAAGAGTTTCCCGCCCGCCAATGGCTCAACGCAAACCGAGCCATCTCCGCAAACGGCATCGCATCCGTCACCAGCGGTGATACGCTCGAACTCAAAGCAAATCGCGCCACCGTGTATCGCTTTTCTATTTTTGTTTTGCTGGGCTTGCTGCGGCGCGGCTGCAAGATGTTTTGCGGGCGAGCGTACGTCACCCAACGAGAACCTTTCGGCTCAAGCTGTTTCTGTTTGCGCATCGTCGCCGTTTCAGTCTTCAGCGTTTCAAAAAGTTCGTCGGCGTTGGCATTCGCTGACGGCAAAAGCAGGCGCATCGTTTCCAGTCCGGTGAGGTTGGCGTTCTCTGTCACAGGCTGGCTGTTGAATTCAATCCCTTCGTCCGCTTTTCCTGCCAGCGAAGCCGCTTCCTTTTCGCTCAAAAGCTTGGCTTCGCACCAAGCCTCTGCACGTCCGAACGTGCCGAGCGAGGCAAGCAACCGAGACAGGGTCTCGCGCTCTTTCTCGTCTAGCACAGCATCACGCCACAACCATAAGAGTTCGTCTTGAGGGTTGACGGAGACGAAAGTGTCAAAGAACTTCACTCCGCCATTGTCTTGGTCGTAATGGCGCGTATGCGCGACGGCAGCATTTGGCAAGCGATACTCAGGCGGTGCGGAAAGCTTCGAGAGAATGCTTTTCAGTAGCGCGACAGACTCGTTATCGCCGCCGTTCTCATGCGCCTGAGATGGAAAGGCACGATAGAACGTCGCCACCAGTGCGCGCAGCAGACGCCAAGATGAGGGCGGGTATTCCACCACGCCTTCATTGACGTGATGCCCCCAAGGCGTCGCGTGAAAGCGTCCCGCTAAAAATCTCATGCGGATAGCAAGCATGTTTCGCTCTCCTTTTCGCGGCTCACTTAATCGAGCCTTGCAGCTTGAGCGGCTGATCGCCGAACTCACAGGCTTGAATCATCTGCTGCAACTCTTTTTCGAGTTCCTTCATTAAGTCTGTGTGCTTGGACAAATCAATCGTCGCCGGGCGCGTGGCAGTCAGACTCTTCGCCTCCAAGTCGCAGGCCGTTCGCAGCCTCGTCCCTTCATTGAGGAAACGCAGCATTTTGTACAAAGCAAGCGCAACAAGAAGCCGCTCCGCGTTGTAGCCAAGTCCGTAGCCGCGCATCGTGGCGAGATCTAAGTTGAAATAAGCGACGACTCTCTTTGCCGCGAATTCTGTGCGCGGATAGGGTACATTGCCGCGACCTTCCTCAGAGCCTTTAGCCCCTTCTTCATTAGCGCTACCTTTGGGATCAATGCGATCCAGTTTCACTCCGCCCGATGCCACAACCTCAATGTCTTCAGCTTCAATGAAACTAGAGACCAAGCGTTGCAATCTGGCTCTCCCACCGAACACATCCTTCTTGGCGATAAACACTCCATGTAAAACTGACCCCACATCAATCTTGAACAGAGCGTTCGCCAGCTTCCTAATGTCTAAAATTCCTTCTAAAGAGCTACCAATGCGCTCTTTAAGTATGTCTTTCAAGTTTGTCTGCTCAATCAAGTAATAAGAACTTAGCCTGTGAGCTTCTTGGATAGAACTTGTTTTCACTCCGTTACCTAAATCAACAACGACATGAGACAAGCCTTTAAGCGGTAAAATGATTTCGTCTTTAGCTTTGTCCCAGCAAACCTCTTCCAAACGGTTCGCCATTGATTGCGCCGACTCGACCAGAAGCATGGACGTCCCATCTGGACGCTTGTATGTTGCAGCGCCCAAATCCGGGAATCCGGTCGGTTGAAAGCGGTCGCCCTGAACAGGCTTAAGCTCTGCTTCAATGAGCAGACGGGGTTGATCCTGCAATGCGGCGTAGATGTTCTCGAATTGCGACATGATTTTCTCCTCAAGTCTTGTTTGTGAATTAGTCTTCCGTCTGTTCATGCAAGACCAGTTGCGCGAGTTCACGGATTGAAGGCTGGTCAATGGGAATCAATAAGGCGGCGGCAAGACGCGCGCCGTCTTCCTGCGGGAAGAAAAAATCTGCGGTCAAAGTAGCTAGGCCAGATACTTTCAAACGGCGCACGGCAACTTCTAGCGCGTCTTCGACTCTCAGTGCACGCAAGAGCGGAACGACGGTCGGCTCATGCTTGATGTTGATGCTGTCGCCGCCCTGTTTGATCTGTAGCTTTCCTTCCGGCAGGAAGAGCAGCTTCAAAAGAGCGTAAGCGCGGGGCAAAGTTGGTGGGACATAGCGCGTTTGCTTGTCGGACGCCCTGTTGTCCTTGCTCCAATCAAGCAGAATCAGCGCGCGCAAAAACTCTTTGATTCTTTCATCGTCTGTTTCGCGACTGAGAAAGTCGGCGACAGCCTTGAGCGAAGCAGAGCGGCTGCTCGTTAGCGGCGGGCGTGAAAGAGAATGCATCCGCGCATCAATCGAGCGACGCTGCAAAACTGCCGCGAGGTTTTCTTCCAATGTCGCGGCTGTCCAGACAACACTCTTGCTGTTCTTAGCCCACAGGCGCGACTTTTCATCGAAGGGTTCAAGATTGCTTCTCAGCACGCCGACGTTGCCCTCGCCGCTTATCGCCGCCAAAGCCGCGGCGATCTTGAATTCAGGCGTCTTGTCGTCACACTCATATAACCAGCGTAGCGACAACCCCGCGAGCGGGCGCAAAAACAGATTCTTTTTTTCTGCTTCATCTCGGAACTTCTCGCCATTTGCGAGTTCAGCTTCTGCCACACCCAGAGCTACAAAAGTCTCGCGCAGGTCTTCCGCCTCTCCACGCGCGCAGAGCTTAAAGACGGCTTCTTCAATTTGCTTGCGCGCCCGCACGAAGCGTAGAGGCGTTTTCTTTTCGCCCGATGTGGCGCGAGTTAAAGTTTCAAGCCATCTGTACCTATCAATCTCCTGAACCAAAGAGGCTAACGGTCTTTCTTGGACATAAAAGATGCCGAGCGGGGTGGCAAGATTGGAATCGCCGTTGCGCTCTATGAAGGCGTAACGCTGAAATGCGTCAATACCTTTGTCAACGCCAAGTTCAGCAATGGCGCGAGCAAAATCAAAGCCGGTGCGAACCTGACGACGATTATCGAACTGCACACGACCTTCTTTGAAGATGTGTGCGATCTCTGTATAAGCGGAGGACCGCGACCAGAGCGGCAACCAGAGTTCAGCGCGAACATTTTCCCCATCAACAGCCGTCCCATAACCAACGACGGACTTTTGGACTGTAAACGGGAAAGAGACTTTCGTTTTGGCGCCAGCGGCAAGACGCCTGACTGCCGCACTTGCTAGTATTAGCGATCCTTCCAGCGCGAGAACAAAATCCCAAGGATTCACGAGACTTTCATTGCTCCCAATCTTCGGTGCATTCGATGCATTCGGTGCTGCTCCCGCGCCAGCAGGATAGAATTGTCCAACCGCAGCTTTAATCAGTGCCGCCTGTCGATCAGCAAATAATGCCGACGTGAGTTGTTCTTTACTGTGTGGGCGAGTTTTTCCGTCGGCGGGGATAATGTCATGTATCCTCCCCATAAAGTTCAGAGAGAATTCGAAATTTCCGTCATTGCCGCCCGAACCAAGCAGCGGAAATAATCCAACATCATCATCTTCAGCCAACACACACACGGCATCAATCCACTTTACCGCCTCATCAGTTAACATCGCTCGACATTTCGGCAAGAGCACAGGTTTTAAGGCTTCCGATTTTTTCGTGCTGCTCAGAGCCGCGATCTGTGGCGTCATTGCGTCGGCGAGTAACTTTTTAGCAACAGCAATTGTTTGCCTGTATGATTCCACTCTTGGGTGGATAGATTTCTCGATGTTGCGGAAATACGTGGCTTTCTTGCCGCTTCCCCCTGCTTGTTCCGCAGAAACATGGAAGCCACTCCCCATATTCCAAGGCGCAACGATTGGTGTCGGGCGATAGTGATTGAGAAAGAAATCAAGGAGTTCGTCTTCGGACTTGTTTGTTTCAAGCACAAAAGTGTCGCCCTGCCATGCGGCGCGCACTTGAGGGTCGAGTTGTTCGGCAACGAGGCGCAGTATGCCCAACGCTTTCAGGTAATGAATCAAAGGTTCGGGCGCGCAGCCGCGCAATGGAATGCGGGTTTTCATTTCGCTTCGTCCTCCGTCGGGAGATAGTCTTGCGGGAACATGCTCGCGCGCACGTCCGCGGCACGGATCAGAGCTTCTAAAAACGCCAGCCGGAAAACGCCAAGCTCATCGCGCAGAGTTATTGCGCGGTCGAGCCATGAGCGCGCGCCGTCTTCGCTTGCGCCCAGCAACATTGGCTCAAGGTCAAGCGTGACTCTTTCTTCATGCAGGCCGTCGCCTAAATCGGCAGGTGGCAATTCCTCGCCGTCCCAAATACCACGTGCAAACTTTACATCAAGCGGCTTGCCTTCGTTGTCTCTTGGCCTGTCCTCGCCGGGCAGTGCGCGGATGCTCAGGCGCACTTTGCCGTGATGACAGGCTGCCAGATAGACAGTCAGATCGCTTGCGCCTGTTCGCAGCAAAGCTAGCGCGCTGGCTAATTCGTGGCGAAACTTTTTGCGCTTGTGCTTACGGTTGGAGTTTGACTTCGCAAGGAGTGGCGAGAAATCTTGTTCGGCTGTCTCCGCGCCGTGCAGAGTTTGCTGGAAGATTTTGTGCGCCTTGCCCCAGTCGTGATGTTGCGTGGCAGTCAAGAGTTCGGCCTTGTATTCTTCGAGGCCCGGCAAATCGAGCGCGCTCAACATCTCTTCCAACATCCGCCGCGCTTCGAGCGAGTGGGCGGCGAGTGTTTGCATATACCAGCGGACGCTGAGCGGTTCGTCGTCGTAAGCCTCTTCAGGTTTTGAGTCGTCTTTGTTTTCGATAACAGGCGGGACGGGTTTCTTTGCTTCCTTTCCACTCCAGCCCAGCTTTTCATCGTAGCCGCCTGATTTTGCGTCGAGCAAAATAGTCATACCCGCGCGCAGATTGTCAGTCTTAACTTCAACCCATTCGCCTTCAAGCGCGTCCCAAGACCATGCCTTGAGATTTTTAAGAAAGTCTCTGAGTTCGTTATTGATTGGCACAGCGCAAAGCTCATCGCGTAAAAGACGTGGCTCATCCTTAGATGGCTTTTCCCCGTTCAATTCACGCCAAGCCACCGCAACATCGCGTTCATCGCTGTCGCGCACGAAACGAGAGATGTCCAGATCGTAGCCGGACAAGTCTGGCGTGGTGTCGAACAAATCAATCAGGTCGCGGCGACGAAGAACGTGTGTCGGCTGATACGGCTCGTTATAAGGGACTTGTTCCAAGTCTGCGGGTGCTGCCGAGCTTAGATTTTCAACCATCCCTTGCGAGATTTCGAGTTCCCGCCATTCGTAAGGTCTGGCTACTTCTTGATTGTCGGCCTCATCCAGTTCAGACTTTTCGGCAACTTTGTCTTTTATCGTCGGGCGATCAACCCAGAAGATTTCGGCGCGCTCGTTTTCGCCATTGCGATTACATCGCCCGAAACGCTGAACCAAGCTTGAAAACGGCGCAAGGTCTGTGATGAGAAGTTTCGACGAAATATCAACGCCCGCTTCGACAACTTGTGTTGCCACAATGATGCGCCCTTTGCCATGTGAATCCGGCTTATCTTCAAAGAGCGCTTGCCAGCTTTTACGCTCGGCAGGGCGAAAGCGGGAGTGAATCAGTTCAATCTGCGGCCCGTCTTGCCTGTGGTAAAGCTTTTTGAGTTCTTGATAAGTTTCCCGCGCGCGCTTGACCGTATTGACCACGACAAGAGTTTGCGTCCCGTCCTCATGTTTGCCTTGAATGAATTCGGCTAGTCCTTTTGGCAAACGGCAGTGCTCATCTGCTTTCCTCAGGACTTTGACAGCATTTAATCTCGCTGATAAGACTTCGGATGCTCGGTCAGCGTCAGACAGCGAGACAACTCCGAGCGCAGGAACCTGTTCCTTCCAATCAACAGTTTCGAGCCAATCTCTCTTGAGCGTGGCCGACATCCACAACGAGTGCGCTTGCCCTATCGTCCTAAAACTTTGTCTGAAGGCCGCAAGTTGTGTGCTAGTGGCAAGGCCATTCCCCATCAACTGAATCTCATCGAAGACCCACAGGCAATCGTTGTTGAGCAGACCGAAATGCACAGGCCACTTGTAACGGCTCATGGCGTAGCCACGATTCAAAGCTCTTGAAAGAAGCATGTCTTGGGTGCCAATGATGATGCACTCGCGTTGGGGTTCCGATTCCCATTTGCTATCTGTCTCTCCGCCCATCAACGTGTGAACTCTGAAGCGCGATTGCAACGAAAGAGATTCAACAGCCTTCTTCGCAACATTTCGCGTTTGTTCGACTAAAGTTCTCATTGGCAGGCAATAAACCAGCCGCCTCCCGACGCTAGCTGGGTGATTTAGTCTGCGCCATAGCCATGCCCCAATTATCGCGGCTGTTTTCCCTGCTCCTGTCGGAACATTAACGAGTGCTGGTATTTCATCAAAACTAGCAAGTTGTCGCTGATATGCAAATGGCTGATAGTCCCTATCCTTACCGAATGGGTCTCTGGCAAAAGCCACACGGAAAAATTCAGTAAAGTCTTGTGGTAGTTCACTCATTATTAGCCTCGTCTCTAGTTTGATCGTAAAGAGCGGCGGCGCGTTTCAGTTGTTCGCGTATCATTGTTTGCAGCGCTGGCGGACGCAGTGCTCGCGCGTGTTGGCCGTACTGGAGGAGCCAGCGGGTTACCTGTTCGAGGGCGGCTTCGGTGGTCTCGAAGGTGATGCGTAGGCGACCGTCGCGCAGTTCTTTGCCGCGCTGTGTCGGGTGGAAGGTGCGCTCTTTGGCGTAGCGGGCCTGGTACTGATCGAATTCCACTTCGACTGTTACTTCTTTGCCGCCGCGGAACATGCCGAAGCCGCGCCGGAGGTATTCCTGTGCGTCCCAATCGGCGGGCGGGGAAAAAGGGCGGCGGGTGTTCACGATGTTGGTGATACGCCCGGCATGGAAGTCGCGTATCTCGCCGGTTTCATGGTCGTAAGAGACGGCGTACCACTCGCCCAGGTGATTGTGCAGGAGGAGCACGTCAACGTCTCGCTCTGTGTGGGCGGCGCGCCGCTGCGAGTAGTAGTGTATGTGAAGCGTCTGGCGATGTGTGGCGGTGAAGGCGAGCTGGCGCAAGGTGGTGGGCGAGGCGTCCAGAACCGGCTCGGGGGCGAAGGTGATGGCGTCTTCGAGAGCGTTGACATCTACTACGACTTCATCAGGTAAGAGGGCGGCCAGCCGGCGCAAGGCAGCGCGTGCGAGTTGCACTTCGGAGGTCGCTCCCAGGCGGCGTAGGATGCGCTCGGCGGTGAAGAAGCTGATTAGCTCGCCTTCTGAAAGAACGACGCTAGGAAGCTGCCACGTCGGGTCTGTAAAGTAAAAGCCGTTCTTCTTCCGGTCAAACTTCAAGGGCGCATCGAAGCGATTGACTAAAGCTTCAAGGTCGCGTTGCACGGTGCGCGGGTCGCGCTCCACAATACGCGCCAAGTCGGCTTTCTTGGGATAGCGCCCGCGTTGAATCTCTGCGCAAATCTGGCGCAGCCGCTCGTAGGCGTGCAGGTGTACGCGCTGCGGTGACCGTTGATGAGGTTTCGTTAGGAGCATAAGCTAAAGATAAACATTCTGGGGAGACACCATTCGTCTTGTCTCCCCAGGTATGAATGAAAATAGTTTGCGATAGAAATTCAGTTGATCATTCGATCATGCGCAGCTTTGACGGCGTCGGATCAATGGCGACCAGTAAGGGCCGTGCCATGCTGGCGGCAGAGACAATCGCTTGGCCCGGAGCGAGGTTCGGCAGGCGATTCCACAGACCATCATCAACGCCTCCGACCGAGCGCTTCAGGCGGCTGATGACATTGGCGTCGGCTATCTTGTGTAGGATGTGGTTGTTGATGAGGCCCAGCACTTCATCGGGCAGATGCTGCGGCAGTTGCGTGACGAACATCAGGCCGAGCCAGCGCTTACGACCGCGACGTGCGATGCGCGCGACCTGCTGGAAGAGGACTGGCATCTGCTTGATGCGCTCGGCAGAAAGAAATTCGTGAGCCTCTTCGATGATGACTACGACGCGGTGCAGGGGCGCTCCCTCGTCTTCGCTCGCCCTGTAATTTTCGTTCTGCTGCTCATGAAGGCCGCGCAGGATTTCCGAGATGACCAGATTATTGACCTGCGGCGAGTCAGTGTCGCTCAGGTCAATAACGGTGACGCGGCCCGGCTCGGTCATCGCAGCATAGTCGGGCGGTCGGGTCTGCTCGTTATCGAAGATGCCCAGACGTAGAAGGCGGCTGAGGCTGCCCTGCACCTTGCGCCAGCTCCAGATGTGGGAGGGCAGCTTGGCTTCCTTAATCATCTCGACGATTCGCTTTCGCTCAGCGCGGAAAAGCGGCGCGCGCAAGGGAGTGCTCTCTTCTTCGCCGGCCACAGTATCCGCGCAGAGGCGCACGATGTCATACATGTGTTGAAGCGTCATGCGCGGGAAGCCGCTTTCCATCTCGTCTAATTCGAGCAGCGCCCTCCGTTCCTCTTCATTGGTCGGATAAATCTTCAACTCCATCATCGCACGTCGCGCGATATCATGGGCTTTCAGGAAGCGCTCCTGTTGCGCTTCGTTGAGGTTGAGAATCTCCATCACGGCGTAAGGAGAGAGGTTCGAATACTGAAGACAAAAGTCGCGCTTGTCAGCGTAATCTTCATTGGTCGTATCGCGGCCAACTAGGCGATAGAGGCCTACGTTAGACACCTCTCTCGGCGAGAGACCGCGACGCTCAAGCGCGGCGATCATCATAGGGTCTTCGGTCGGCTCGGAGATGTGCGTGTATTCGCCTTCGGTGTCGAAGACGATGACCGCCACGTCGCTCTCGCTCAGTTTGCCTATAAGCCCGGAGACAGTGGTTGATTTGCCGCCGCCAGTTGTGCCAAGTACTCCCGTATGACGCGGAAATACATCTTTGCGCGTTGAAGGCAAAGCGACCGACATATCTTCATAGCCTACGGCAAGGCCCAGCGTAACATCGCCGGCAAGCTTCAGCCTCTCCGTCGTTTCATTCTCATCCAGGACAAAGACGGGACTGTTAGGCAGCGGACGAAAGCGCGGCGGTACGACCATCCCGTCAATTTCTTCGCCCAGAACCTCAACCTGAATCCTGCCATGATAGCGAGGCATGAAGGTCGCGCCGCGTACAGTGGTGGTAACGACGAGCGGCGCGTCTGCGCGCAGGCCATCAGGTTCGGCAAATGGCCCTTGAACAACCGCGCCCAGATACTGTCGCCCATCGCCGCCCTTCTCTACGGCGCGGCTCTTAATGCGCACGAGGGATTGCGAAGCGGCTTTGCCAATCTGTTCAGCCGGCAGCAGAACAGTGACGGTATTGTCCTTGCTCGTTGGCGTATCGTACATAGTGCGACCGATCGCGCCTATAAACTCTTCCTCCTCCTGCCACTCGCCGCCGGCCAGATCAATCTCTTCTTCTAACAAGTCTGCAAAATCGTCATTTATTTGTCGGCTCTCACCGTCACCGATATTCTCCACGAGAGAATTGTTTGCCTTAAGATTATCAAATTCATCTTGCCAATCTTTCATAACTTACCTCCATTAGCGTGAGCGTGTTTCGCGCTCTCCTAAGTAGCGATATGGTTCACCCGCCTGCGCGTAAGCCATCTGCACAGAAGACGTAAAACCGTCCAAACCAAAAGTCGTGCGGCACACGGTATCCGCCAAATCAATTAGCATCGGAAAGCCGCGATGCTCTTGGAGCAGGCTGTCTGCCATCGCTATGTGCGCGGCCAGCTCCGCGTAATCAGCATGTGCGTAAAAGATATAAGGCGGTGCACCCTGCCAGACGCGGTACATACCAACAACAATCTGAGGTGCAACGTCTTGACAGAAAGCCTCCATAGCTTTCAATACCGCACCGCGATAGTTTCCCTGAATGAGTTTTTCGATCTCCGGCTGGAGTGTCTGAAGAATGATAAATTCGAGCGGACGCAAGGCGTTGCCTATCGTCAGCCAATGGCGTTTGCGTGGTGCCGAAGGAACAAAGACGAAGCGTTTGTAATCCGCATACCACTCGATCAACTCAAGCGGGATGCGCATGCTCTCAATATTTGATGACCAGAGGTTAGTCAAAAGCTCATAAGGCGCGGGATGACCATGCCCCATGCGCCACTTCGCATCCGACTTTTCGCGCAGGATAGCGCGCTCGGCCCAAGTCATGATGCCACGGCCAGCCAGTTCGCTGAGCTTATCTTTGCTATCGTCCGCCTCCTGCCCCTGGCCACCGCGCTTCTCGCGCCGCTGCAAAAGGTCAAGCACCTCCTCAACAGGGTCGGACATCTTGCCGCGCAGGTCGCGCCTGTAAAGGCGATGCGCCCATGAGCCTTGCCGGCCATTGTAAGAGACGAGACAAATGCCAATTTGCGTAATAGTGAGCGGCAAGGTGTCGTGTACTACACGTGTGCCGTCGCATGCTTCGACGCCACCATTGAAGAGAAGGCCGCGATGGACACGCTCCAGATCAGTGCGCCGCGCCTGATACAGGCCAGCATTCTTCGGCGCGCCAGGGGCTGTAGGAATCTCGGGGAAGATGATCTCTCGCACATATTTAGCGGCAGCATTTTCACGGTCAATGGCCTCCGCTATCTCCTGCTCAGTTCTATCTAGAAATGCCGCAACATCTTCGCCAAGCGACCAAGTGTCCAAGTTGAGCGTGTCGGAGAATTTCTCATCGTAAGCGTCTTCAAATTCTGGGAAATCCACCTGGGCCCCACTCGGAGCTGTGTTGCCCGATGTGAAGCCTGATTCCAACTCATCTTCTTTCATCTTTCCTTCTCCATCCCTGAACAGCGTGACAACCTATATACAGAGCGAGCGAAGCAAAGTTCGACAACTTTTATTCGAGTAATCCAGTAAAGGTTATTTTGTTCTGAGCGATTCGACCCACGTAGGCCCCATTCCAATGCTCTCCAGCAGGGATGAGGCATAAACATCCGCAATAGAAACGGGGAGACCGAACTGCGTGCACAATTTGTTCAACAAGGCTGCCTTTCGCTGGTCGAATGTACCGCCTGCTGTATCTATCTCTGACAAAACATCTTCGGGAGGAGCCAGAAGGGCCAGCGCGACCCGGTCTGCGCGATCTTCTATATCCCAAACTTCAGAGGCTGCGAGCGCGCCAGATTCCTCCCTCTCCATTAATTCCGTATAAACACCTAATGAGGTGCCAGCTAAGATGGCGTGAACGCGTTCCGATACACTGGGGAGGCGAAGACCATCAAATACTTCCAGAATCTTTTCGCCTAACCTAGAGATGGCGCTTTGCCGGACAAGCCAGTAATCCGCAATGAAATGACCTGCTTCATGCGCTATCGTAAATCTTTGTTCATCTTCAGGGTCTGTGCCATCAACAAAGATAAATCCTTGCCCGCCGTATGCTATGAGACACCCTCTGACTGCCCTGCTGCGACAGTTAAAGCTAAATAAAGTCCCGCGACGAGCAAACCAACTCTCAATTCCATAAAGCTTAAGACGAGGCAGCTGTATAAGCGTGACTGGAAGAGCCAGCGAAATTGAGCGCTCTAAACTGCGAGGGTAAGGCTCAGTCTCACCACATCTAAGCCAGAACTGATTGATTGCCTCTTGGCTCGCATTGTCCAGCCACATTTCTGCTCTCTCATTCTTCAGGGTCGGTTCTTTCTTCTGAATTCAGCTCTTCTTCAGGCATCTCATCGCGGTCGCGAGCGGCGGCAAGCAGACTGCTTGGAGAAAAAGCATTTTGCGTCTCAGTTCCAGATTCAGTTAAAGCTGTAGGCATCTGAGATAATTTTTCCAAACCATCTACCTGCCGAATAATGCCAGCCAATTGCGTTTCATCTGTTAACGTGTAATCAGCAAGCTCTCTTACTTGCTCCGAAAATTGAAGTGATGCGGGAGCGGGACGGCGGCATAATTTCAGGCGCACAACAAGCGCAGGCAATGTACCGAGTTGCTCTGCGAGTTCTGCATCAGATAGATTTTCCTGTTTTTGGTAGACTGCTAATACATAAGCCATATAGCCTTGATTGCCTTGAAGCCGGCTGGCAAGTCTTGTTAATGCAGCAGTAGTAGACTGGTTATCGCTCATGACTGCCTACCTTTAAGCCTTAACTTTCTCTGCAATGTCTTTTTCAGACGGTCTTTCGCCTGTTTTACGAGCTTGGCCTGTTCCTCTGCCGATTTATCACTGATGCCTAATACATCGGCGAAAGCTTTTGTTTCCCTAACGCCTTCCATCATTAAGATAACGACCTGTAAATCCTTCGGGTCAGCGATAATCCTTTTGAGTTCCCTCATAATTTCAGTTTCGGATTCTTGTTCAAGCAGAATAGTCTCAACGCTTTCATCTTGCGCCTCTAATTCATATACAGTTTCAGGATCATCAAGTTCGACAACTTTTCCACTTCCCTGAGAGTTTTTCTGATGACCTAAGCTATTGAGCAAGTAAGTCTTGGCTCGTAAGCAAAGGAACGTAAAGAGGCTTGCGCGCAGGGGATCGAACTGTAAGGGACGGTCAAGATAAGAAAGTAAGGCCTCTTCGGCAGCGCTATCTATTAGGTGCTGGTCGGTAATGTTCGGGAATTTTCTCGCAAGGCTTTTGGCGACGGGCACCAGAAACTTCTCCGCAATCTCATTTGTAACCGTGAGGCTAGCATCTGAGAGCAGGCGCTGGTGGAGAAGCTCTCCTAACTGCCGTGGATTGAGTTGTGAGGACATAAGCAAATCAGGGGTCTTTCTGAAAGACAAGGACATATTCGGTATCCATACGCCTGCCAAAAGCCTCCTGCATGTAAGGTAGAATTCGTTTGCCCAGATTAATAGTGCGACTATGCTTGCCTTTGAGTTTCATCCTATGATGGCGAGCCATTTCGATAAAGATTTCGTGAGTTGGAATTTCAACTCGTCGTATGTGTGAAGGACATACAACAATAATCGCGTGCCTGCGCTGCTTAAGAACTCGCGCTATCTTACCGAAAACTCTATGCATATCTAAAAAATAGCGCTGCACATGCTTGGCATGTGTTTTCGATTGCTCAGCCAAGCTCGTTACAACTGCGGGAGTGAGGTCAAGCTGCGTTAATCGCGCATCAAGCGCGAATTCTTTGGCTAGTCTTCCTCGCTCGCTGCCAATATACACAGGAGCATTTGCGCGATAGTTCTCTAAACTAACTCCAAGTGCCTTCTGCATCCATGCCACAGCTAAAAAATGGGCGCGAGGGTAGTCCAGGGCATTGGCATAAGGTGGCGAGGTAAAAACTAAATCAAGGGTTTCGCTTCTTAATTTAAGCCCGCGTGCATCACCAATACGTGTCTCAGATATCGTTGTGTTAACTCTCTGACATCGCGAGCTGAAATCAGCCATTTGTTTACGCATTAAGCCAAGACGCAAAGCAAATTTCTCCAGCACATCCGGTGTTTCATCATGCCGCCAATAGTGATGCCTTGAATGTATGATGTCTCGGGCGTTGGCGACGCTTGTCTTAGCTAGAATGAGTGAAGAAAAGGTAACCCAAAAAAAATCGCGCGCGTATTGAGGCATCGGCGTGTGACTGATGTGATAGGACAGAATCGCCAGTGTTAGCGAAACCTGCTTATCAAACCAGTAATCACGGTTAGGGAATTCTGGTGGAGTAGCCCGCTTAGCTACAGCTTCAGGTATCCGCTTTAACTGGAGCGAAGCCACATCCTTTGCTGACCTGCGAGCGATTACCTCATAGGTTTTCTCGATGACGCTGTCGTTTACTCGCCTGGACTTTACCTTTGCGATCAATCTGGCCAACGGATCAATATCGTAGCCTACGGCATGCCGGCCCATCAGCCTAGCCTCGACCAACGTGGTTCCGCTGCCGGCCATCGGGTCTAACACCATCTCACCCGGCTTTGAATAGTAATGAAGTCCGTATCGGACTAGCTGCGGAGGGCATTTAGCTGCATAAGAGTGCAGCCCGTGAGTAGCATAAAGTGTATTGTGTGTTGTGAAGTCGAGTTCAGGCATAGCGCTGCTCGCACTTTAATTTGAAACCCTGACTGACTGATTAATGAATGTTACGCGCCCTATGCCGAGCTATAATTTGCAGCTAACTCTGTTAGGAAGGGAAAGAGCCAACGCTTTTTCTCTGAGCGCGTAAACTAAATGTTAAAGCGGTCCGCAATACAAGAACCTACTAGCAAGCCCCATCACCGTATCACAAGCCACTATCAGGCTTCAAGATTTTGACTTATAGGCTCTATGCTGATCTTCACCTAAGTCTTGATAGCTTATAAGAGAGGGAGTAACAAAGACTCAATTTCTTTTGCTGCTTCTTGTGTTACTTTCTTTTCTAATTCATGTGTAAGTGGCTCCGCGGTTGAATGGCTCGGCTCTATTGTTTCACTTATAATTGCCCTTTCTAAACACTCTTGTAATTCCGTCCTATCGCCTTCAGTCTTTACAGCTTCTTTATTCTTCTCGATATATTCCCGCTGTCCTTTTGTTAATATGGGAGCAAGAACATGATCAGTTATTCTATTACATGCACTGATAGCAGTATTGAGCAGTTCCAACTGATTATTGAGAGCGTCTAAAGCCTTGAATGCTTCTGCGGGCTGAGTATTCAGCAGCACATGATACTCAACCAGCTTTACCATTCTCTCGCCAATCAATACTCCAGCTTCATGCAGCAGACTGGTTTGTTCAGCGCATGCGGGCAACTTCTTATGCGCTGGAGTCTCAGATTCAGTCTTTATACCAAGAAGGCGCTGCACCTGTTTTATAGAAGATTTATGTTCTCTGCTCTGCTCTGAATTCTTTACTTGCCCTAAGGTGATTTGTTGTCCTTCATTTCTTGCTCGATTTGTTGATCTAGCTCCTTCCCTGCTCCCTGTTTCCCCTTCTCTCGCTTCTCGACTAGATATTTCCATTTCGAAGCCATCTGCTTTCGAAAAATGGGGTTGGCAGTTTTTCTGCCAATCTCTTTGTAGGTCGTGGATAACTTAAAAAGTCAAAGACAATTTTTTAGGGATGAAAGTTTTGTCTGATATAACTGCCTTTAGAATTTTGGTGGACAAGCTTATCGGCCTGATAGCACATGATTTAGTGCGCCTATTGAACCCCTATAGTGGTTGACAGGTTACTTATCATTTATATAAGACTTGCTTCGTCATTCAACCGCAGAATTAGTAGTGGCACGGTATATGCTCTTGACCTAGGTGCGATAGCCGAAGCTTTGGCTTGCCGGCTCATCGAGGAAGTGGATAAAAGACCTGACAAGTAGTATTCCAGCCATCCCTTCCAAGTAATCAGAAAAGACATGAAGCACTTTAAGTTCAAAGCCTAAGACACTCGTGTGTTCTTTAGGGGTGCGACTGAATAATTTAATGATTCGAAGGCTCTGAAATAAGGAGGTAAAGATGTAAGAGCAAAAAGATTTCTTTTCAGGGCGATGGCCTCCTAACTCAGGTTTGAGACCCAATCGCTCCCGTATCGCGAATCATCTACTATTGAATTTTCAGGGAAACAGGCGTTTCCCTGAAAGCCGGAATATTTCCGCTTTGGAGGACTATTAAGATGAGCACTGAACTACCTAATCCTCTACCCAGATTCCTCGAGGTAAAAGAAGTCGCGATTCTTCTTCGTGTCTCAAAGAGGACTATCTACGACTGGGTTAGCCAAAGAAAGATTCCCTTTCGAAAGGCTGGTGACCGCACGATCTTTGATCTGGAAGAAATTCTTGATTGGACTAAACCTGAAGAGTAAGATGCATGCCGTTCTCTTCCTTCGAGAATGGCTGCAAGCGCTTGGAGAAGGAGAAACAAGTAATGGCAGTTTATCAGCGTCAGTGCACGCGGCGTGAATGTCGGAAAAAGAAATCCTGCAAGAACGCTCACTGGCACTATGATTTTTGGATCAACAATGTCCGATATACCGGTGCGATTAAAGAGGCCCGCACGAGGTCTCAAGCTGAGAAGGCCGAGGTCCGAATTAAGAATGATGTCTTCGAGGGTAAATATGGTTCGCACAAGAAGGTAACACCGACTTTCGATGAGTTCGTTGAAAAGGTATATCTTCCTTGGGCTCGCGGGAATAAACGCTCTTGCGGGACTTCAGACGAAACTCGCTGCAAGACTTTGATCAAGTACTTTGGGAATAAGAGGCTGGATCAAATTACCCCGGAAATGATTGAAAGCTATAAGACAGCTCGACGGAATTCGGTCACTCCGAGGGGAACTAATTTGACCCAGACTTCCGTTAACCGCGAACTTGAAATCCTGTCCAAGATTTTCACGAAGGCTAAGGATTTCGGTAAGATTGATCATAATCCTTGCCGACAGGTTGAAAGGTTCAAGAAGCGCAAGGTGATCCCTCGCTACTTTACTCACGATTAAGAGGAACGACTTATGAGCAAGTTGACAGGCACGCTTGCGCATCTTCGCCCCATAGTAATCGTAGGCATCGGCACGGGGCTGCGTCCTCCTTCGGAGATTTTCAACCTGCGTCGCTCGGACGTTGACTTTGAGCGTAACGTACTGCGCGCAGGAACGAAGACTGATGAAGAGCGCGAGATTCCTATGAGTGAAGCCGTGCGTGAAGTCTTGCTTGAGCTTTACAACAAGAACACGGGAAGCGAACACCTGTTTGTCAGTTGGCGCACAGGCGACCGTTTCAGGGAAGTCAAGAACGGTTTTCGCCGGGCGCTAGAGGATACGGGAATTAAAGGCGCTAGACTCTACACTATGCGTCACACGTTCGGTACACTATTGGGCGAAGCTGGTTATTCGTCTTACGAGATCATGGCGCTTATGGGCCATCGTGATATTAAGACCAGCGCTGGTTACGTCCATGGGACTGACGGTAGGAAGCGGGTGGCAGTAGAAGCTATTCAGAAACTGCGTCCCGTCAAAAATCCCGCACAAGAGGAAAAGCCCAAATTAGGGCCTACTGTAAACGCTTGATGTTTGAAGAGATAGCTTCGGTCAGGTCGCTCGGAGCGCGCGGGTTCGAGTCCCGTCGGCTCCGTTTTAGAAAAGCGCGCGCCCATTTGTCAGGCGCGCGCTTTTTTACTTTACCGCGATTTTTCCCAAGATTTTGCAGCCAGGCTCGAAGGGTAAATGGCTTCACCTGGCGAGCATGGATGAAGCTCTGGCGGCCTCTTCATATTCCAGAGTGTGGGCTATAAATTCCCGTAGAAAAACCTTCCTTAGCAGAAATTCGGAACAACTATTCCAGGTGCTTTGACATCATATGCTGATGCTTTTTTGCCGCACGGTATCTGGTAGTTAGCCTCACTCCCGTCGGCGCGTCGTATCCCCCAATCCGACAAACAATAAACTTCTAAGAGGGCGGTAGTTTGGCTGCCCGTATGCAGAGACAGTGTAAGGGATAATTATGTGCAAAGATAGCCTCGCGCAAAGACTAACTAAGCGGTTTATGACGAAGAAGCTGCCTCGCAATTTGAGGGTGATTGGGGTGGTTTCAATCATTTCCTCGCTTTTGCTGTTTGCTACCTTTCTTGCCACAGCTCAAACAGCTAAACATCCTAAAAAACGGGAGATCGAATTTTTTAAGGGCCAGAAAGTGGTCGCCGGCGAAGTGTTGGTCAAGTTCCGCCAATCCGCCACGGCGCAGGACGTAGCACAGGCCAAGAGAAACGTTGATTCCGACTTTGATAAGAAAGTTGGCGAGACGGGCGTCCGGCTGCTTCGTTCACGCAGCAAAGACACGGCCACTCTGATTAGAGAACTCTCTGCGCGAAACGATGTCCAGTATGTCGAACCCAACTATCTCATCAATGTGGCAGCCCTTCCCAACGACCCGAGCTTTTCAGGGCTGTGGGGGTTGCAGAACACCGGACAGGCTATAGGCAGTAGTACCGGAACTGCGGGCGCAGATATTGGCGCGGTGCCGGCGTGGGAGATTTCCAGGGGGTCGCGCGAAGCGGTCGTGGCCGTGGTGGACACGGGCGTTGATTACACGCACCCGGACTTGGCCGCCAATATGTGGTCCGCCCCCGCCGCTTTTACCGTTAATATCGGAGGCCAGCTAATACGCTGCGAGGCAGGGACTCACGGCTTCAACGCGATTACCAAAACTTGCGACCCGATGGACGAGTATAACCACGGGACGCACGTGGCCGGGACCATCGGCGCGATCGGCAATAACGGCACGGGCGTTGTGGGCGTCAATCAGACGGCGAGCATCATGGCAATCAAGTTTATAGATGCGACCGGCAGCGGCACGCTCGAAGATGCCATTGACGCCATAGAGTTTGCGATTCAAGCCAGGCAGGTGTTCGGCGCGGGCGCAAACGTGCGCGTGCTCTCGAATAGCTGGGGTTGGAACGGCGATGCCTCTCAAGCTCTGCTTGATGAGATTGACCGTGCTAAAGACAGCGACATGCTTTTTGTAGCCAGCGCGGGTAACGGCGGCGATGATCGCTTGAGCGATAACAACGACGCCGTACCATTCTATCCGGCCAGCTATGACGCTTCCAATCTTATTTCCGTCGCGGCGACAGACAACAACGACCTCCTGGCTTCCTTCTCTAACTACGGAGCGGCGCGCGTAGACCTGGGCGCGCCCGGCGTGCTAGTCCTTTCAACTACACTCGGCGGAGGCTATGACTATTGGAGCGGCACTTCGATGGCGAGTCCTCACGTTTCCGGCGCGGCTGCTTTACTGCTCTCGCGCTGTTCGCTCGACACTACTAATCTGAAGAGCACTCTTCTTAACAATGTCGATCCAATCTCTGCTCTCAATGGCATCACCAGAACGGGCGGACGCCTCAACGTCAACAAGGCTCTTCGTTCCTGCGCGAAGCTGTCAGCGGCCCCAACTATCGAACTGACAAACCCGTATGACGGGATGACGTATCCGACCTACTCCTCCGTCGTTCTACAGGCCAAGGCATCCGACAGCGATGGCGTCGTCAGCCGGGTTGATTATTACGTTGACGGCAAGTTTATAGACACGGCCACGGCGAGTCCTTATACAGCACATTGGTACGCCATAGAAGTGGGTGAGTATATTCTGACAGGCGTCGCCACAGACAATACAGGCATGACAACGACATCAAGCCCGATCAAGATTACTATCAATGAGACGATCATTCCCGAGCCGTCTCCGGCACCGACGCCGAATCAAGCGCCTACCGTCAGCCTGACCAGTCCGTCCAATGGCGCGACTTACAATGCTCCCGCCAACATCACTATCAACGCAGCGGCTTCCGATAGTGATGGGAATGTCAGCAAGGTGCAGTTCTACTCAAACAACCAGCTCATAGGCACTGCGACGGCGAGTCCCTATAGCATCAACTGGACCAACGTCGCAGCAGGCAGCTACTCTTTGCAGGCCGTCGTCACAGATAACGGTGGAATCGCGGTCGGCTCAAACGTTGTCAGCTTGAAGGTCAACCAACCGCCCGTTGCCAGCGCGGGAGGCCCGTACAGTGGGACCGCAGGACTGCTTCTGCAATTCAACGGCAGCGGCTCGCGCGACCAGGACGGCACGATTAACCTCTACCAGTGGAACTTCGGCGACGGGGCGACCGCTACCGGAGCCGCGCCTTCATACACTTACTCGGCGGCTGGGACTTACACCGTGACCTTAACCGTGACGGACAATAACGGCGCGACTAACATCGCCAGGACAACGGCGACCATAGCTCTCGCGCTCCCTTCTGCGCCGACGGGGTTGACCGCTTCAAGCAATCGCTCGGGCGAAGCCACGCTGCGCTGGAACGATAATTCAACCAACGAGCAGTCGTTCACAATAGAACGCTCGACATCCGCTTCGAGCGGCTTTGCACAGGTAGCGACAGTGAGCGCCAATCAGACGAGCTACGCAGACAGGACAGCTCAAAAGAAAAGGACATACTATTACCGAGTCCGCGCGGCCAACAGCAGCGGCAACTCCGCTTACTCTAATACCGCAAGTGTCTACGTCAAGTAATCTCGCTTGCGTCACAGGTATTAAAGAGAAACAGCTTGAGAGGCGACGAGCATGATAGCTCGTCGCCTCTCTGAATTTAACAATCATCCTCCGTGTAGGCAGCGACTGGGAGCGAAGCAGAGCGCCTGGCGCTGTTAGACTCTGGTATGATTGCGCATCGTGATGATTCCTGTTTCAGAAGCCATCCGTATCGTTCAAGAGCAGACGCACAGGCTCGCCGCTGAGCAGGTCGAGCTGTGTGATGCTCTGGGCCGTGTACTGGCGGAAGATGTCTTTGCCGATTCGGATTTGCCGCCATTTGATCGCGCGCAGATGGATGGCTATGCCGTGCGCTTTGAGGATACGCAGCAGTCTCCGGCGCGGCTGCGCATCGTCGGTGAATCGGCTGCGGGAAAGGGTTGGCACGGCGAGCTGAAGGCGGGCGAGGCCGTGCGTATTATGACGGGCGCGCCAGTTCCGGCGGGCGCAGACAGCGTGCAGCAGGTTGAGTTGACGCGCGAGCTGGACCAGCAAGCCTTGGTCCTGATAGAGAAGCCGACACGCGCGGGGCAGTTTATCGTCAGGCGCGCGAGCGAGGTCAGAGAGCGTGAGCGTGTGGTTGCGGCGGGCGAAGAGGTTAACGCAGCGAAGATGGCCGTGCTGGCCTCATTTGGTTATGCGCGTGTGAGGGTTGGGAGTCGTCCGCGCGTCTGCGTGCTCGCCACCGGAACAGAGCTGGTCCGTGTCGAAGAGAGACCCGGACCGGACCAGATTCGGGATTCCAACTCTTACTCGCTGGGCGCTTACGCGCAGGCTGCCGGAGCGCGGGTTGAGCGTTTGCCGCTCGCTGGCGATGATCTTGAACTCTTGCAGCGCGAAATCAGGGAGGCCGCCGCGCGCTCTGATGTGCTGGTGCTTTCCGGCGGCGTCTCGATGGGCATTTACGATTTTACGAAGGCTGCGCTGCGCGAACTCAACGCGGAAGTTTTTTTCGAGCGCGTCTCTTTGCGTCCAGGTAAGCCGACCGTCTTCGCGCGATTGGACCGGACGCTGGTCTTTGGTCTGCCGGGCAATCCCGTCTCGGTCTCCGTCACCTTCAATCTCTTCGCACGCACGGCGCTGCGCTTGATGCAGGGCGCGCGCGCCTTCGGGCTTGAAGAAGGACATGCCGTGCTGGCTCGCAGCGTCAAGGGTTCGCTTGAGCGCGAGAGCTATCTTCCGGCGGAGCTGGTGACGGATGAACAGGGGCAACTCCTGGCGCAGCCTTTGAAGTGGGGCGGCTCTTCGGATTTCGTGGCGTTTGCGCGGGCCACCGCGCTCATCAACGTGCCGGAAGGACGAGACGCGATTGAAGCTGGCGAGAGCGTGCGCTTTGTGCGCCTGCCTGTATAAACAACTGGCGAGCGCTGATTGCAGCCGAGTTGTCGTCAAGCTCTCTTCAAACGGTCAACGGCTCTTCCCTCTTCTGTTATAGTAAGCATCTCGATGCGCTCGATTCAGACAGAACAACACGAGACGGCAGCCGCCGCGGAAGTTGAGAGG
>DASWMI010000153.1:0-18128 GCA_036399835.1 Pyrinomonadaceae bacterium | reverse complement strand
TTTCTTGAAGAATGACGAGCGGCTCAGCGCTCTCTCTCTGTCTGGACCGCTCTGACTGGACCAGCTTTCACATAGCCTTTCGGATTCTGTTATATTGGCCCGTCTGAATTTATCTCCAACATCACGTCTTCAGCTTACGCGGTCAGGAGCCATGTTTATGAGTTGGCAGGGAAATCGCCCTCGACATCTAAAGCCGTTCACCAAAATCATCATCGCGCTCGTCGTCATCTGCGCGCTTCTCTTGCTGGTTTTGCTGGTCCGTTCATTACGCAAGGGCTTGCCGCCACCCTCCGCGACCCTCACGACACCGGGCAAGCCTTCCGCGACGGAGAGGACCGTAGGCTTTCCAGAGCTGCGAGCAAAGCCTAATCCCGCTAATAAAACTTTTAGAGGCTGCCCGCCAGAAGGCGATGGCGGCGACCCTGCCTTGAACAGGTTGAAGAATCGCGTAGACGAAGGCAGCTATATCGCGGTCGGCTTTGACGCTCTGAAGAATCTCCCCTGGCCCAAAAAGGTCGAACGGCGTGACCGCGACAGGTGGTCCAGCAGTGATCTGGCTGAAGTCGAGCGTTATGAGGGGACACCCGTGGTCGTCGAAGGCTATCTGGCCGACGCCAAACTGATGGGGCCGGAATCGCCAAACTGTCATGGCGCCGATAAGGAATTTCGTGATTACCATATCTGGCTGACCAAAGAGGCCGGCGATGATAGAACCGGCTCGATTGTGATTGAGACCACTCCGCCCATACGCGAGAATCACCCGAGCTGGCGCACGGATGTGCTCAATAAGATTGGCAAGGCGCAGCAACGCGTGCGCATCAGCGGTTGGCTGTTGCTGGACCCGGAGCACCCGGACCAGGTGGGGAAGACGCGCGGGACGATCTGGGAGATACATCCCATCATGAAGATAGAGGTCCAGCAAAATGGCCTCTGGAAATCTGTGGACGAAATTCCTTGAGCTGTAGGGGGCATGATGCGTAAGGCTATCAGATTGAAAGTGACCCTCTGGATAGAGGGCGAAGATGAACCTGCTCACAACTTTGCCGAATCAACCATAGAGGCCGTCAAAGAGATTATCACCGCGGGGAGCAAGAGCCACCCGGAGCTTAAAGTGACCGTCAAGAAGGTGGTCGAACAGACTTAGCCGAGGCTTGATGGCTTGAAGACGAGGATGAGTTCGCTTTTCAGCTTGCGGCAAAGCGGGCCAGCGGCTCCTCTCTTTTTCGGCTACACACTCGTAAAGATTGTGCTGTATATTGTTTACCAAACCCGCACGATTTGACCTGAGTGTCAAAATGGTTTAAGGTCTCGTCTGGAAAGGACGGGCGCGAGTCAGAGTGCTACGCAGGCTTATCTTTGTCGGGATTTGAGTTCATCTGATACGGCAGCCCTTCTTTTTGAAATCCGAAAGACGGTCGCGGAAGACGACTAAACTCTATCATTTGTCGAGTTACAGTCTACACCCGAAAGCGGCACGCTCATTGCACAGAGAAAATGCCGCTTTTTATGCGCCTTAGTGTGCGAATCCAGCAGGTCGTTTATTTACGCCAAAGCACGTCCGAGAGGCTTACCCAAGACGCGCGGCCCACAGAAACGTTGATAAAAAAAAGAGGAAGAGAAGAGAATGGCAGGCAGCAAACATAAACCCATCAAACACGCCGAGAGAGGCTTGACCTTCATCGCGGGCAGACTATTCAACACGATCCAGTCTATTAATAAGTACAAGCCCAATCCGTCATTTACGCCCAAGTGGTCCGACAAGCCGCTCCTGAAATCGTGGCAGAAGACCAAGCCTACGCTGGGTTGGCCGCGAACAACCGACTCGCTCTGCCCGCAGTGCGTCATAGAAGCGCGCCAGGACATCTTGAGCGGCAAAAAGGATGTCTCCGTCCTTATCAACGAGAAGGTGGGCGAGGTCAAGGCTCAGATTATCGAGCGCGATGGCGAAATCTGGATGGTCAAGGATTGCCCCGTGCACGGCCATTATGAGGACATGATGGCGATTGACGCGAAGTTTCTGGAGCACATCGAAAGAATGTTTCCGGGCCGCGACATCCCTGCGCACAACGACGAGAAGCTGCACAATCACGGTTCGAGCACGGTCAAGTACGGTCGCGGCGCGGTTCTTACAGTGGACCTGACAAATCGCTGCAACATGATGTGCGACCCCTGCTTTATGGATGCCAACCAGGTCGGCTTTGTGCACGAGCTGAGCTTTGATGATGTCAAAGAGATTCTCGACAACGCGATTACTATTAAGCCGCGCCGCCAGATGTCCGTACAATTTTCGGGCGGCGAGCCGACCATCTCTCCGCACTTTATAGACGCCGTTAAGTATGCGCGCAAAGTCGGCTACAACAGCGTGCAGGCGGCGACCAACGGCATCGAGTTTGCCAAGAGCAAAGAGTTCTGCCGCGAGGCCGCAGAAGCCGGCTTGCGTTATGTCTATCTGCAATTCGACGGCATCGGCAACGACGCCAACAGCCACCGTCAGGTCGGCAATCTCTTTGATGTCAAGCTGCGCGCCATCAACAACCTGCACGAAGCGGGCGTCGAGATCGTGCTGGTGACGACGCTCGTCAACGGCATCAACAACGACCAGGTCGGCTCGATTATTCGTTTCGCGCTGGATAATCCTAAGAAGATCGCTTTCCTCTCGTTTCAGCCGGTCTCTTTCACTGGCCGCGACGAAGAGATTACAGAGCAGCGCCGCTTGCAGCAGCGCTATACGCTCTCGCACTTGGCGCACGACGTTAAGGACCAGGTCGGCATCACAGAGCCTACGCGCGACTGGTTTCCGCTCTCTTTGATGGGCGCGTTCGCGGATTTTGCGGACCTCGTGCACGGGCCGGATGCAGATTGGGGACAGGTCTCGTGCGGTTGCCATCCGAACTGCGGCGTCGGGACGGCTGTGATGATTGACAAGGAATCCAAAGAGATGAGGCCCGTGCCGGAGTTCCTCAACATTCCGGGTCTGGTCACGGACATGAAGAAGATTACGGACGCTGCGCGCGGCAAGTGGATGTCAAACTTGATGATGGGCCTGGCGCTCCTCAAGCACTACAACCCTTACAAGTCGCCTTCGCAGTTTACGCTCTCGGAGCTGTTCAAGAAGTTCGACAAATCCTTCGGCTTGACCGGCAAGGATTACGGCAAGGTTGACGGCAGCCGCTCGAAGGAAGACATAGAGAAGCGCCGCTCGGACCGCTGGAACTTCCTCTTTATCGCGGGCATGTGGTTTCAGGACCTCTTCAACTACGATTTTCGCCGCACAGAGATGTGCATCATCCCTTACGGCACACAGGAAGGCGAAATCTCCTTCTGCGCCTACAACACTGGCATCGGTTGGAGAAACATCATCGAGCACATGCACCAGAACGCGACCGTCGCCAAGTGGTATCAGGAGCATGGCCGACATGAAATCTTTGCCAGGGGCAAGGCCGTTCCGCTCGCCGACACGACGCACGGCATGAAGCTCAATGAGGTAGACATACAGCGTCCGAACAAGCCCGTCAT
Organism: Pyrinomonadaceae bacterium; assembly: GCA_036399835.1. Classification (GTDB taxonomy): domain Bacteria; phylum Acidobacteriota; class Blastocatellia; order Pyrinomonadales; family Pyrinomonadaceae; genus DASYML01. Next base: position 14,612 of record DASWMI010000153.1, on the reverse strand, counting down.
GGATGGGCCAAAGACGGCTGCCGAAGAGATGCAGATGATGCGTAAGCTCTACCAGGAAAACGTCCTCAAGCAACAGGGTCTGACGGGAGAGAAGCCCGTCCAGATCAAGGGTCTGGGGCGGACCAAAAACAAGGAAGAAGAGACGGAGCTTTCCGTTTCCGCCTGAGCTTTAAGCTCATCTTGCTGGAACAGGGTGAACCCCGCGAGCCAAACTTTTTAAGGGATGTTCGCGGGGTTCGTTTGCGTCCGTCTCAGACGCGAGGTTTGAGGGAAGCGCGGCCCATGCTGCTGCGGTCTTCAGGCGCGCGTGCCGGGCCTCTTCCAAACGTTGATTTGAGAACGCCTGTATGCGCTTGACCATTTCCGTGCGGGCCGTGTTTAATAGGAGGTCCGTCTAAACTTGAAAAAGGAATCTATAGGAGAAAGATAAGGAAAAGTATGGCTGTCGTGAATGTCAATCAGGGAGAATCAATCGAGAGCGCTCTGCGCCGCTTCAAGCGCAAGGTGATGACCGAAGAGATTATCAAGGATGCGAAGAAGCACGCCTTTTTTATTCCGCCGGGGCAGAAGGCCAAGCTCAAGTCCGCGCTCGCGCGCAAGCGTAACAAGAAGAAGAACCGCCCGCGCATCAACCGCGACTAAAGGTTTTGCGGCTCTCGCTTGGACCAGGCAAGCCCGGCGCGACCTCATCTATCGTTCAAACTCCAGAACAATGTGAGAGGCAACATCCCGCGCCCCTTGAGCGCGCGGGCGTCCGCTGTCAGGTCTGACGGCTACGCTGAAGTGTTGTCACTTCATGCAAAAGGACGGTGCGCGGCAAAGAGCCTGAAGCGCCCGTGAACGGCAATCAGTTTACATTTAGTATGACTCGTATTCTTGTCACCAACGATGACGGCATCCATTCGGACGGCCTCATCAAGCTCGAAGAAGCTTTGCGCGAAGTCGGCGACGTGTACGTAGTCGCGCCCGCTGCGGAGATGAGCGGCGCTTCGCACAGCCTGACGCTCGCCCGCCCGCTGCGCATACGGCAGATTGATGAGAGGCACTGGTCCGTTGACGGCACACCGACAGACTGCGTGACGCTCGCGCTCAATAAGATACTGGGCGAGGATGAACGACCCGACATCTGTGTCTCGGGCATCAACCACGGCGGGAATCTGGGCGATGATGCGACCTATTCGGGCACTGTCGCGGGCGCGCTCGAAGCGGCTATCCTGGGCGTGCGAGGCATAGCGCTGAGCCTGGTGGCGCGGGAACATTTTGATTTCACAGAGGCTGCGCGCTTCGCCGTCACAGCCGTCAGGAAAGTACTCACGGAAGGCTTACCCGAAGGCACACTGCTCAACATCAATATCCCGCAGGGCGAGATCAAGGGCGTGCGCGTGACCAGGCAGGGGCTGAAAAACGCGCGCCCCGTCATCACGGAACACATAGACCCGCGCGGCAAGGCTTACTACTGGATCGGTGAAGAGTATTTCGTCGGGACGGTCGAGGACGGGACGGATTATCAGGCCGTCGAGCAGGGCTATATCTCCGTCACGCCGCTCAAGAGCGATATGACGGACCACCGCGCGCTGACCGCTATTGAGACCTGGGGTTATCTCAGCGCCGATGAAGTCATACAAAATTCCTGAACAGCGAATCTTCAACGCGTCAATCCTGAATAGAAAAATCGGCTTTGATCTCTTCATGCTTGACCGTTGATGAGCCAGAGAAAGCCTTTGAGTACCACACCAAGACGGCCTACAGCATCTCTTTCGGAATTTCGCATCCCGCGCGAGCGTATGATTCAGCGTCTGCGCGACCATTACGGCATACTGGACCAGCGCGTGCTCGAAGCGATGGCAAATGTCCCGCGCCACTTCTTTGTGCCCGAGGCCCTGCAAAGCAACGCTTATGGCGACCATGCGCTCCCGATTGATGCCAACCAGACTATCTCTCAGCCCTTCATCGTCGCGCGTATGACGGAGTTGCTTGAGCTTGATGAGAGGTCCAGAGTGCTTGAGATAGGCGCTGGCTCGGGTTATCAAACCGCCGTGCTGGCAGAGTTGGCCGCGCAGGTCTTCGCCATCGAGCGCATAGCGGATTTGGCGCGACAGGCACAGGCGCGTATACGCCGGCTAGGTATCTACAAAGCGACGGTCAAATGCTTTGACGGCACGCTCGGCTGGAGCGCGCACGCGCCTTACGATGGCATACTGGTGGCGGCGGGCGGGCCGGAAGTGCCCACGCCTTTGCAGGCGCAGCTCAAGATTGGCGGGCGGCTCGTCATACCCGTCGGTCAAACACGTGAATCGCAGCAGTTGGTTCGCGTCATCAGGACAGAAGAAGGCTACACGCGCGAAGATCATGGCCCATGCGCCTTTGTCCCGCTCATAGGCCACTACGGCTGGTCCAATTAATGAGTCTCAGAGTCTGAGAGTCTGGAGTCTGGAGTCAAAGGCTAAAAGATAGTTCTTTTGCTTTTGACTCATGACTCCTAGACTCTCAGACTCTGAGACTTAATATAAGGGGTGGTTAGTTGATAGGTAAGATAATCGAGATTCTTTCGGGCTTTATTGTTGCCACGATTTCCGCGCTGGGCTATGCGGGGATTGTGCTCCTGATGGCAATCGAATCGGCGTGTATTCCTTTACCGTCGGAGATTATCATGCCGTTTTCGGGCTACCTTGTTTATACTGGCCGCTTTAATTTGTGGTGGGTCGGGATCGCGGGGGCAGTCGGGTGCGTGCTGGGGTCGCTGGTCGCATACTGGGTTGGGATGCGGGGCGGGCGTCCTTTGATTGAAAAGTATGGCCGCTATGTTTTGATTTCACCGCACGATCTGGACCTGGCCGACCGCTGGTTTGCGCGATACGGCGAAGTCATAGTCTTCGCCAGCCGTTTGCTGCCGGTGGTCCGCACTTTCATAGCCTTCCCGGCGGGCGTGGCGCGTATGAACTTGAAGAGGTTTGTCATCTACACCTTTCTCGGTTCGCTCCCCTGGTGTCTGGGCCTCGCTTATGTCGGACAAGTTCTAGGCGAGCAATGGGACAAGAATGAGACGCTCAAGTCATGGTTTCATCGCTTCGATTTTGTCATCGGCCTCATTATCCTGGCGGGCGTCGTCTGGTGGGTCTGGCGACACATCAAACATTCACGCGCACACATCTCCAACACATCACAGCCGGACAGCGTTGAAGAGCACTGAGAGATAGAAATAAGAGAGAGACCGAAGACGCGCTTCATCAACGTTCTATCTCATTGCTCTGCAACGTTGGTTTGACATGCCGGAAGGTGTCGCCTACAATCCTCTTTCACTTTGTCGGGGCGTGGCTCAGCCTGGTAGAGCGCTCGGTTCGGGACCGAGAGGTCGGAGGTTCGAATCCTCTCGCCCCGATTAACACTTTCAGAAGTTGACAGCAACCCGCCCGTGGTTCTCGCCAATCGCTAGGTCCTCCGCTCGGCCTTCGTCTTACTGAATACAAATACACTGATTTGCTCTATCCTTTGCTTTTTGTGTTTTGAGTTCTGGATCAGAGGCTGGGTCTTGCTGGAACATTATCGCTTCAACCTCACTGCACAATAGACAGCAATCTTGACGGAAATCAGTTGGAGAAAGGCTGCTCGGATGGGCAGCCTTTCTTCTTTTCAAACGGCCTCAGAAGAAGGCAGACGGCCTGCGGCGCGGCCTCGCTTTCCGCCCTGTTGAGATGTGTTACTATCCTACTGTTATTCAAAATCTTCTCAGGAGATGGTCATGAAACGTAAAGCTTCGGCGGTTTGGAAGGGTGGTCTGAAAGACGGGCAGGGGAGAATCTCGACCGACAGCGGCGTGCTCGCAGACACGCAGTATTCATTCAGCACGCGCTTTGAGGAGGGCACGGGAACTAACCCTGAAGAGTTGATCGCGGCGGCGCACGCAGGGTGTTTCTCAATGGCTCTTTCTGGACAACTCGGCAACGCGGGGTTGACGGCTGAGAGCATCAGCACGACCGCCAGCGTCAGGCTGGAAAAGACCGAGGCCGGGTTTACGATTACCAGCGTGCATCTAGATGTGAGGGCCAGAGTGCCCGGGGCTGACGAGCAGGCGTTCGAGACGGCGGCCAATAATGCCAAGGCCGGCTGCCCTGTCTCGCGCCTCTTGAATGCACAGATTACTATGGACGCGAAGCTGGAGAGTTAGTGGTCCAGAGGTGAACGATGAAAAGTTTGCTATCTTTAACGTTAATCGCAGCCATCTTTGCCTGCTCTTTTGCGCAGACGGCATCACGCAGGAGTTCCATGAGCAATCTACCCGCTGGCTACTGGCCGCTGGAAAAGAGCCAGGCCATCATTGCCAGGACACAAACCGTGCGCCTCGCGCCGGACCTCTCGCACTTGAGCGAGGGTGAGAGGCGAGCTATCGGCAAGCTGCTTGAAGTGGGCAAGATTTTTCAGCATCTCTATGAACAGCAGAGGCACGCGCAGTCGCTTTCAGCCGAGCGCGAGCTGAGACAGTTGGACCAGCGCGCAGGCTCGCCCCAGTCCACGCAAAATCTGCTCATGCTCTATCGCCTTAATCAAGGCCCGATTGCCGCAACGCTTGAAAACAAGCGCGAGCCGTTTCTGCCTGTCGAGCCGTCGCGGCCCGAAAAGAACATGTATCCGGCGGGCGTCACCAAAGAGGAGTTGGAAGCTTTCCTCTTGAAGCATCCGGAAAAGCGCGATTCCATACTGGACCTGCGCACGGTGGTCCACCGCACACGCCCCGTAGAGTTGCAGCGCGACCTCTCAAAGCTCAGGCAGTATACGGCGCTCGACACTTTGCATCCGGGGTTGAAAAAAGAGCTGGAAGCGTTGCTCTCAAAACGAGACCTGAAAGGCTTTTATGCCGTCCCTTATTCGGTCGCGTATGCGGATGAGTTGATGCGGGCGCACGCGCTCTTGAACGAGGCCGCGGACGCTTTGCAGAAGGATGATGAAGAGTTTGCTCGTTACTTGCGCAATCGCAGCCGCGACCTGCTCTCGGACGATTATGAATCGGGCGACGCTGCCTGGGTCACGGGCCACTTCAAAAATCTGAACGCGCAGATCGGCTCATACGAGGTTTATGACGACGAGCTTTTCGGGGTCAAGTCCTTCTTCTCCTTCAGCCTCTTGAGCCAGCGCCAGCAGGAGACTACGGAGTTGCGCAGGGCCATGAAGGGCTTGCAGGCGCTCGAAGATGCTTTGCCTTACAAGCAACACAAGAAGGTGCGAGAGGATATTCCGGTCGGGGTCTACGATGTCATCGCGGACTTTGGGCAGGCGCGCGGCGGCAACACAGCCACCATCCTGCCCAATGAAAGTTATCTCGCGCGCCGTTATGGCCGGACCATCCTCCTGCGCTCGAACATCATGCGCAATCAGGACATCTTCGCGGGCACTTCGCGCGCCTGGGAAGTGGCGGTCGCCGCCGCGCACAGGGAGGACCTTACTTCGGACGGCAATTTTTACCGTACGCTCTGGCACGAGGTAGGCCATTATCTGGGCGTGGACAGGACCAGAGACGGGCGAGATTTGGACGTTGCCTTGCAGGAAGATGCGAGCGCGCTCGAAGAGATGAAGGCCGACCTGGTCTCGCTGTTTGTCGCCGAAGCTCTACGCAAGCAGGGCTATTACACGGATGCGCAGCTACGCTCGCTCTATGCCAGCGGCATCAATCGCGTGCTTCAAAACAACAGGCCGCGCCGCGATCAGCCTTACAACACGATGCAGTTGATGCAGTGGAACTTCTTTCTGGAAAACGGGCTGCTGAGTTTTGACAGAGAGACCAAGAGGCTCAATATCAACTACGGCAAGTATCATGAGGTGGTCGGGAAAATGCTGGCGAAGGTGCTCGAAGTTCAAGACGCGGGCGATAAGGCGGGCGCGGACAGGTTCATAGAGCAGTACACTGGCTGGGACGAAAATCTGCACGGAGTCGTGGCGAAAAACATACGCGACCAGCAGCAATACAGGTTTCGACTCTTCAAGTATGCGGCCTTGAGCGAGTAAGCGAGCAGAGCTTTCAAACTGGTCCATTCGTCTCGACGGAAGAGTAAAGCGGCTGCCAGGCGTCTTTACTTTTCCTCGCTCACGCTGGCCTCCTTCAACACGGTCTCGTCCGGGTCAACGCGCAAGAGGGTCGGGCGACGGGCCAACCTGATGCTCATCTCTGTTTCTTTACCACGCGGGCGAAAGAGCACGCGGCGTGTGCCTTGCGGCGAAGTGATTTCCACAGGCAGAGGATTGGGAAAAGCCTCGTCCGCTTGAAGCTGTCTGAGCTTCATGGCGAGCGTGCCAGGGCCGCCCCTCTGCCCCTGCCATTTCCATCTCAGCTCGTAACGCGGATGACCCGCCCCGTAAATCCAGCGCGCGAAAAACTGTGTGAGGTTCGTGCCCGAAGACTTTTCGAGCGCGGCGCGTAAATCCGCAGTCGTCGCCGTAGCGTTGCGGTGGGCCAGATAGTAAGCGCGTAGACCGCGAAAGAAGGCAGCGTCTCCGAGTTGCTGGCGCAGCATGTGCAGCACCCAAGAGCCTTTCTGATAGTTGTTCGCGTTGAGCAGCTTGAACAAATCTTCCGTCTCGTCGTCGAAGATAGGCGTGCGCGTGGTCCGCTCGTAGGCGAAATATTTTTCGGCATCACGCTTCATGTAATCGCGGAAGTCCTGCTCGCCTTCGTACTTCTGTATAAACAACGCGGCGAAGTATGTGGCGAACCCCTCGCTCAGCCAGAGATCGGACCAGGTGCTTTCCGTCACCGAATCGCCAAACCATTGATGCGCGATCTCGTGCGCGACGACGCTCTCGATTCCCTGGCGTATATTAAAGCGGCGGCTCATCGGCTGCATCTCAGTGCGCGAGTCAAAGAGCGTGCTGGTAAAGACGATGGCGCTCGAATTTTCCATCCCCCCGAAACGGGTCGCGCCAATAATCAGGTCCAGTTTCTCGTAAGGATAAGGCGCAATCGTCTGGCTAAAGAATTTCAAAGAGGGCGCGCCGGGCGCAAAGCCCCGGACAGCAAAATTCGCGTCCGAACGTGGCACGTAATAGGAAAGCTTTGTGACGGCGGGCGCAGGCGGCCCTAGCCGCGCAAACTCTCCGATGGCAACAATCATGCAGTAAGGCGGGATGGGCACTTCTTCCTGATAGGTCCAGGTCTTCGTCGTCGCGGAAATATTACTGACTCCCTTAAAGCGCCCGTTGGCGACGACCATCTCGCGCGCCGGAACGTTGACGCTAAAGCTGACGGTGGCCTTCGCCGAAGGGTGGTCCAGACAGGGTATCCAGTGGTGCACGCGGTCGGGCCAGTTGTCGCCCGTGGCGGCGGGCCTCCCGTCCTTGTCATTCGTCAGGACCAGCCCGTCTTTAGGCTGGCCGTGATAAGTGACGACGACGCTCAGTCGCTCGTTCAACCTCGCGGGCCGCTCAAGCGAGACGATGAGCGAGCCTGCCCCCTGTTCATACCTGGCGGGCGCGCCGCCGACCGTCACGCCGTCAATCTTCATCTCGCCGAAATCCAGATCGATAGCACTGACTTTATCCTTGAGCACCTGAAGGCTGATGGCCGTGCGCGCCTCTGTGATGGTTGAGAGCTGGTCGTCAAAGCTGAGGCTGACATCGTAATGCAGCGGTCGCCAGTTATCCACGAGCCGCTCGCGCCGCCTCCCATCGGCCTCAAGAGCAAAGACCGACAAGAGAAAAAGCGCGATGAGAGATAAGCGCGGTAAACTCGAAAGTTTTGGCAGCGGTTTGATGTTCATCTGATCCCTCTTCAACGAATCCCCAGCATGAGCAGGGCCGAGCGGTCTGAGACCGCGCCTTCGCGTGCGACCCACTCGCGGTAAGCCTCTAGCTCTTCTTCCATCACTGGACGATTACCCAGGAGGGCCGCAGGAGTTCTTTCAAAAGCGCGTTCGGTGAGGGCCATGTGCGGGAGTCGGACGCCGAGCGCGCCGGGGCGTGCCAAAGCCTGCTCAGCCGATTCCACATCAGGGAAAAACTCTTCATAAGCGAGCAGATGCCAGACCTTGCGCCCGTCATCAAGCTGGTCCAGCGCCAGCACGCGAAGCAGCCCGAAACCGCTTTCGAGCTGGAAAACCAGGTCATCGCCCGGAGCAAATTGCGCCACGCTCTCGCACCTCCCATCGCCTCAGAGCCACAGATGTTTGCCGCTGCGGACAAGCTTAGCACAGCCTGCGCCCGAAGACAGATTTGAGAAAAATGTTTTACAAACCGGCGCGAGCGAATCTAAAATCGCAAATCAGTATGGGCCGGTTTGATGCGAGCAAAGATTATTACTCGATTCTGGGCGCGAGCCGGAGCGCGCCGCGGAGCGAGATCGAGCGGCTCTATAAACGCCTCGCCGTCAATCATCATCCGGATCGCGGCGGTAGCGAAGAGCGTATGAAGCTGATTAACGAGGCTTACGGCGTGCTGCGTCACGAAGAGATTCGCCGCGCTTATGACATAGAGCGCGCGAGCCTCTTCCCCGAGCCAACTCGCCGCGCTGCGCCTTATCCATACTCTCCGCCCGAGACACAGGAGCCGCTTGAAGCGCAGCCAGCGGCGGCAGAGGCCGATGCGATTTACGGTCGCTGGGCCGGGGCGCTGCTGATGATGGCGGCGGGGCTGGTCCTGCTCCTGCTGGTCCGTTTTCAATGGATGTGGTTTCTCTGGCCGCTGGCGATTCTCGCCGCAGCCCTTGTCGGGTTCGGCGTGCTGATGGCACACTCGGCAATGCGCTTGATGAGAGAATCGCTCGCGCTCGATAGCCCCGTGCGCGGTTTCAGGCTGGCGCAGGAGGCGCTCTTCTGGTCTGCGGTCGGCGGCGGCGTTTACGTGGTGTATCTTCTGCTCACGGCGCTGTAAGATGGGAGAGAAAAGGGCGGCTCGGGTGAAGGAAGTAGATGAGTAAGTTGACGGGGCTTGATCTGCTCCTGCTGGAAATCAACAGCCTGGAAGAATCGCTGGCCTTCTACGAGGGCCAGCTTGGCCTGGAAGTCCTGACGAGCACGCCGGAAGCCGAGCCGCCGATGGCGACTCTCAGGGCCGGACACTTAAAGCTAACGCTGGTCCAGCAGCTCGAAACGATGCTCAAGCGCGGGCGGGGCGTACATTTTTTTCTCGGCGTCGAAGATGTGGATGCTTATTACGAAGAACTGAGAGAGCGCGGCGTGGATGTCTCTCAGCCTTTGGATGAAGGATGGGGCGGGCGCTTTATTACGCTCGAAGACCCTGACCGTTATAGGCTCTTCTTCGTGGCCTGGACCAGTGAAGAAGAGTCTCGAACTTAAAATCTCGGTTGGCCCGGCTCTGGCCGCAAACGAAGCGCGAGAGCCTCTTAGAGAAAGGAAAAGGCCATGAAGATGACAGCAATATGTTTCGCTCTGGCGGCGCTCCTGCTGCTGGCAAATCCGGCGCAACGCCTCGCGCAGGCGCAGCAAGCCTCGCAGCCTCCGGCGCAAAGCTCTTCCGTGACGGATGCAGAGAGGCAGGCAGGCAACAACTTCTCTTCCAGCTTTGCTTCTGCCGAGTTTGCCTTCGACGGTCGGGGACTGGTCCAGGGCGCTCCCTTTTCGGCGATCGGCAAAAAAGAGACGACGCAAATCCTGAGCGGTGGCCGTCGCCTCGTGCGGACCATGACGGCGCGTATCTTCCGCGATAGCCAGGGGCGCACGCGTCACGACCGGGCCGTTAACTTCGATGGCTCCAAAGACCAGTTGATTCCGAGCATCCTCTTTGACCCGACCAACGGCGCGATTACCTTTCTGGACCCGCAGCATCAACGCGCGCTGAGGATTATCAATTCATTCGATGGAGTCGCAGAGCGCAAAGCCGAGATTACTACGCCGCAGAGTCTGCCCGACGACATCACGCGCGCGGCGGGCGACCGTATAGAGCCGCTCGGCACGCAGGTCATCGAAGGCGTCAAGGCGGAAGGCGTGCGGATTACCTCGCAGATTCCGGCGGCCCAGAACGGCGGTCAGCCCGGCCAGGTCGTCTACGAGCGATGGTATTCGCAGGAGCTGCGCCGGAACATCCTGATCAAATGCACTGACCCGCGCTTTGGCGAAGCCGTCTATCGGCTGACGCAGATAGACAGAAGCGAGCCTGCGCGCAGTCTCTTTGAGATTCCCGCCGATTACAAGATTGAGACGAACAGTTTTCCAAGACCGGCGCGGGCGGTCAAGACTGGCTACGTCAAATAGCTCTGCGGGAAACGCGCGTGGGCGATAGCAAGCCCGCGGGGCCTTATCGCCCACACGCGTTTTCTCGAAGCAAGAGGACATCTCGATAGGCTATCCGATTGTCGGCCTCAAGTCTCTTGCTTGCTCATCAAGAGGTTGCTCCTTTAACGCTTTTCGGCTTCTGCGTCGCCTGGCCGAGCTGCTTGCGCTCTCCGGCTGCGAGAGGGAGGACCAGCAATGGACTTTAAGCATGTAGAGAATTTGTTAAGACGTTATAAGGGACAGCTTGTTGACATCAAGACTCTCTCAGGCGGCGTGTACGAAGGAAAGGTGGCAGAGATTACAAACGATTACGTCGCGCTAATCCTTCATGGTGAAGAGGGCGAGCCGGACCAGGTCTTCGTCCTTCTTCACGGCATCGAATCCATACTCCCGCGAGACGCATCATAAAGACAACGATGAAGACGGCATTGAACTAAAGAGAGTGAATTATTGAATCAATGAAATGAGACAATGATTCACTCTGGTTTTATTCATGGATGCGCGTTCATCGTTCCTGATTCAACGTTTATCTCCCGAACTTCCCATCCGCATCAATGCTTATGCACTATGTTGAGAATCCGCCGAATCCCTGGCTCTCGCATTCGGTCGAATGGATAGGCGAGCCGCCGGAAGCGAAGGTGGAGGTTTTCGAGGAGACCGAAACACGCTCGATTATCACGCGCAACAACAGCCCGGATGTCGGCTTCGATTATTCCGTCAACTGTTATCGCGGCTGTGTGCACGCCTGTAGCTACTGCTTCAGCCGTCCGACGCACGAATATCTGGGCTATGGCGCGGGCACGGATTTTGAGACGAAGATTGTTGCCAAGGTCCGCGCGCCGGAGCTTTTGCGGCAGGAGTTGATGCGCAAGAAGAGCTGGCGGGGCGACGCGCTGACCTTCTCTTTTACCTCGGACCCGTATCTCCCGCTCGAAGCGCATTACAGGTTGACGCGACGGTGCCTGGAAATCTGTCTTGAATTTCGCAACCCTGTCGGCATCGTCACCAAGTCCGCGCTCGTCCGCCGAGACGCAGACCTCCTCGCGCAGCTTTCAACCGAAGCTGGCGCGAGCGTCTTCTTCACCATCCCCTTTGCCGATGACGAGACGGCGCGTGCGCTTGAGCCTTTCGCGCCCTCGCCAGCCGCGCGCTTCCGTGCTATGGAGGAGCTGTCGCGCAGAGGCATACAGGTTGGGATAGGGCTGGCCCCCGTCATCCCCGGCCTTTCGACGGACATCCCGCGGCTTCTCAAACGCGCCAGGGAAGCCGGTGCGAGCATGGCCTTTATGACTATGCTGCGGCTGCCGGGAAGCGTCGCTCCCTACTTCGAGCAGCGCCTGCGCGAGAAGCTCCCGACAAAAGTCGAGCGCGTCTTGAGCCGTATCAGGGAGGCGCGCGAAGGCAGGCTCAATTCGAGCGTCTTCGGAGAGCGTATGCGCGGCAAAGGCGAATACTGGAAGGCGATTGAAACTCTCTTTCGCCTTCATTGCGAGCGGCTCGGCTTTAACCGCGAGCGCGAGCATGCCTATCAGGAAACGAGGGTTGGGACTTTTCGTCGCCCTGAGGCGCAGGGAAAACTTTTTGACTGAAGCATCTTCATTTATAATGCTCGCATACGCTCGACCCGACCACTTGCGATCCCAAAAAGCAGGAGGGCACTCGTCATGATGATGATTAAACATGTGATTCGTGACCGCGAGCCTTATTCTATACGCGACACGGCAATGGTGCTTGAAGCGGCGGAATATATGGCCCAGCGCAACATCGGCGGGGTCTGCGTGCTGGACCAGGAAGGCCGCCTGATAGGCATCCTCACGGAGCGCGACCTGCTCAATCATATAGTCGTCTCGCGGCGCGACCCGAGCCGGATTAACGTCAGGGAGATCATGAGCGAGCTGCGCGCAGTCATCCGTTGCGATGAGACGCCGCATGACGCGCTGGAAAGAATGGAGCGCATAGGCACGCGCCACCTGCCCGTTGTTGACGGCGACCGCTGGGTCGGGATGCTCTCTATACGCGACCTGATGCGCGTCGAGCTGAGCGAGCAGGGCGACGAGATCAAGCTGCTTCACGAATATATCTCTCAATGAGAAAGATAAAGCAGGAATGATGAAAGATGAGCTTGAGAGCTTGACTCATCGAGTCAATCAATAAATCAACCAATGCGCCAGTAGCTTATCCTTCATCGTTCAGAGTTGCTGCGTTCATCCCTTGCTTTATACCAACTGATGAAATCTATTCTCTACTTATCACTCGCGCTTGGCCTCTTTCTGATCTGGGCCTGCGGCAACGGGCCTGAGGGGAGGGGCGCTGGCGAGATTGAGAGCACCTCTTCGCGCGAGGTGAGCTTTCGCGTCGAAACGTTTGTCAGCGGTCTGCAAGTGCCCTGGTCCATTGTCTTCGCTCCGGACGGACGTGTCTTTCTGACGGAGCGGCCCGGCAGAGTCCGCGTCGTTGAGAATAATCGTCTGCGTCCTGAGCCGCTGGCGACCATCGCGGATGTCGAAGCGAGCAGCGAAAGCGGACTGATGGGCCTCGCCCTGCACCCGCAGTTTGCGACCAACCATCTGCTTTATCTCTCGTATGCTTACGACAGCAGCGGCGAAACGCGCGTCCGCGTCGTGCGCTTTCGAGAGACAGGCACGGCGCTCGCGGACCGCAAGCTCATCATAGAAGATATTCCCGCCGCGCAGTTTCACGCCGGAACTCGGCTGCGCTTTGGTCCAGACGGCAAGCTCTACGTGACGACGGGCGATGCCGGTGAGCGAGAGATAGCGCAGAAGCTGGACTCGCTCGGTGGCAAGACCCTGCGGCTCAACGACGACGGCTCGGTGCCACAGGACAATCCTTTTGTGGGCCGGCAAAACGCGCGACCGGAAATCTGGTCCTACGGCCATCGCAACTCGCAGGGTCTGGACTGGCAGCCCGGCACAAATCTCATGTTTCAGACCGAACATGGCCCATCGGGCTTTGACGGGCCGGGAGGCGGCGATGAGGTCAACATCGTCGAGCGCGGCAAAAACTACGGCTGGCCGCTGGTCCACCACAGGCAGACGCGCGAGGGGCTGGAATCGCCGCTCCTTGAATACACGCCTGCGGTCGCGCCCGCGAGCGGGATGTTCTATCGCGGCTCTGCCTTTCCTCAATTCAAGGGAAATTTTTTCTTCGGCTGTCTGCGCGGCCAGCGCATCATACGCGTCGTGCTCGACGGCAGGCGTGTGGTGAGCCAGGAAGCATTACTCGAAAGCAAATACGGGAGGATACGCGAGGTGGCCGAAGGGCCTGACGGCGCGATCTATTTCTCCACCTCAAACCAGGACGGGCGCGGCACGCCCGCACGCGATGATGACCGCGTCCTGCGTCTCGTGCCTGTTAAATAATTCTTCGCCCCCGGCTTTAAAATCCTCTTCCTGACAATCAAACTTTCTGCGCGAGCACGGCGGTTTTGGTCCAGCCGATTGGGTGCAAGGGCGGGAAGCGATAGTGGTTGACGATGCGGAAATAGCGTTCGGTATTTCTGGCAAGCTCCTGCGGCGGATGGGCCTTGAAGCGAAACATCAATTCGAGCAGCGTGCTGATGGGCGACGGCCTGACCGGAAGATAGAGCAGATGCCCCCCTGGCGCGAGCACGCGGGCCAACTCGCCGAAGCCTTCACGCAACGGCACGTATTCGAGCGCCCCGCTCGTGACGATCAGCTCGAAGGAGCTGTCCTGAAAGGGAAGCGAAAGCAGGTTGCCCTGCATAAAGGAGATATTCTGGCTACTACGCTCGCCGCTCTCTTCGACAGATTTGCGCGCCGTTTCGAGCGAAGATGCTGAAAGGTCTAGCGCCGTAATCTGGACCGAAATATCCAGGGCCTTGAGCAGGGCCAGCGTCAGTAGGCCAGTCCCGCAGCCAGCATCCAGAACTCTTGCGCCGGGGGAAAGAGGCAAAGGGTTGTCGCGCAGATACTGGTCCAGCGAACGCCCGTAGCCATTGAACTTGAAGGTGATGTTATAGAATTTTGCAATCTGGTCGTAAAACGTGCCAGCGGAGGTGTCCGTCTTCGACAGTGTGGTTACGTTCTGCACTATGTCAGTTCCCCCTAGACCCTCGATTTGAACTTCTCGGCCCGTACAGCATACACCGCTAAAGCTTGCGGAGACGTCAAAAAACTATTGTGATTACCTGAAGAACCGCTATTGTAGACCAGCAAAACCTTTAAATCTATCCCCCAATCAAAAATTAGCCCGCTTCTCATCATCAAATAATCCGAATCCCAATAATTTTCAGTCCTGCTAAATGTCTACCCGTCACCCGCGGCAGGCGTTGTGTGATGGAAAAAACGAACGGACGCGCCAGCTTCAAAGATGAATGAAAGAGGATTGATTTCCGGTTCGTCGTGTATTGTTCCGAGT
>DASWMI010000152.1:0-6488 GCA_036399835.1 Pyrinomonadaceae bacterium | reverse complement strand
CTCTGCGCCTGCGGTGGCTTATCTTCCGATTTTGAAATACTCTCTCGGATTCAAAATCTCAAAACAGGGAGTATCTTGCAGGGGCGGATGATGGAAAAGAGCATCTATCAGAGCGGCGAGTATGTTGAGAAGAATCCGACTTATCATGTGGAGGATTCTGCCTGGAAGGCGGCGCAGATTATCAAGATGATGCGCCGACACGCCATAGAGCCGCGCACCGTCTGCGAGATTGGCTGCGGCGCGGGAGAGATTCTCAGGCAGTTGCAACTGGACCTACCTCCCTCGACGGAGTTCTACGGCTACGAGATTTCGCCTGCGGCCTTTGCGCTCTGCCGCGAGCGTGCGAACGAGCGCCTGCGCTTTTATTGTCAGGACCTGCTTGAGACCGAAGCGAAGCCCTTCGACCTGCTGCTCTGTATAGATGTCTTCGAGCACGTGGAGGATTACATGGGCTTTCTGAGGCGGCTGCGAGCGAGGGCCGAGTGGAAGATTTTTCATATTCCGCTGGATATGTCGGCGCAGTGGGTCTTGCGCGGGCATCCGATCATGCTCGAAAGACGAGAGGTCGGGCATCTACACTATTTTATGAAGGAGACGGCGCTCGCGGCGCTCGCGGAGACGGGCTACGAAATCGTGGACCAATTTTATACTCCGGGCGCGCTCTTGAACCCGCGCAGCCTCAAGGCACGTCTCGCAAGCTGGCCCAGAAAACTCTTTTCGCTCGTCAACCAGGACCTGGCCGTCCGCCTGCTCGGTGGCTACTCCCTGCTCGTCCTGGCTAAATAAGACAGATTTCAAAACTTGCCACAGAGACACGGAGGCACAGAGAATAAGCAGGAAAGAAGAGCATAAGCAGGAAAGATGTGTTGAATAGTCTTATAGAATTCTGATTTATCTACTCTCTGTGCCTCTGTGGCTGATTTTGAAGTAGGCTCTCAAAGTCTTGATGGAAGATTTCAGGATCATTGAAATCGAAACTTCGTGTCCCGAAAAAAAGATTACACACTCTATTATCTACTCCTTCTTTCGCTGGTCGGAATCGTCGCCTTGCTTTATGTGACGAGGGGCGGCGTCGGCGTCTCTCCGGATTCGACCGTTTACATAGGCGCGGCGCGCAGCCTCTTGCGCGGTGAGGGCCTCAGCGCAATCAACGGCAGCAGCGGCGCGCTCGCGCCTTTGACTCACTACCCGCCGCTCTATTCCACCTTGCTGGCAATCCTCTGGCTGACCGGCGCAGAGCCTTTGCAAGCGGCCCGCTGGACCAACAGCTTAATCTTCGGGTGCAACATCTTTTTAGTCGGCTACGCGGTCAAGACTTACGCCCGAAAGTCGCTCTGGCTACCTCTTCTTGGCGCATTTCTGACCCTCGCCTCGACGGACATCATAATGGTCCACTCGATGGCCTGGACCGAACCCCTCTTTATCTTCTTTAGCCTCGCTGGATTTCTGCTGCTCGCCGTCTCTTTTAAAAGAAGCGGGCGCTTGTGGCTCATCGCGGCGGCGTGTGCTGCGTCGCTGGCCTTCCTGACCAGATACATAGGCCTCGTGACTATCGCCACGGGAGTCGCAGGGGTCTTACTCTTCGATAGCCGTAATCGTTTGCGCAGACTCCTCGACGCGCTCCTTTTTGCCGCCGTCTCCGGCCTGCCGATGGCATTCTGGATGCTCAGAAACTCTTTCGTCTCCGGCGAGACTACAGACCGTCAACTGGTCTTTCATCCAATCGGAATTGAGCACATCGTTTCGGCCCTCTCGACCGTCTCGACCTGGCTACTCATCGGCAGGTTTCGCAGCGACATCAGGATGATTGTCTTTTCGATAGAAGTGTTTGCGTTTCTGGTCCTCTTTTTTTTCCTGTGGAGAAGCAGGCGTCCGGAACCTATCGAGGCGAGCGATAATTTAGAGCTGAGCGAAAACCCTATGCTCAACGCTCTGCCCCTGCTGCTCGCCTTCTTCATCCTGTGCTACCTGTCGTTTCTGGTCCTGACGCTCTCTTTCGTTGACTTCGATACGGTCTTTGACGACCGCGCACTCTTGCCCGTTCACGTCTTCGGGCTGGTGCTTCTGCTCTGCCTGGTCCGGCGCTTACGGCCAGCGACCGGACAACGTTTGCTGCGCGTCGCGATGATTATCCCGGCGTTGGCTCTGGGAGGCTCGCAACTGGCTCGCACGGTGAGCTGGTCCAGGCAGAGGAGCGGCGACGGGCAGGGCTACACGAGCCGCGCCTGGCGGCAATCGGCGACCATCGCGCGTGTCAGATTGCTGCCCGCCGAAACGCTGATCTACACGAATGCTCACGATGCCGTCTACTTCCTCTCTGAGAGACGCGCCCTCATGATTCCGGAAAAAACCAGACACGGCACGGGGCAGCCCAACGCGCTCTACTCGTCTGAAATGACTTTGATGAGAGAGCAGCTTATCAGGCGCGGCGGGGTGCTGGTCTATTTTGACGGGGTGGCCGAGCGCTGGTATTTGCCTTCGGAAACCGAGCTTCAGGAGCAACTCAAGCTACGTCTTGTTTCAAGGGAGAGCGACGGCGCTATTTATCGGGCAGAAGATTGAAGAGGAGTTTGGACCAGGAGTTGAGCGCACTTTCGCGTTTGAATTCCTGGACCTATTTTGTAGAAACGGCGAGGAGCGCATCGAGGATGCGGTCGGCTGTGCGGCCATCCCAGAGCGGGAGAGTCGGGCGCTGCCGGTTGTGTTTGGGCGCGTCGAGGATGGTCCAGGCGGCGCGCAGGATTTTCTCTGTGTCAGTGCCGACAATCCTGTTTGTTCCTAACGTGACTGTCATCGGTCGCTCAGTGTTTTCGCGGAGCGTGAGGCAGGGGATGCCGAGCACAGTGGTCTCTTCCTGTATCCCGCCCGAATCCGTCAGGACCAGTCGCGCGCCGCTGTAGAGACGCAGGAAATCCAGATAGCCGAGCGGCTCGATCAGGCGCAGGTCGGGCGAGTGGACCAGTCTTTCTGCGAGACCGAATTCAGAGAGGCGCGCGCGTGTGCGCGGGTGTACGGGAAAGATGACGGGCAGCCTGCGGCTAATCTCTTCGAGCGCAGAGAGTATACGCTTGAAGACTGCGGGGTCGTCCACATTCGAGGGACGATGAAGAGTCAGCGCGGCGTAATCAAGCCCGGCCAGCCCCAACGTTTCGCGCACCCCGGAGCTTGCGGCGCGTTCGAGCTGTGCAAAGAGCGAATCAATCATGATGTTGCCGACAAAGCTGATGCGCTCCTGTGGGATGCCTTCGGCGCGCAGGTTTTCGTCCGCATCCTCCGAGGGCGTGAGCAGGAGGTCGGCGAGCTGGTCCGTGAGAAGACGGTTAATCTCTTCGGGCATGGTGCGGTCGCGGCTGCGCAAGCCAGCCTCTACGTGCGCCACGCGGACGCCCAGCTTTGAGCAGACGAGCGCGCAGGCGAGCGTCGAATTGACATCGCCGACGACCAGCACCCAGTCAGGTTTTTGCTCGATGACGACAGGCTCGAAACGCTGCATGACGGCGGCTGTCTGTTGCGCGTGCGAGCCTGAGCCGACATCCAGATAGACATCCGGGCGGGGCAGGCCCAGGTCTTGAAAGAAGGCGTCCGACATCTGCGCGTCATAGTGCTGCCCTGTGTGTAGGACGAGCGGCGCAAACTCCCCCGCGCGACGCTTCATCGCTTCGACAATGGGCGCGACCTTCATAAAATTAGGCCGCGCTCCGACGACATTGATGACTTTAAGCATAGGAAAGTCTGGAGTCTGAAGTCTGGAGTCTGGAGTCAAAAGACAAAAGCCTTTGACTCTCGACTCCAGACTCTCAGACTCTCAGACTGTTTACAATCTGATGATGCGTGCGGAGCTGGCGCGGCGCACGTCGCCCGCGAGGGCGTTGCGTGTGTCGACGATGATTTTGGAGAGTTCGCAGACGCGCTTGTAGTCTATCTGGCTGTGGTCCGTGACGATGACCACGCAGTCCGCGGCGCGCAGCTCTTCGTCCGTCAAAGGCTCTGACTGAAGCGGCTCGCCAGCGCTTTGCGTGTGCGCATCGTCAAAGCTGACTTCCGAGACGAACGGGTCGTGATAGCGTACGTCTGCTCCCTTCTTGCGCAGCAAGTCAATAATCGAGAGCGCAGGGCTTTCGCGTACATCATTGATGTCCTTCTTGTAAGCCACGCCTAAGAGCAGGACGCGCGAACCCTTCATGGCTTTGCGGTCGTCGTTCAGCCCGTCCGAGATAAGCTGTAAGACATGCTCGGGCATACGCGAGTTGACCTCTTCGGCGAGACCTATAAAGCGCGAGTCGAAACCGTGCTGGCGCGCTTTCCATGAAAGATAGTGCGGGTCGAGCGGGATGCAGTGGCCGCCTATCCCCGGACCAGGATAAAAAGCCATAAAGCCGAAGGGCTTGGTGGCGGCGGCGCGTATCACTTCCCAGGTATCTATCCCGAGCGTGTAGCAGAGCCGCGCCATCTCATTCGCCATCCCTATGTTGACGGCGCGGAAAGTATTTTCCAGGAGCTTGGCGGCCTCGGCCACGCGCGCGCTGCTGACGGCGTGGACCTGTTTGACAATCTGGCCGTAGAGCCTGGCCGCAGCTTCCGTCGAATCTTCAGTCGAGCCGCCGACCACCTTCGGAATATTGTGCGTCTGAAACTGCGGGTTGCCCGGGTCCACGCGTTCGGGCGAGAAGGCGAGCAGAAAATCCTGGTCCAGCTTGAGACCTGCTTCTTCAAACATCGGCAGGAGGACTTCATCGGTCGTCCCCGGATAGGTCGTGGATTCGAGTATCACGAGCTGGCCGCGTCTTAAATTCTTTTTAATCTCTTCGGCGGCAGCCAGTATGTAGGAGATGTCCGGCTCCTTGGTTTTCCTCAAGGGAGTGGGGACGCAGATGATGATCGCATCGCAATCCTTGAGGTGACTGAAATCTGTCGTCGCGCGCAGGCGTTTCTCTTCGACCAGCTCACGGATAGCGGACGATGGCACGTCGCCGATGTAGGAGCGGCCCTCGTTAATCTCCAGGGCTTTACGCTCGTCAACCTCAAAGCCCGTCGAGTCAAAACCGTTGCGCGCAAACTCCGAAAGCAGCGGCAGGCCCACATAGCCTAGACCGATGACGCCTATGCGCGCACGCTTGCCCTCGATTGAGTCAATGAAATCCTCTTTAATCATCTTGGCTAAATCTTTCCGGTCCGTAGGTGGCTCACACATTCATCAGGAAGGAATCCCGCGCGCCTTCAAACTCAAGAAGGGGCGCGCCGTCCGGACAAATAAAGACTAGGTGAGCGCCGCGCATGCTGTCAAGGAGGAAGGAAAAACGGGTCGGCGGTAGCCGCAGGCAGAGCCGCGCGTAGATAAAAACTTTGAAGCTTCAGGAGGGATAATTGCTGGCCTGGCGTTTTCCCTTGACACCGCGTAGCAGACGGTTCAATATCCACGCGCGACAAGCTCCTTCCGCCCGGAGGCCAGACGCGTTTTTGCGAGAAAATCTTCGCTTGTCGTCCTGTCAGGCGGATTCTTTCATCAAGTGTTTTGTCACAAATAGACCGAAAGGATAACTGCACATGAAACCAGATCGAAATGGGCGCGCGGGCGCGGCTCTGGCGCTTGTTTTGCTCGCCCTCTTGGTGCTCGGCTGCGGCGCGATGAAGAATCTCGGCGGCGATGCGACAGCCGAAGCCAACCAGCTTATCCAGAGCGCCAATCAAGACCTTAGAGACGCGCAGAAGATTGCCGACGATAATCTACAGGAGAAGACCAGAGACTTTACCAAAGCGGTCCAGAACAACAACGCGGACGAGGCCCAGCGCGTCCTCGATGATGCCATCAAACAGATAGACGAAGGCTTGGCGAAGGGCGATAGCGCCGCTGATAAGTTCGAGCGCGCCTCCAAGCTCAATCTTAATGATAAGCAGAAAGAGTATCTGGGATTGCAGTCGCAGGCCGTGCGCAAGCGCGTTGATGCGTTCAAGGAGTTTCGCAAAGCCGTCGTCATCCTGCGCGACAACAAGGGCGCGCTCACTTCGCAGAAATCACGCGATGATTATCTCGCCGCGCTCAACAATTTCAAGAAGCTCAACTCGCAGGCAGACGACCTTGAACGCCAGGCCGATGCCGTCGCACGGCAGAATCCGGACAAGATCAAGCCGTCCTAAAAAGAGCGCGGCAGCTTAAAATTTAAAGAGCCGAAAGCACAAAATAAAGGGGCGAAAGCGGAAGATGAGAGGCGTGCTCTACATCTACGGCTTTCGCCTCTTATTCTCTTCGACCACTTATCTTTTGAAAGCCCGACCAACCCTCCGGGCCTTCTCTAATGGATGAGGCCACCCCTGCGGCCTGGGCGGTGGCCTCACACGCGGCACTACCCCCTCACCATTTTAGGCGTGCCAGCTATTTCTTTATCTTCTTTACTTTCCTAGTTCTCTTTTTCAACACTCTCATCATCACGCATCCCGCCTCGCCCATCTCAAAGGTCAAATAATCTCCCGCCTTCGCTCCGAGGGCTTTG
>DASWMI010000151.1:0-10706 GCA_036399835.1 Pyrinomonadaceae bacterium | reverse complement strand
CAGTTTTCAGCAAAGACAACTGGTCTGTGCTGAAAACTGAAAACTCAAAACTGAAAACTGTTCTCATCGGAGAGAAGCTTATGAATGGTGCGCGTATTCCGATTCTCAAGGTGGGCCGTGTGCTGATTGTACCGATCCAGGTGGACATGGACGACCAGACGGTCTTGCAGTTACAGGAGCGTATTCTTGGAGAGCTGGAAAGGACAGATGCGCGCGGCGTCCTGATAGACATCTCTATGTTGGAGATGGTGGACTCCTTTATTGGCCGGATGCTTTCGGATATTGCTTCGATGGCGCGCATCATGGACGCGCGGACGGTGGTTGTCGGGATGCAGCCTGCGGTCGCCATCACGCTGGTCGAGTTGGGACTGGAGCTAAAGGGCGTGGACACGGTCTTGAATGTGGACGAGGGCTTCAGGCTGCTGCGCACGGAGTTTGGTATTTCGACCGAAGATGACGAGCAGACGTACCAGGGAGCCGATGTCTTTGGAGAGCAAGTCAATCCCACTTGAAACGGAACACGACATCGCCGTCGCACGCAGCCAGGTACGATTGATGGCAGAGGCGCTGGGCTTTCGCATGCTGGACCAGACACGCCTCGCCACAGTCACTTCCGAGCTGGCGCGCAACGTCGTCAAGTATGCCAGGCGCGGTCGCCTCATCGCACAGCCGACTAATGAAGAGAGGACAGGGCGCGGCGGCCTGCGCCTGATCTTCGAGGATGACGGCCCGGGCATTCCCAATCTCGATTCCGCCATGAGCGAAGGCTTTACGACCGGGCGCGGACTAGGGCAGGGCTTGCCCGGCTCAAGAAGGCTCGTTGACGAATTCCACATCGAATCGGAAATGGGACGCGGCACACGCGTCACCATCGTTCGATGGATTACTTAGAAGGAGTCTCAGAGTCTGAGGGTCCGAGAGTCTGGAGTCAAAGGCCAAAAGCTTTTTTCTTTTGACTCCTAGACTCCGGACTCTGAGACTCCGGACTTTTTAATGATGCGGGAGATTCAGTCTATAGAGATCGGGGACGAGGCGCAGGTGGGTACTGCTCGCCGCGCCGTGCACGTGTTTGCGAGCCGCTTTGATTTCAGCGACACGGAGTTGGCCGAGATAGACATCGTTGTGCAGGAGATAGGGACTAACGCCGCGCGTTATGCGACGGGCGGCGGGTGGCTGCATTACGCTTCTACAATCGGCGCAGCGCGCGGGCTGGAGCTTTTTTACTGGGACTCCGGACCAGGAATCTATAACATGGACCGCGCGATTCGTGACGGGGTTTCGACGAGCGGCAGCCTGGGCGCTGGCATCGGAGCGATTCGTCGCCTGATGGATGAGTTTGAAGTCTATTCTACTGTGCGCCTGACGGGCCGTCTCTATCCGGCGCAGCGGACCTCGCACGGCACGGCCCTGCTCGCGCGCAAATGGGCGGGCGAAGACAAGTCGCCTGCAAAAGCTCTCGAACTCAAACGTATAGGCGTTTGGAGTCGCACGCATCCAAATGAGAATATCAACGGCGATGCTTACTTTATCAGGGAGCGTGACGGGCAACTGCTCGTCGCCGTGATAGACGGGCTGGGCCACGGCAAGGGTGCGCGCGATGCTGCGGAGGTCGCGCTTGAGACGCTGGACGATTGGATGGGCGAATCGCTTGAACAGCTGCTGACGGCTGCTCATCAAGCTTTGCGCGCGACGCGCGGGGCAGTGATGGGCGTCGGCCTGATTGATCGCCAGGAAGGAAGCCTTCAATATGCTGGCGTCGGCAACATCGCCGTGCGCGTCTTTAACGCGCCGCACCCCCTCTCGCTGATTCCCGTCAACGGCATGCTCGGCGGGCGCATGGGTAAGGTCAGAGTCTGGTCGCACACCTGGACCGAAGGGATGGTCCTCGTCATGACCAGCGACGGCCTCAGCGAATCTTGGGACATCAACTCTTATCCGGGGCTGCTCGAACGCAGCCCCCAACTCCTGGCAGGCATCCTAATGCGCGACTACGGACGCAACGCCGACGACGCGACCGTGCTGGTGGTAAAATAAGTCTGGAGTCTAGAGTCAAAAGCATGGCGACATTCAAAAGATTTGAAGACATACAGGCCTGGCAAAAGGCGCGGCAGGTCACAAGAGGGGTTTGTGAGCTGACCGCCAGCGATTGTTTCGCTAAAGATTATGGCTTACGCGATCAGCTTCGGCGGGCCAGCGTTTCAATCATGGCTAATATTGCTGAAGGGTTTGGCAGGCATTCCGACAAGGAGTTTGCAAACTTCTTGAATATGGCTCATGGGTCGGTCTCTGAAGTTCAGTCTCATTTATATGTTGCTCTTGATTTAAACTATATGGACCAGAATTCTTTCTCCAAATTATATAATGCCCTTGATGAAATTTCGCGGATGACACTCGTCCTCGCACAGCGTCTTAGAGCGTCTAAACTATGAGACTCCAGACTCAGAGACTCTAGACTCTCGGACTGTTTTATGAACGATATTCAATCCACCAGGCTCGGCGAAGTCTATGTTCGTCGTGAGACTGACATCATCAAGGTGCGCGACCGCGTGCGGCGGCTGGCGCGCGAGATGGGCTTTGAAGCGACGACGCAGATTAAGATTACGACCGCCATCTCGGAAGTGACGCGCAATATCTACGAGTATGCGCAGGCCGGGACGATCTCGCTCGCATTGGCCGAGCGCGGTCCGGAGGTCGGGCTGCAGATCGCCGCGCGCGATAATGGACCAGGCATAGACGAAACGACCTTGCGCTCTATCCTGCGCGGCAGCTATCAATCCTCTTCCGGTCTCGGCGTCGGTCTTTCGGGAACGCGCAAGCTGATGGACGAGTTTGATATACAGACAGCGCCCGGCGAGGGGACGCGCGTGACGATTATCAAATGGCTGCCGCGCGCCGTCGGCATAGAGGCCAGGAATCGCCTGGAAGAGTTGCGCGCCAGCATTGGCGACGATGCGGACACAGCCGCCATCGAAGAGTTGCAGCAACAGAACCGCGATCTGGCCGCCGTCCTCGGCGAGCTTGAAGAGAAGCGCTCGCAGCTCGAACGCGTCAACGCGGAGCTGGAACGGACCAACCACGAATTGAACGAGGCCAACGCCAAGCTGCGCGAGCTGTCTGAGATGAAGGAGGAATTCCTGGCGCTCACGACGCACGACCTGCGCTCGCCGCTGACGGTCATTAGCGGCGTCATCAGCTTCTTCACTTCTGGCCGACTCGGCGAGCTGACGCCCGAGCAGAAGAACATGGTCGCCATGATGGAGCGCAACGCGCAGACCCTCATCGAGCTGGTCAACGATCTGCTAGATGCTTCCAAGCTCGAATCCGGCACGATGCGTCTGGAGGTTTCCACCTTCGACCTGCGCGGGCTGGTTGATGAGATACGCGAGGGGATGGCTCCGCTGGCCCAGGAGAAAGGCATCAGGCTCGAAGAGCAGCTTCCCGAAACGCTCCCGCTCATCGAAGCGGACCGCACCAAGCTCCGCCGTATTTTCGTCAACCTGCTCTCCAACGCGCTCAAGTTTACGCCCAAGGGCGGGCTGGTCCAATTAGCAGTCGAACAGGCCGAGAGCCGCATCCGCATCAGCGTCAAGGACACGGGCGTCGGCATCGTGCCGGATGATGTCGAGCGCCTCTTCGATAAATACGAGCAGGCGCGCAGCCGCGCCACACGTGGCGAGAAGGGCACGGGCCTCGGCCTCTACATCACACGCCAACTGGTCGAGCTGCACGGCGGCAAGATTGCGGTCGAGTCCTCTTTAGGCAAAGGCTCAACCTTCTCCGTTACGCTCCCCATCACGCGCGACGGTCTCAGCGAAGAACAGTTGAAAGCTTGAACGTGTATAGAGACTGGACCAAAAGCCTGCTTACCATCTTAAAGATTTATACACTACCCTATCGGCGGAAATCATAACCTATGCATTATCACCTGATTGGAATTTGCGGCACGGCGATGGCTTCGCTCGCGGGGATGCTACAGGAGCGTGGCCACCGCGTTACAGGCTCGGATGAAAACGTCTACCCGCCGATGTCCACGATGCTCGCAGGGCTGGGGATTCCCGTCATGCAGGGCTACCATGCGGCGCATCTTGAGCCTGCGCCAGATTGCGTCATCATCGGCAACGCCATCCCGCGCGGCAACGCTGAAGTTGAAGAGACTCTCAACCGCAAGCTCCTCTATCGCTCTCAGGCCGAGACCGTCAAGGAAGAGTTCATACGCGGTCGCCGCTCGCTCGTCGTCGCAGGCACGCACGGAAAGACGACGACGACCAGCATCGCTGCCTGGGTGCTGGACCAGGGCGGACTGAACCCCACTTTTCTGGTCGGCGGGGTGGTCCAGAATTTCGGCGTCAGCTTTCGCGTCACGGATTCCTCCTACTTCATCATCGAAGGCGACGAATACGACACGGCCTACTTCGACAAGGGGCCGAAGTTTATGCACTACCTGCCGGAAACGGCCATCGTCAACAACATCGAATTCGACCATGCGGACATCTATCCGAGCCTGGATGCCGTCAAGCTCGCTTTCCGCCGCCTGATGAATCTAGTCCCCGGCAACGGTCGCCTGATTGTCGGCTGGGACTCCGCGCACGTGCGTGAGGTTGTCAGCGAGATGAAGGGTCGCCTCTTCACAGAGCTTGAGACCTTCGGTATCTGCGATGATGCAAAGTGGCAGGCGCGCGATATAGATTACACGGGAGAGCTGGCGCGTTTTCGCGTCTTCCGCGAGGGCCTGGAGTGGGCCACCTTTCAGACTCCGCTCATCGGCGACTTCAATATCAACAACTGCCTCGCGGTGATTATCGCGGCTGATGCCTGGGGCATCGAACGCCCCGCCATCAATCAAGCGCTCGTCAGTTTTAAGAGCGTGCAGCGGCGTATGCAGGTGCGCGGCGAGGCTCAAGGCGTGACGGTCATTGACGATTTCGCGCATCACCCGACCGCCGTGCGCGAAACGCTCAAGGCGCTCCGCACCAAGTATCCTCGGCGCAGGCTCGTCGCAGTCTTCGAGCCGCGCTCCTGGTCCTCACGTCTGGCGGTCTTCCAGGAAGATTACGCGCGGGCCTTCGGCACGGCTGACTACGTCGTCATCGCCGGCGTCTTCGATAGCCGGAAGGCGACGGAAAAGGGGAGCGTGCTTGATACCAGCAGGCTCATCGAAGAGATAGCTGCGACGGGCAAGCCTTCCTTTAACATCGCGGACGCCGATGAGATCATCGCGCATCTCGCGCCCGAACTGCGCGCGGGCGACGTCGTCGCCATCATGTCCAACGGCGGCTTCGGCGGGATTCACGAAAAGCTGCTCACGACGCTCAAGACAGCCCGCAGCGAGCAGTGACTGGTCCAATTCTGACGACCGCTCAAGGCTCGCAGCTCATCTCCTGCTGGTCACTTATTCCATCTTCTACACACTTTCACTAAACAATCGTGACGCTGGCGCAGTTAGCGTCAGGTATCAATTAAATCCTGCCCGAAGAGCGCAGGAGGTTTGTGCGCGCGGTGAAAAAACTTTCAATCTATGAAGAGGCCCTCTCGCTGGCCCGTCAAACACACGCTGAAGACCTGGGCCGCGTTGCCAATCTGTCGCGGCGCGATTTCGACGAGCGCGAAACGTTTCTCTTCAAGGCTCAGCCCGCCTGCATAGAGTATCTCTGCCTGCTGATAGAGAACGCGCTGCTCTTGAGGCCCAGCCGCGCGGGGCGTATCTACGCGGGTTTTGGAAAGCTCTCTCGACTGGAGCCTGTCATCGCACGTTACCTCAGAATCGCGGACCTCTCCGAACGGCTTTATGTCTTCGGCGAGCCTGACTGGCAGCCGCCGCGCCATCCCAACATGAGGTTGATTACTCTCAAGGACAACTATAAACTGGCGCGCGAGTGGTTTATCATCGCGGACTCACCGATGCTGCGCGCCGCGCTGGTCGCGCTCGAAGAGGATGAAGCGGTCGCGCAGGAAGCGCGCAGTATTCGCGCTCTTAAAACGAGCAGCCCTGCCATCGTCACGCAACTGGCGATGACCGCAGAGGACCTGATAGATTCCGCGCTCACAGTCTGAAAGAGGCTTCCCCCGATTCATGACCAGACAGCATCGCAGTGTTTCCGTCAAGCGCACATACTTGCAGATGCTCTCGCCTTCGGACCTCAATCCCGCGAAGACCGAAGACGAACGCGTCCGTATCGAACAGGCAGCGCTTTGCCCCGCCTCCTTTTATCGTTATCTGTATACAGAAGTCGGAAGAAGTTATCACTGGACGGACCGCCTCGGCTGGACCGATGAAGAGATTCGCGCTCATCTGGACCAGCCCTCTGTGACGCTCTGGGTGATGTATTACCAGGGCACGCCCGCCGGATATTTCGAGCTGCGCCGCTGCGCCGAAGACAATTCAACCGAGATCGCTTACTTCGGTTTGCTCCCGGAGTTCACGGGGCGCGGTCTGGGCAAGCACCTGCTCACCTCAGCCGTCGAGCGCGCCTGGTCCAGCGGGGCCGTGCGCGTCTGGCTGCATACCTGCACGCTTGACGACCGCGCCGCGCTCTCCAACTATCTCAAGCGAGGCTTTCAGCCCTTCAAAGAAGAGAGTTACATGGCGAGCTTGACGGATGAGGAATGGGCAGCCTTGAAGGATGAAGTGAAAGCTCTTCATTCATAAGCTCTCGTCTTTGATAGTTTTCGTCCGCTCCTTCTTCTCGGGCAATTCAACCAGCGCGGGCAGATATTTGCCGGAGGCGCGTCTTTTCCCTCCCGGCAACGCTTCGACTCTGGACCAGAGCACGCGCGTTATCGCATGCGGCAGGAGCTTCGGCGCAAGGTCTGCGATGGCATGGGCCAACTGGACCACATCGCCGCCGCCGCGCCAGTGCTCGCGCACGACGCGCTCATCCGTGCGATTGATGAGGCGCATCAGCGTCAGCGCGACGAGGTAAGCATCGTCAATCTGGCCGACGAAGGGAATGATATCGGGCACGAAGTCGAGCGGCATCAGGGCGTAGACAATCGCACCTGCGAAGAGCGCCTTTTCCGCTTTCGGAACGCGCGAGTCTGTCAACAAGCGCCCGCAGAGCGCGACCATGTTCGGGAAAAACATCATCAGATTCCGCATACGTCTTCTTAATTGCAGCTTAACCATTCCGGCTCTCTTTCTCTTTCGATAATTTTTCGGGCGCTTTGGTGAGGCGGCATGCGGTTTACGGCTCGCACACTAAAGGCTTGCAGCCTGCGACGCTCTCGGGGGCGCGAACGAATCGAGCGACCCGCCTCGCGCACGTCTTCGGATGATGGGCGACTAGACGTGAAGGGCCGTCTCTTCAGCGCGTGACCCGCACGGAGACGACCTGCCAGCGTCCGTCTCGTTTCTCGTACTGGCGAGTAAACCTGTACTGCGGGCTGATGAATTCTCTTTCACCGTAGCGGCTCTGGACCACAGCCTCTCCGGTCACGGTCGCGTGGTCTTTGTCCACCTTCACCTCTACGCCGTCGGTCTTGATAGACTCGAAGGCGAAGCCTGCGGTTTCCAGTAGAGCCAGCCTTTGCGCTTTGTCCGTGACTCTGCCGTAACGAGACCTGATGGTGAATTCGTCGGCCAGAATACTGTCCAGGGCAGCGGCATTTTGCTTGAGATGCGCTTCTATATACTCGTCTTCGGCTTGCAGGACTTCCTGCTCGGCCTCTCTCTCTGAGGCCGTATCAGAGCGGAAAGCATTGGGAATCGCAGCCGCGCTCAGCCCTATGATAAAAGTGCAAAGGGCTATGGCGAGACGAAGAGCCAGGTATTTCATTTCTCTTTACTCCTTGGTGTATGGCTGTAAATTACCACTGCCAACCGCGGGACGACAAGAGAAAACCGAGGGCGCGCCAGGCTTGTTCTCTCAACCCGCCTCAGTTAGACTCCGGAAACGCGAAAAGC
Source organism: Pyrinomonadaceae bacterium (assembly GCA_036399835.1). GTDB lineage: Bacteria > Acidobacteriota > Blastocatellia > Pyrinomonadales > Pyrinomonadaceae > DASYML01. The sequence continues at coordinate 2,806 of DASWMI010000151.1, read as the reverse complement.
AGATCTTCAAGGATAAGATTTTCTATATTCTGACTCTCCGAACTTCATGTCTCTATGAGCATCCTCGAACAAATACGCCGCAGGGCCGCAGCCGACCCGCAACACATAGTCCTGCCCGAAGGTGAAGACCCGCGCACGGTCGCAGCCGCTTCGATCTGCGCGAGCGAGCGGCTGGCGCGCATCACGCTCCTCGGCGACGCTGAGAAGATTCGCGCGCTGGTCCAGAACACTGGCGCAAATCTCGGCGGCGTAGAGATTATAGACCACCTGCGCGCAGCCGATTTCGACAAGATGGCTGCCTTTTATCATGAACTACGCCGCGCCAAAGGCTTGATGGCCGACGAAGCCCGCTCGGCGCTCCGCGACCCGCTCTTCTACGGCAACCTGCTGGTCCGTATGGGACGTGCCGACGGCTCCGTTGCAGGCGCGACCAACACGACCGCACACACCGTCCGCGCCGCCCTCCATTGCATAGGCGTGCGCTCAGGCTTCAAGCTCGTCTCAAGCTTCTTCGTGATGCAGCTCGGCGACCAGAAATTCGGAGAGGAAGGCGCGCTCATCTACGCGGACTGCGGCGTCGTGATAGACCCTACGGCGGCGGAGTTGGCCGAGATTGCCATCGCCTCCGCCGAATCCTGCCGCGCCCTCCTCGGCGCAGAGCCGCGCGTCGCGATGCTCTCTTTCTCAACCAAGGGGAGCGCCAAACACAAGCTGGTGGATAAGGTGGTCGAGGCGACGAGGACTGTTCGCGCTCGCTCGCCCGAGTTGGAGATTGACGGCGAACTGCAAGCCGACGCCGCCCTGATTGCTTCGGTCGGAGAATCCAAAGCTCCGGGGTCGTCCGTCGCGGGCCGAGCCAACGTCCTCATCTTCCCTGACCTGCAAGCCGGCAATATCGCCTACAAGCTGACGGAGCGCCTCGCCGGCGCGACGGCCATTGGTCCAATCCTGCAAGGTCTGGACCGGCCCGCCAACGATCTCTCGCGCGGCTGCAAGGCCGAAGACATAGTGGATGCCGTCGCCATCACGGCTGTCCAGGCACAGGCCCGCAAGGCTCTCAGCTAAAAAATGCTTGAAGGTTGAAAGAAGCCACCGACGCTTTCAGCTCAAGAGGACAACTATGGGGCGGCTTTCCGTGTCAAAGATAACAGTTCAAAGATTTTCATTTGAGGTTATCCGTGCTCTTGCGCCGCAGACTTTCATCTTTCATCGCAGCCCTTCTTCTTTTCATCGCAGCCTCTTCTGCCAGCGCGCAGCAGCCTACGCGTCCTGCCAATCCTGAGCCGTCGCCCGCGCCCTCCACAGTGCCTCGCGAAGAGCAAGAGCCTGTCAGGGTTTTCACGGAGGAGGTGCGGCTGCCCGTTCTCGTGACCGATGATGAGGGACGTTTTGATCCGACGCTCGAACTCGAAGATGTCATGGTCTTCGAGGACGACGCGATGCAGGAGGTGACGAGCTTGCGACACGTCCCCGCCAACGTGCTCCTGCTCCTCGACACAGGCAACCAGATGGCGCTCGCCAAGAGCACGAACACGACGCGCGAGATAGCCCTGCGCCTCGTCTCCTCGCTCCGGCCCGGCGATCGCCTCGCTGTGGTCCAGTTTAACGAGCGGGTCGAGACCTTGCAGGATTGGACCAACGATAAAGAGACGGTCGCGCGAATCTTAAAGACAAAGCTCATTGCGGGTAAGCGCACACGCCTGGCCGAGGCGCTCGCCGCTGCCTCCTCCAAGCTCTTGGAGATGCCAGCCGGAAGTCGTCATCTAGTGCTCATCACGGACGGAGTCGAAGGACCGGGCGGGAAGCTCAGCTACGAAGAGGCCGCGCGAAGATTGACGGCGGCGCAGGCTACCCTTTACGTCATCAGCTACACGGAGCTGACGCGACAGATTGTTGATAAACGTTTCGGGTCCATTTTCCTCAAGCCGAATCCGAACAACCCGCCGAGAGATATGAGTCCGGGTGCGAATCCAGACCCGACTATGTCGCAGGTCATGAATCGCAATCCATCTTACAAGCTCGGCAGAATCAGCACAGATTTCAAGATGCGGCAACAGGCCAGGGACTACGCCAAAGCGACTGTCCAAAGCGAACGACGCCTGGCCGCGCTCGCGGATGAGACAGGCGGGCGACTCCTGCTCGCTAAATCAACGGAAGAGATTATCAGGCAGGGCGCAGAGGTGGCGCGCGAGATGGGGGCGGAATATGTCCTCACGTATAGGCCCAGGCGCGCGCTCGCCAGCGCACAAACTGGAGAATACAGGCGTCTCAAGGTCGCGCTCAGGCGCGGCGGCCTGAGCGTGCGCGCGCGTCGAGGCTACGTCGTCACGACCGAAGAAAGAAAGCAAAAGTAGCAGCGGCAAAAAGAGAAAGGCAAAGAAAGAGGATGAAAGCTAAGCTTTCATCCTCTTTGGCTTTGCCTCGACTGGTCCAGTTTTTAGCTGGCGAGCGCCTTGAGCCTGGATTCAATCAGCGTCGCCACAGGACGGTGCAGAGTCACTTTGCTCTGCTTTTTAATCAACGAGCGACGCCGCAGCTCCTCCCAATCCTCCACCGGAACTCTGTGAAAGGCCGCCACGACCTGCGGGTCAAACTGCCTTCCGGCCCAATTATCCAGCTCCGCCGCAGCCGCTTCGTAAGGCTTCCCCTGACGATAGACTCTATCGCTGGTGATGGCATCGAAGGCATCCGCCACCTGAAAGATTCTCGCGTTAAGGTCTATCTCTTCGCCGCGCAGCCCGAGCGGATAGCCAGTGCCGTCCCATCTCTCATGATGCTGCCCGACGACGCGCGCAGCGCCTTCCAG
>DASWMI010000150.1:0-8022 GCA_036399835.1 Pyrinomonadaceae bacterium | reverse complement strand
CAGCAGCTTGGGCGGGCAGTTCAGCTCGACGAGGGCCTCGGTGGCGGTCTCGGGCAGCGCCTTGCCGGCCCGGATGTAGAAGGGCACACCGGCCCAGCGCCAGTTGTCGAAGTAGAGCTTGAGTGCGGCGAAGGTCTCTGTCGAGGATTGAGGGTTGACGCCCGCCTCTTGACGATAACCCGGGACATCCTGGCCCAGTACATAACCCGGCCCGTACTGCCCGCGCGCGGCAAACTCTTCAACCTTGTCTGACGGAATCGGACGCACGGCCTGCATCGCCTTGACCTTCTCATCGCGCACGGCATCAGCGCTCAGCGAGACGGGCGGCTCCATCGCGATTAAAGCCGTCACTTGAAAAACGTGGTTCTGAATCATGTCGCGCAACGTACCCGCTTCCTCGTAATACGCGCCGCGTCCTTCGACCCCTATGGCCTCCGCGTTGGTAATCTGCACGTGGTCAATATACTGGCGATTCCAGAGCGGCTCGAAGATGCTGTTGGCGAAACGAAAGACGAGCAGGTTCTGGACCGTTTCCTTGCCGAGATAATGATCTATCCGATAGACCTGCTGTTCATCAAAGACTGCGGCCAGCTCGCGATTCAAATCGCGTGCGCTCTCAAGGTCATGCCCGAAAGGCTTTTCGACGATGATTCTGGTCCAGCCTTCGCCGCTCGGCTGGGCCAGCCCTGCCTGGTCCAGTTGCTGCGCGATGAGTCCGAAGAGATTGGGCGCGGTCGCCAGGTAAAAGAGGCGATTGCCAGCCGTGCCGCGCTCGCCTTCGACCAGCTCAAGCCTCTCTTTCAAACGCGCGTAAGCCGCGGCGTCCGCGAAATCGCCCGTCACATAAAAGAGCCGCGCGGCGAAGCTCTGCCAGAGAGTTTCGTCCAACTGCTCGTCTTCCCCGTGCTCCGCCACGGCCTCGCGCATCCTCGCGCGAAACTCTTCGTCGCTCATCTCTACGCGCGCCGTCCCGATGACGGCAAACTCCGCCGGAAGAAGTCGCTCCTGGACCAGATTGTAAAGCGCCGGCAAGAGCTTGCGCCGTGTCAGATCGCCGGACGCGCCGAAGATGACCAGCGCGCAAGGCCCTGCCACGCGCTCAAGGCGCATCCCCGCCCGCAAAGGATTATCACTCACGTTTGCCTGCATCGAATGAAGATTCTATTTTGATTCAATGATTCAATCGAGAGAAGCGGTTGAGTAAATCGCTCTTCATTCATTGTTCAAGCGTCGCCGCGCTACCGCGTTCATCGTTTCTGATAACGACGCCGTCCTTCATCACAAAGCTGACGCGTTGCAGCTCCTTGATCTCCTTGAGCGGGTCGCCCTCGACGGCGATGATGTCCGCATACTTTCCAGCTTCGATTGTGCCGATGCGGTCCTGCCATCCGAGCAATTCAGAGGCGTTGACGGTGGCGGCGCGGATGGCTTCGAGCGCGGGCAGTCCCTCGCTGACCAGAGTTTCCAGCATGAGCAGCGTGGCCTGTCCCCTGGTCCTGCCCGGGTAGATAAAATACTGGTCCGAACCCGCGGCAATCTTAACGCCTGCTTTCATCGCTCTCTGAAATCGTCTCGGCGTCAGTTCCAGATACTCTTTTAGCCAGGCCTCAAAATCCGCCGTGTCTGCGGGAGACTGCCGGAGGTTGGCCGCGAAGATTTGCCTGAGCGAAGCTTCCGTGTAATCCGTCGGGACCAGAAAAATCCCCTTCCGCTGCATTAAACGAAACGTCTCATCGCTGGCCCGGGTGCCGTGCTCTATCGAATCAACTCCGGCCAGAGCAGCCGTCGCCGCGCCCTTTTCGGTCGTCGCGTGCGCCGCGACTTTGAGCCTGGCGCGGTGAGCTTCATCAACAATCGCTTTCACTTCATCTTCGCTGAGCAGCTTCTGGCCCACATCAACGACAATCTTGATGACATCAGCGCCCGCCTTGATTGCTTGACGCACGGCCTGCCGAGCTTGCAACGCGCCGTTGACGGGCAGAAATTCGCGTTTGATGACCTCTTCCGTCGCAGGATTTCCAGGAAGGAGCTGGCCTCCGGGCGGCGTCAGTTTTCTGGTCGCGGCGAGGATGCGCGGCCCTGCGAGCCGTCCGGCATTAATCTCATCGCGCAGGTCTGCATCGCCTCTCACGCCTGAGTGGCCCAGATTCCTAACGGTCGTAATGCCTGCCTCCAAGACTTCGCGCGCCATCTTCGCGGCCAGCGCTTCGCGCTCATTGATGCTCATCTTGAGGGTCGTGTCCACGCGCCCGTCGCTCGACAAAAACAGGTGGCTATGGCAATCAATCAAACCCGGCAGCAGCATCGCATCGCCCAGATCAACGACCGTGACATTCTTCGGCGCGTGCCTCAGCACCAAAGCCAGCGGGCCGACACGCTTAATCCGACCGTTTTCAACGAGCACGCCCTGCCCCGCGAGCACCTGCCCCCACTTCACATCAAGCAGGCGGCCAGCCTTGATGAGTATCGGCTTCTTCGCCGTCGTCTGCTGTAAGCGCGGGCGTGCGGGCGCGCTCGCCGAGAGCAGGGCCAAACAGCATAAAAGAATGGCTGGGCGTTTGAGCATCAAAGGCTTCTCCTCAATCAAGAGCGATACGCTTCCCTCACAATATCAAGCTGCGAGCTGGACCAGATCAAGCTAATCGAACATCCATCAACTTATCTTGGCTCGATTCCAGTCCGTATGAATCGCGCCCTGCTCCGGCTTGTCCAGGCGCTCGTAGGTGTGCGCGCCGAAGTAGTCGCGCTGCGCCTGCGTCAGATTCTGCGGAAGACTCTGCGTGCGATAACTGTCAAAGTAGGCGAGGCTGGCGGCCATCGCGGGCACTGCCACACCGTGCTGCTGCGCGACGCTCAGGCAGGTTCGCCAGTTCTTCTGCGCGCCTTCGAGCCAGGCGCGAAAATCTTCGTCGAGGAGCAGGTTCTTGAGGTCCGGCGTGCGCGTGTAGGCGAGCTTGATGCGGTCCAGAAATCTGGCGCGGATGATGCAGCCGCCCTTCCAGATACGCGCCATCTCTGAAAGATTGATACTCCACTTCCACTCTTCAGAGCCTGCGCGAATCAGGTTGAAGCCCTGCGCGTAAGAGCAAATCTTGGAAGCGTAGAGCGCGTCGCGGACGGCTGCGACGAGGTAACTGCCGTCGCCCGTCCAGGCGGAAACCTGCGGACCAATGATTGTCTTACTCGCCGCGACTCTCTCCTCTTTGAGTCCGGAGATAAAGCGGGCTTCGATGGCGGCGGCAATCGCAGGGATGGGAACGCCCAGGTCCAGCGCGACCTGCGCGGTCCATTTGCCGGTCCCCTTCTGTCCGGCTTTATCCAGGATCAGGTCCACGAGCGGCTGGCCCGTCTCCCTATCCTTGACGCGAAGAATTTCAGAGGTAATCTGTATGAGATAAGAATCCAGCAGCCCACGATTCCATTCGGCAAAGGTTTCGGCCAGTTGGTCCGCCTTCATGCCGAGCACGCGGCGCAGTATGTCGTAGGCTTCGGCGATGAGCTGCATATCGCCGTACTCTATGCCGTTGTGGACCATCTTGACGAAATGGCCCGCCCCGTCCGGCCCGACGTGCGTCGTGCACGGGCCGTCTTCCGTTCTGGCGGCGATAGCTTCCCAGATGGGCCGTATCTCTTCGTAAGCCTCGCGCGGGCCTCCGGGCATCAGGCTTGGCCCATGCAGCGCACCCTCTTCGCCGCCGGAGACGCCAGAGCCTATAAAGCGCAAGCCCTCTGCCTTGAGAGCAGATTCGCGACGGCGCGTATCTTCAAACCATGAGTTGCCGCCGTCAATCAGGATGTCGCCCGCTTCGAGAAAGGGCTTGAACTGTTCTATGGTCCAGTCAACGGGCTGGCCCGCCTTGACCATCATCATCAGCTTGCGCGGGCGCTTGATAGCGCGGACAAACTCTTCCGGCGATGCGGCGGCCCGTATGCGTTTGCCGCTAAAGCTCGCCAGAGCCTTCTGGACCAGCGACGGATCGCGGTCCCAGACGACAACGGAAAATCCTCTGCTCTCGATGTTGAGCGCCAGGTTTGAACCCATCACGCCCACACCAGCCATGCCGATGTCCGCATCCGCCATACGAGAGTTCCTCAAGAATTCGTGTTGTTAATCCGCAGCAATTTTGCGTTCAAGCATAACAAGGAACGGGTCAAACTAAAAAGGCGAAAGCTGAAGGATGAGAGGCTTGTCTTCTCATCCTTCAGCTTTCGCCATGCGGGGGCTTCGGCGGCGGCGCGCCTTGTTTCAAGTTCTCACGGGATGGTCTTTAGCGTAGCTGTAAGCGCACCAGGCCGCGATGATGTGGACGATCCAGCCGAGCGTGCCCGCAGAGCCAATCCACGAAACGCCCGTCACAATCAGCCAGATGATGCCGATGAGGATTCTGCCGTTATAAATCTGCCCGACGCCGGGAATCAGGAAACTGAGTATGCCTGCTAAAAGTGGGTCACGCATCTTGAGTCTCTACCTCCGAGAATTCTATACGTCGGTGTGCGCCCGCAGGTTCAAAAAAGTAAGCGGCGAATGGTCAGCCATGAGCATTCGTTAATAATGCGTCGGGTTGCGAAACTTTGAGTTGTAGGCACGCGAGCGGTTGATTCGCGTTCCGCTGCTTACTGCTCGCTATCCACGCGTCTGACATCAACAATCTCGCCGCGAAAAGTCTTGAGCAGTTGTTGAACGGCGGGATGCTGCTCGGCCATCTCGCGCAGGCGTTGTTTCTCTGTGCGCTCCTCATCCTGTTTGGATGGCGGACCGTCATCCAACTCGTTTTTGTCTTTGATGCTGATGCGCACGCCCGTTTCGCGTCCCAACAGCTCGCGGCAAATTTCGCGCAGGATTTTGACGCTCTCCGGCTTCGCCAGCGTGTCGCGCAGATGCTTCATCTCCGGCGCGAACTCGACGCACAGCTCGTCTGCTTCAAGGGCAGCTTTGCGCGCGCCGTCCAGAGCCGTCACGAGAAACATTCTGCGCCTGTCTTCAAGCGCCGCTTTGAGCTGCTCGATGATTGAACCCGTTGCGGCGGCAGGTCTGACTGGACCAGAGCGGTCCGACTGGACCATTGGAGACGGCGCGGGAGTTTGTGGTCCAGCCGGAGAGCCGCTTTCCGTGGGCAAGCTCTGTGCGGGGACGAGCGTTAGAGCAGGCGCGGGCGGCTGCGTGGGCGGCTGCGTGCCGCCGACTCCGTCAAAGGGTGGTTCTTCAAGCGGCGGCGTGGCAGAAGTGGTTTCGCCTTCAGTCTTGAAGGCGTCGCCGGAGCGCGTCCTGGAAGAGCCTGGCAGGGATGCTGGCCTGCCGCCGGAGACAGGCTTGCCGCCGACGGGCGAGGAGGGCGGCCCGCTCCCTGCCGCAGCGGGCGCTCTGCCGGTGCGCAGCGCCTCTTCGAGCGCGCTGATGCGTTCGATGAGCTGGTTGAGAGGCGCGAGCCTGCGCATCTCCATCAGTTTGACGAGGCCCACTTCGAGCTGGTAACGCGGGTGCGCAGCCGTCCGCAAGCGGTTCTCGGTCTCCGAGAGCGAATGGAAGAAGCGTACCAGGTCGGATTCGGAAAAATCTGCGGCCTGCCTGACAAGCTCGCGCCTGTCGGCGGCGGATGATTCGAGTAGCTCCGTCGTCTCGCCTGAGACCTTTGCCACGAGCAGGTCGCGCAGGTGTGCGAGCAGGTCGCGGCAGAAGTTGCGCAGGTCCTGGCCGCGCATGACCAGATCGTCAACGACCGAGAGGGCTTCGGCAGGATTATTCTCAGCGATGCCGCGCAGGACGCGCGCCAGCATCTCTACACTGGCGATGCCGAGCGCCGTTTCGACATCTTCGGCCTTAATCTCCGTGCCGGAAAAGCTGATTACCTGGTCAAAGGCGCTTTGCGCATCGCGCATAGAGCCTTCGCCCGCGCGGGCAATCTCCTTGAGCGCCTCTTCGGAGACTTTTATCTTTTCGGCTTTGGCGATATGGCGCAGCCGCTCGGCGATCTTGGCCGTCGCAATCGTGCGAAACTCGAACTGCTGGCAGCGAGAGAGAATCGTATCGGGGAGCTTATGCAACTCTGTCGTCGCCATGATAAAGACGACGCGCGGCGGCGGCTCTTCCAGCGTCTTCAAGAGCGCGTTGAAGGCTGCGCCCGAAAGCATGTGAACTTCGTCAATGATAAAAACTTTATAGCGGTCGCGCGCCGGAGCGATGGCGACGTTGCCGATAATCGCGTCGCGCACGTTGTCCACGCCAGTGTTCGAGGCGGCGTCAATCTCCAGCACGTCAATCGAGCGGCCCTCGGCAATCTCGCTGCATGAAGGGCAGGCTGTGGGGTCTGTCGCCGCGCAGGGCGTGGGGGTCGGGCCGGTTGCTTTATGGCAGTTGAGAGCCTTGGCTAAGAGACGTGCGGTCGTCGTCTTGCCGACGCCGCGAGCGCCCGAAAATAGATAGGCGTGGTGTAGCCTCTCATGTTCGATGGCGTTGCGCAGGGTGCGCGTTATAGGCTCCTGGCCTGTGACCTCATCGAATGTTTGCGGACGCCATTTGCGGGCGATAACTTGATAGGACATAAGAGAAAACCGTGACAAGTAACGGGTGACAGGTGACAAGATACAACGCCAGCGTCTCTCTTGTCACCTCTCACCTGTCGCCTGCCACGGTTTCAGATGGGCCAGACTTCGGACCGACCCGCAACACACGCCCTCACAACTACCGTTGCTCCGTTCCCGGCCTGGCGGGGTTCGTTGGAGACAGCGTTGTGCGGAGCCCGAAGTCTGATAAATTGTCAAAGCCCTGGCGATTCTCTGATCGCCGATTGGCGATTTAAGATACCGCTAACCGCCTCTTTATCGCAAATTCAAAATCGCCAATCTAAAATCATAATGGCGGAGAGGGTGGGATTCGAACCCACGGTACGGTTCCCCGTACACAGCATTTCCAGTGCTGCCAGTTCAACCACTCCTGCACCTCTCCGAGAGCAAGGCGGAAGGCGTCAGAATTGCCAGAATTTCAAACGGCGGCCAACCGTCAGAGCATAGCCTATCCTGCCGATTGCTGTCACGTCATCAATGGCCTCGGCCCTCCGGACCTGGCCCAACCAGCCTCGGACTCTTTTGTCAATCTCTCTTCTTATATAATTCAAGGCCCGTCTCTATCTCAAAGGAACAATCTCTATTGTTCAGTGTCTAAGCTCATGCTCGGATATCAACGATTGTCGCTGCTCTCAGGTAGGTGAGCTGATAGACATAATCTGCCGATAGTTTCACGCCGGAGAATTTTCTTGACAGAGACGAACGCGTTGAACTAATTTCCCCGCGTTTGATTAGTGCAAACGACCTGATGCCGCATCCCGCTGTCGGCAGTGGGCCTTACGCCAAACTGACTTGCCTTCAGGCTCACAGCAACTCAAGTGATGTATTCCCGGTGAGCACGCATCTCATCTTGCAGCAGTAGCCCATCTCACTAATTCACGAGGAGCCATATCGCTATGTTGCGCGCCCTTCTCCTTCTTTATCCTGACAGGCGTTTTGCACTTTTCCTCCTTCTTTCCTACGCGCTTCTACTCTCTTTAGTGGCCCCCTTTGCCGTGGGCAGCACCGGAACATCCGGAAGCCATCTCTTGAAGCGCGGTGCAGCGCCTCTCTACAGGCCAGGACAGCAAGAGAAGACTGGCAGACGCGAAGGCGAGGTCCTGGTACGCTTTCGAGAGGGCACTTCGGAGCAGGAAAAAACCGCCGTCATGCTGGCACGCGGGGCGCGACGCGGCGAGCAGATAGGCGGCGAGTCCGGGGTCGAAAAGGTAGACGTGCCGCAGGGCCAGTCGGCTGAAAGTCTGGCGGCGCAACTGCTCGCCAATCCGAGCGTCGAGTTCGCCGAACCCAATTTTCTCATCTATCACGATCAGACCACGCCAAACGATCCTAGATTTACAGAACAGTGGGCGCTCCGCAATACGGGCCAGGGCGGCGGCGGCATGTTGTTCGGCTCAGACATAGACGCGGAGTCGGCCTGGGAGATGACGACCGGCTCATATACGACAGTCATCGCGGTCA
>DASWMI010000149.1:0-5105 GCA_036399835.1 Pyrinomonadaceae bacterium | reverse complement strand
TCAAGATAAGCGTTGTAGGGCGCGGGCTGGACCAGCCGCAGATATTTGTAGAAGGCCAACGGGTCTCCGCTAAACTGCGCTTGCAGCCGCATGGTGTAGTTGACCTGGTAGGTCTGACCGCGCGCAATCTGCTCGCGCAGATGAGCTATCACGCTTTTGTAACGCTCGCGGCTTGTCATCGGATGCCACTCTGAAAGCTGAAAGCCTTGCGCTTCGTCAACGTGCGGCTGGTCCAGCGGCTCTTTGAAAATCCCGAACCAGAGCAGCGGCAGGCTCGCCTTCTCTCGAACGGAAAGGGCCGCGTCAAAGGCTGGCGCTGCTTCGTAAGAGAGAAAACCCGCCGCATACATTCCCGCCTCCACCTCGCGCTCGACGGCGCGCAGCGCGGGACGCACTTCGCAGACATCCTGCGCGATAATAATCCGAACGGGATTGGTAAAGCAGAGCGCGCGCGCTTCACCATCCGGGCCTTGAAAGTCGAAAAGCAGTAGAGGGGTCGGCGGCGAATCTTTCATCAAAGGAACAGGATGCGGGATAAAGGCGGAGCAGGAATAAAAGATAAAGGCTTTCAGTTCGGCGTTGACGCGCCGCCCGCGTTTATCATCTCTTCAGCGTCTGTCAGGATGTTTTATCTTCGCCGAGCCGCTGCATCATCTCTGCGAATTGTTCTATCTCAATGCGCGTGCGCTCCATCGTGCGGCGGCTGTCCAGATAAGCCTTCCAGTGCGGAGTCAGTGTGAGGGCTTTCGTCGTCTCTTCATCCAGGACCTGCGCCATGAGGGCTATCAGGTCGCTGACGACGCGCGTGTGTTCGAGCAGGGATTCGATGATGGAATAGGCCAGGCGCGCCTGCTCGAAATCAAGGTCGCGCGGCTGCGAGTGGTCCACATCTGTCGGCTCTTCGCTCATCATCCAGCCTGCTCATCCGCCCTCTTTAATTCGGACGAGGACGCGTGCCAACTGCCGCGCACGAAGGGTAGCGCGGTGACATGGACCGACTGCTCTTCATCTCCAAAGAGGACTCGCAGCTCCGTGCCCGGCGCGAGATAGTCATACTTAACATAGCCGAGCGCGATAGTGCGATTCAGTCGCGGCGAGAAGGTGCTTGAGGTAACGCGGCCAATCTCTTTTCCATCGAGCGTCCCTATGCGTGCTTCGCGCGGAACTTCCGTCCGGTTTTCAAAGCTCAACCCTGTGAGCTTTTTGGCGACGTGGCCGCGCCAGTGTATGCGCGCGATAATCTCCTGGCCGATATAGCAGCCTTTAGTAAAGCTGACGGCCTCTTCGAGTCCGGTTTCAAGCACGACAGTCGTTTCGTCCATGTCTACTTTAAAGCGCGGCACTCCGGCCTCCAGACGCATGACTTCAAGCGCATCCTGACCAAAGGGATGCGCCCCGGCCGCGACAAGCGCTTCCCACAAACTCTGCGCGCCGCTCGCTTCAATAAAAAGATCAAACCCGTCTTCGCCCGTGTGCGTCGCGCGAATAAGAGCCAAATCCACGCCACGCCAAGAGGTAGAAAAAACTTCTTGACGCTCTGGTAGTGAATCTTTCCGGTCCAGGACCAGTCCGAGCACCTCGGTCGAGCGAGCGCCCTGCAAGGAAAGCTGCGCGGTCTCTTCCGTGATGTCCAAAGCTCTAAAGTCGCCCGCGAGGTTGAAGCGTTCGAGCAGCTTGAAGACCTGCGCACGCGTCACGGATTCCGTGTCAATGAGAAATCTCTTGCCCTCGTGAATAACTCGCGCGCTCGCCAGCAGACGGCCCTGCACGTTCGGGAAGACAGCGGGCATCCAACTGCCCTCCGCGAGCGTCTTGACATCATTGGTCATCAGCCCGTTGAGAAACATCACGGCCTCAGAGCCGTAGACGCTGATACGCCCGCGCAGAGAGAGATCAACGAGACCCGCGCCGCCCTCGCGCACGCAAGCATATTCGGCCTCGCTTTCGCCGTAAGATGCGGGCACGAGCCATCCTTCGCGCTCCTCTAAAACAGCTCCGCTCTGCCTGTGCTTTTCATCAAGCGGCAAGCTTCGCGCAGTCTCCTGTTCGATTGTTTCACTCATCCTGTTTCAGAACTCTATAGGTCAAGGCTCGGAGGCGGAAGCTGCTATCGCCTTCAGGCTCGTCCTCCTCGGCCTTCTGATTCCCGACTGGACCAGTGCGCGCGCGAGCGCCTGGTAGTCGCGTAACTGCGCCTCTTCGCGCCTGTGCGAAGCGAGCACTTGCGGGCTTGGATGATACACAGGCACGAGCAGACGCCCGTTCCATCCGTACACATTTCCGGCGGCTTCTTTCAGAGTCAGGTCATGATACTCAATGCGTCTGAGGGCTTCAAGCGAGACCGCGCCCAGCGTCACGACGATGCGCGGGTCAACCAACTCCAACTGCCTGCGCAGAAAACCGGAACAGTTGAGCAGCTCTTTCGTCGTCGGTTTGCGGTTCGCGCCGGAAGCCTTGCGCGGGTTGCAAAGCACCGAGTTAGTGATGAAGATTTCATCGCGGGTGAGACCGATGGAGGCCAGGTATCGCGTGAAGTTCTGGCCGGATTGATCGCCTGAAAAGGGTATGCGCGTGCGGTCGCCGCCCTGTCTGCCCGGCGCTTCGCCTATAAACATGACGCGCGCTGAAGGCTCTCCGTTGCGCTCGCTCAAGACGGCGGTCCTCCCGCACATCGCCGCGCACAAACGACATGCAGACGCTTCCATAGCCAACTCCGCGAACAAAATCTTCTTCTGCTTTATCAAAACCATGAGGAAAAACGATGGACCAGCAAAGATAAATTCGCGGGATAAGCGATTGACTGATAGATTCGACGGCTCATTTGATTTATTGAGTTATTGAATCTATCAGTCAATCGCTTCAGCTCAGGCGCTGCCGCACGCGCTCAAGCATTTACTTAGTAACCGTAATCTTGCGCGTGGTGGCGTTATAGCCGCCGTTGTCCACCTTGTTGCCGTCCTTGTCCACCAGCTCCATCTCTATCGTGTGCTCGCCGCTGGCCCATCCCGTGAGCCAGATCGGCTCCCATTTTTCGAGCGTCTTTTCCGGTCCGCCGTCGACAGAATAGCGGACGCGATATTCTCCGCCATCGCCCACGAGCTTCGCGTTCTTGAGCCAGAAATCAATCATGATAGCGTTGCTATCTTCGCCCTTGTACTCGCCTTTCGGGCGGCTGTAGGTCAGCAGGGGCTTCTTCGGGTCAACTTCGCCGGCCTGGCTCGCAGCCATCTCCTTGCCTTCGCGCGGCGCAGGTGCCGGACTCGCGCTCTCGTTTGCGGCGCTCTGATTCGACGCATTGGCGTTCTTATTAGCCGCCGCGTTTTTATTGGCCGCAGCGTTCTTGTTGTCAGCCATGACCTGCCCCGCGTTGGTCGTCGTCGGCTTTGAAGCATCGCCGCCGCTCTTGACCGTAAACGTGACCATCTGGAACGCGCCATCATTCTTGTAGCTCTCGTGCCAGGGGCGAGAAGGAAAGACGCGCAGGGTGTGCTTGCCTTCGGTGACGTTGCGTAGCTCGAAGGGCTGGTCCAGGCTGTAGTAGGCCTCGTAAGGCTGGTTGTCAAGAATAACGTGTATGTGATTACCCATGCCGGTCGAGGGGTCTTTCCCGGGCTTGTATTCCTTCAGGTCTCCGCTCAGGTTAAGCTTGACCTCGACGGTCGAGCCGTTGACGGTCGCTCCCTCGCGCGGGCTGATAATCTGAAGCACGGGCTTGGCCTGGTCCTGCTGCCCGCGCCCGGCCATCATGTCTTTAATCTTCTGTGGGCGCTCGGACTGGACCAGATTCTGAGCCTGCGGCGAAGGCGTGGCGGCGGGCGGAGAGACGTTGGTGGTCGCGGTCGTGTTCGAGTTTCCGTTGTTGTCAGCCGTCGTGCAGCCCGCGATTAAGACGGCAACCGTCAAACACACGGCTAAAGGCAGAGACCTGCGTTTTAAAGACATCTGCATTTCCTCCAAAGAATATTGAGACGGACGCTTGTTGAGGGCGAGAATAACATAAAAGCTAGTCTGAAGTCTGAGAGTCCGGAGTCATGAGTCAAAGGTTTTAAGCTTTTCTTTTGACTCCCAGACTCTCGGACTCTCAGACTCCAGACTTATCAGGCCGTGCAGTCGTGTCTGTCTTCAAACGCTTCTCGACGGCTTGCCAGTCTATGTTGGAGAAGAAGGCTTCGATATATTTGGGGCGGTCGGCAGGTTTGAAGTCGAGCAGGTAGGCGTGCTCCCAGACATCCATGACGAGCACGGGATTGAAGCCCGCGACGTTGCCAACCTCGTGCAGCGTAATCCAGTGGTTAGAGAGCGTGCCGTGCGCCGGGTCTTCGTAGCAGATGGCCCAGCCGACGCCGCGCATCTTCCCGACCGAGACGAAATCCGTCTTCCAGATGTCATAGCTGCCGAAGGAGTTTTCCGCAACCTTGAAGAAGGCTGAGCTGCGGTCAGGGTCTACTGCGCCGCCCTGCTTCATGTTGCCGAAGTAGTATTCGTGCAGGACCATCCCGTTGTACTCAAACCCTAAGCGGCGCGTTAGCTCGGAATAGGCCGGCATCTCCTCCTGGTCCACATTGCCGTCCTTGATTGTTTCGTAAATCCTCTCGGTCAAGAGATTCGTGTTAGTCACATATCCTTCGTAGAGCTTAAAGTGCATCTCCAGCGTCTGGTCGGAGATGCCCTTGAGGCCGCTCAGGTTAAACTGTTTGGCCTGGTATGTCTTCAAATCCATCTGACGTTCTCCTTAAATAAACGGGCGTGCATTGCTGCACCTTGCGAGGATTAATCCGGGTTGATAAAGCGAGGGTTAGTTTCGCTCCAATATTGCTCGCCGCATGTGGCGAATACATGGAGAGTCTGTGACGGAAAAGTAAGCAGTGAGCGGCAGGCAGCGAGCAGAAGCCTTGAGTCTTAAGCCGTAGACAGAGCCAGCAATCAGCAGGAGCTTTTAATGCTCGCTGCTGATTGCTGTCTACTGCCGACTCTTTTTCTATCTTCCGAAGATGATGTAATCGCCGTGCGAAGTGCCCATGAAGAAGAGCATCGGGAGCGAGAGCCAGGCGTTGGTGCGCGAGGCCAGGAAAGCCCTGCGCGCGAGTTCGGGCGGGGCCGCTGTG
>DASWMI010000148.1:0-34353 GCA_036399835.1 Pyrinomonadaceae bacterium | reverse complement strand
CGGCGGCATCGGCGTGATGAATATCATGCTCGTCTCCGTCACAGAGCGCACGCGCGAGATAGGCATACGCAAAGCCATCGGAGCCCGCCGCGCAGACATCCTCTGGCAATTTTTGATTGAAGCCATGACGCTGACGGGCATCGGCGGACTGGTCGGACTCGGACTCGGTTGGGCCACGACGCTCCTCATACGCCTCGTCGTTCCCTCTTATGTTCCGCTCTGGGCGCCCATCGGCGGCTTCGTCGCCAGCGTCGGCATCGGTCTCATCTTCGGCCTCTGGCCCGCCTGGAAGGCCGCACGCCTCGACCCCATCGAAGCACTACGTTATGAGTAAAGCAGTTTTCAGTTTTCAGCATGGACCAGTTGCCTTTTCTGAAAACCGAAAACTGAAAACTCTCTTCATCACATTGCGCCGCCCGCGATAGTGGAGAAGGCTATGCGCATGATGACGCCGAGCACCCAGATGATGAGGACTATGGTCCAGGCCGAGGCGGATGAGAGGCGAGCGACTTTGCGCAGACCGAGCGCCGCCAGGAAGAGGCCGTAGAAGGCCAGCAAATCAAACGAGCCGAGCGCCGTTGCCAGGACGGGGTGCGCCACGGGGTCAACCAGTAG
This sequence comes from Pyrinomonadaceae bacterium, assembly GCA_036399835.1. Taxonomy (GTDB): domain Bacteria; phylum Acidobacteriota; class Blastocatellia; order Pyrinomonadales; family Pyrinomonadaceae; genus DASYML01. The sequence goes on along the minus strand of DASWMI010000148.1, from coordinate 33,738 downwards.
CCCCAGGTTGGCCCGGACCAGTCCGCGCCGCGCAGCCTGTACGGCATCATAATCTTCCGGCGACTTGATAAAGACGAGCACGATATTGAGCAGCATCGCGATGAGCGTCGGCGGATAGCTCGAATAGGTCCAGACGGCGAGCGCCTGCTTGTAGCTCACGGAGCGCGCCATCGCCATCGAGCCGAGCAGGTAGAGACCGCCTCCGGCGGCGATGAAAATAACTATGCCGAGCAGCGGCGAAGCGTAGCCAATCGCTTTAAAGACCGGGCCGGTCTGCATGGCGATGGCGCGCTCTTTCTGCTCCGAGTCCATGTTGGCCGCCTGCGGCGAGCTTTCGATGGCCGAGCGGACGATGTTCTCATAGCCCAGACGCTGGTAGAGCGTCACAGTGTATGCCATAAAGGCGAGCAGGATAATGAGGCCCGCGACGAGAAAGCGCGGGCGCTCGCGCAGGGCTTCAAAGGTGCGGCCAGGCTCGAAGAAGATGCTCGTCAGCGTCTCGCCCGTAGACATGATTGGTCCGGCAGGTGCTTGTTCCTGGACCGGAAAAGGCGGCGGAGGCGGAAGTGGAAAGTCGTCGGGTTTCTCTTCACTCATGGTTCGGAATCCTTTGTTGAGGGGAAAGTGGCTTAGGACGGATGTCGGGCTACTTCTTCGTCCGTCCGCTTCGAGAATTAACGCCGGGCCCAAGTTGGTTGATACGCACGCTGCAAAAATGATGTTTCAGATTTGGTGTCTTCTGATTTTCAGGGCTCGAACTCTTCTTCTTCATCTCAAGCAACTGTCTTCGCTTCATGCCAGCCGGGAACGCGTATGCAGGCGACCGTATGGCCGGGGGTGATTTCGCGCAGGTCCGGGTCAATGCGCGCGCAGTCTGCAATCGCCGCGGGGCAGCGCGTGCGAAAGCGGCAGCCGGAGGGCGGATTAACCGGAGTCGGCACGTCGCCCTGTAAGACTATGCGCTCGCGTCTGCGCGTAGGGTCAGGGACAGGGATGGCCGAGAGCAGCGCCTGCGTGTAAGGGTGCAGCGGCTGCGCGTAAAGCTCAGCGGCGCTCGCCACTTCGACTATGCGACCGAGATACATGACGGCCACGCGCGTAGAGATGTGTTCGACGACGGCGAGGCCGTGCGAGATAAAGAGATAAGTCAGACCTAACTCGGCCTGCAAGTCCTGTAACAGATTGACAACCTGCGCCTGGACCGAAACATCCAGCGCCGAGACAGGCTCATCCGCGACAATCAGCTTCGGATTGAGCGCCAGCGCGCGTGCGACGCCGATGCGCTGCCTTTGCCCGCCCGAAAATTCGTGCGGATAGCGGTTCATGTAATCAGGGTCAAGACCAACTTTCCTGAGTAGCTCGGCGACGCGCTCGCGCAATTCCGCTTTCGCACCGATGCCGTGAATGACGAGCGGCTCTGCGACGATGTCTCTCACCTTCATGCGCGGGTTGAGGCTGGCGTAAGGGTCTTGAAAGATAATCTGCATCTCGCGCCGCAAGCCTCTTAACTCTTTACGCGCCAGCGCGAGCACGTTGCTGCCCTCAAAGAGAACTTCGCCCGATGTCGGCTCGATAAGGCGCAACAGGCAGCGCCCGACGGTTGACTTGCCGCAGCCGGACTCGCCGACCAGCCCCAGCGTCTCGCCCTTGAAGATTTCAAAGGTCACGCCGTCAACGGCGCGGACCACGGCTTCGCTACCCTCGACCGGGAAGTGCTTGACAAGCTTGCGCACGCGCACCAGCTCGCCCGCCTGCTCGCCGTCCATGCGCGCATCCAGAGAGCGTGCCGCGCCCGATTCACGCTCTGGCACGCTGGCCGCACCCGGCCTCTGGTCGAAATTTAAATTCTGGTCCTGATTCACTGTTTGATGAGAGACCCGCTCATGCTCTTAAAGAGTATTTCAAAACCGAACCTTAGCCACAGAGGCACGGAGACACGGAGGAAACAAATCAGGATGTGATAAGAGTTTTTAACACATCTTTCTTGCTTATGCTCTGTCTCTCCGTTCTGTTCTCTGTGCCTCCGTGCCTCTGTGGCTGGTCCAAAAATCTGTTCTTAGTTTCAAAGCTGTTCGCCAGTTTGCGTCTCTGCCTGATGGTCCGCGGTGACGGCTGCCGCCAGGTCGTAGAGCACGCAGCGCACGCGCACGCCGCCCTCCAGCTCGTACAGCGGAATCTCTCCGGTCGTGCAGCGCGGCATGCGATGCGCGCAACGTGGAGCGAAGTGGCAGCCGGGCGGGAGCGCCGTCGGGCTGGGCACTATGCCTTCGATGGTCTGAAGTCGCGCGGCCCTTGAGACATGCTCCGTCGTCAGCTTTGGCACTGAGCGCAGCAGCCCCTCCGTGTAAGGCATCTTCGGGCGCGCAAAGAGCTCCTCGACAGGCGACTCTTCGACAATCTTTCCCGTGTACATCACGCAAACGCGGTCCGCAGTCTCCGCCACCACGCCCAGGTCATGCGTAATCAGCAGGACTCCGAGCGAGCGCGTCCGGCGCAGCTCGTTCAACAGCTCAAGTATCTGTGCCTGTATCGTCACGTCGAGCGCGGTGGTCGGCTCATCCGCGATGAGTAGCTTGGGGTCGCAGGCCAGCGCCATCGCAATCATCACGCGCTGGCGCATCCCGCCCGACAGTTGATGCGGATAATCGCTGCTGCGCCGCGCGGGGTCCGGAATCGCTACTTCCTGCATAGCATCAATGGCAGCCTGGCGCGCCTCTTTGCGCGAGAGCTGGCGATGCAGGCGCAAGGCTTCGGCAATCTGCTCGCCGACGGTGTAGACGGGATTGAGCGAAGTCATAGGGTCTTGAAAGATCATCGCGATGTCGTTGCCGCGAATCTCGCGCAGACGCTCTTCGGAAGCCTCCAGCAGATTCTCGCCGTCAAAGATAATCTCGCCGCCGACAATCTTTCCCGGCTTGGAGATAAGCCGCATGACGGAAAGCGCCGTGATGGATTTGCCGCAGCCCGATTCGCCGACCAACCCGAGCAGCTCGCCCCTCTCAACGTGAAAACTCACGCCGTCCACAGCGCGCACTAGCCCTGCGCGCGTCGGGAAATGCGTTTGCAGATTTTTGACTTCAAGCAAGTGCGACATAGCTTTGCTTTCAGACTTTATAAGCAATTAAAGGCGAACTGTAAATCTTGATGCTGTGTTGAAGCACAATCCTAACATTTATTCGCTAACGAAGACACGAGAGAACCGTTAGAGCCACCGCAGACGCGGAGAATAAGCAGGAAAGATGAGTTGAACAGTCTTGTTAAATCTTAATTTATCCACTCTCGTTCTGTGCCTCTCGTGTCTGCGGTGGCTGATGTTGAAATGCGTTCTAAGTTTTTACCAGGAGCGCGGGAAGAGTTGTAAGACGCCCAGACCCCAGCCGACATACTGTTGGACATCCTGCGGCGGGACTCTGTAGCCCTCGCGGTAGAGTAGGAGTTGATTGCCGCCGCCGTCGGTGCAGACTCCCTGGTTGGCTTCGTAAAAAGCGAGCACGCCGTTCTGGAATGTCCGGCGGATGGATGGCTCGTCCGGCCCGCGCAGTAAATAGTTTTTGGAAAACTCTGGCCGCTGTCCGAAGTCTATATCCTGGTAGCCGAAGACCGTAAAGAGCTTGTGCATGATGCCCTCCGGGCGCAGCGAAAAATATGGCAGGCGAAGGTTTGGAGATTCCAGGTAGACGACAGATTGATTGTGCGTTTGGCGATGCTTACCGCTCCCGGTGACATAGGTGTAATCGAAGATGGCAGCCTTGACGCCGTTGGCCTCGCCGTAGAGCATATTTCTGATGGCGCGTGAACGCTCGTGACCTTGAGAGAAGAGGCCGAAGTTATTGAATCCGGGAATCATCGCCAGAGGCGGCTCGGCGGCAAAGGCCCAGCCAATCTGTCCGGCCAATGCCTGCATCTGCTGCGTCCGCTCCTTCTCTTTCTGATGAGTGTAAACAGCCAGGATGATAATCAGCCCAATGACGAGGGCGATAAAGAGAAACGGAAGCAGCAGAAGCATCTTAGTCTCCTTGTTCGATGTTCGATTGATTGAAGTTACTCAAGGATTGAAGAGAAGATTTTGAAACGGCGGCGGCTCAATTCTGGACCAGAGCGCGCGCACGTCAAGCAAGCTTGATGCGGGTTTGTGAATCGAAGCTGGCGCGGAAGCTGCCCGCGCGCGGGATGTCCGCGCCAGCTTGAACCGGGAAGTTGAAAGCTATTGCGCCCCGGCCCTCCTCAACAGGTCCACGATTTCCGTGTGGCCCTTGGCGGAGGCGACCGTGAGAGCTGTCAGGCCGTTGCCGGTCTTCGCGTTGAGATTGGGCCTCTTCGCCAGCAGCATCCTGACAATGCTGGTATGCCCCTGTAGTGATGCTGCGATGAGCGGCGTCACACCGTTCTTATTTTTCGCGTTGACATCCGCGCCCGACCGCAGCAGCAGGTCTACGGCCTGTGCTTCGCCCGCCGCCGCGCCCAGAATCAGCGCCGTATCGCCGTCTTTATCATAGCCGTTGACGTTGACTCCGCGGTTGAGCATCTGCTGTACGAGGTCTGTCCGCCCGTTGACGGCGGCTTCAATCAGCTTGTTGGTATCCTCTTCGCTGTTGGCGGAGCTACTGTTTCCGGCATTCCTGAGGAGAGCCACGACATCCGTCCGCCCCTTGTTGGTCGCATACGAGAGGGCCGTGCCGCCCTCCTTATCAATGGCGTTGACGTTCGCGCCCCTTGAGACCAGCAGCCTGACGACATTGACGTGGCCCTGGTAGGCCGCGGCCATCAGCGCCGTGATACCATTTTTGTTCGCAGAGTTAACGTTAGCTCCGGCTTTCAAGAGAGCTTCAGCCGCCTCCACCTGATTATTGCCCGAAGCATAAAAGAGCGCCGCGTCGCCGTCTTCGTCGCGGGCGTTGACATCAACTCCGGCGGCCACGATCTGCGGAATCAAATCGGCGCGTCCCTTCGCCGCCGCGATCATGAGGGTCGTCCGCCCCTTTTCATCCACCGCCAGAATCTGATTACCGGATGAAGATGCAGGTGAAGATGAAGATGAAGAACGCGCCATGCGGCGCAGGTCTGGCCGCTGCAAGCCTACATAGTCGGGGGCAATCTGCGCGGCGCGAGCGTCTGCGATGCGCGCGCCCGAATCGTTGCCGAGAGCGCGCCGGACATCTGCCAGCATCAGCCAGCCGTCCTCGTCTTCCGCGCTCGTTTGCGTGTACTGCTCAAGCTGCTTGTGCGCATCCTCGAACTTGCCGCCGAGGATGAGCAGGCCGATACGGTCCGGCGCGTAAGTAGAGTTGAGCTTGATGGCCGCCTCCCACTGCTCGCGCGCGTGCGCGGCGTCGCCAAGCACGTAGTAAATTAACCCCAGGTTTGAATGGACGCTCGAATCATTGCCGTTAATCGCGATGGCCTGGCGATACTGTTCGGCAGCCTGCGCCAGTTGGCCGACCTTTTGCAGCATCACGCCATAGAAAAAGTGTGCCGTATAATTTTTCTGGTCCAGCTCGACGGCCCTCTTGCCTTCGATGATGGCCTCGCGGTAGCGACGCTGCTCGCTCAAGACGCGGACCAGCTCTATATGCAGAGCTGCGATGGGCTGCGACGTGAGCGAGACGGCCTTCCTGTAAGCGGTCTCAGCCTCAGAGTAGTTCTTGCGCAGGTAGTGTGCGTAGCCGAGCGCCATATAGCCGAAGTAGTTATCGGGCTGCGCGGCGACGGAGCGGCGCGCGGCGGCCAAAGCTTCGTCGAGCTTTTGTAGTTCCGTGTAAGCAAAAGAGAGACGCGCGGCAGGCTCGTTGTCGCCCTGGCTGAGGTCCGCCGCGCGGCGATAAAAGTTGACGGCCTCCGCGAACTTCTTCTGGTCATAATTGAGATGGCCCAGTCCCAGGTATGGGCGCGGGTCGTTGGGGTCGAGCCGCGAGGCAAGCTGGTAGCTGCGGACCGCCGCATCATAACGGTTGGCCTGCCGCGCCTCGTCCCCCAGGCTCAAAGCGTCCTCCAACTGCTGCGAGTTTTTTTCAGTCTCAGGCTGCGGCTGTGTGCGCGGAGCGCCGGGCCTGGGCTGCGGCCTGGGCCTCGCGGGACGCGGGCGGCTGGTCTTGCCTGGCGCTTTCATCAAGGTGCTCGCGCCCGCGCTGACGCCGCCGACTGCGCCGAGCGCGCCGCCGCTGTTGTCATGCTGCGCACGCACGTTCGCCGCGCCGCCGCCGACAAGACAGAGCGCCAGGACCATCAAGAATAATTTATGCGAGAAGAAAATCCGTTTAGACATCTAAATCTGCTGCTCCTTTATCGTCCTTAACCTGAGAATTTATCGCCCGAAGAGACGCGCGATTATAAGCGTAAAGCGCAAGGATATGCTACCAAATTGATGAAGCCATCAGCGTTTGAATCCGACCCGTCCTTGAAGCACTCTGGACCACTCGCTGGCCGCCGCCGGAATCCTTTTCTTCAATAGCCGCTCTCTGGTCCTAGACCGTCACGGCCTCGCGGTATTCGCCCCAGACGCGGCGCAGGCGATGGCTGATCTCGCCGACCGTGGCATAGGCTTCGACGCAATCGAGTATGCGCGGGAGCATGTTTTCGGTCCCGCGCGCGGCCTCTTCTAGTTTGACGAGGGTCGTCTCTGCCGCCTCCTGGTCGCGGCGTGCGCGCAGACTGCGTAGACGCTCAACCTGTGCCTGCTCTATGGCCGGGTCAACGCGCATGAGAGGCACGCTGGATTCCTCTTCAATCTGAAAACGGTTGACGCCGACGACCGACTGCTCTTTGGTCTCGACCGCGCGCTGGTAATCGTAAGCGGCATCCTGAATCTCGCGCTGGACATAACCCGTCTCAATCGCTCGCAGCATTCCGCCCATGGCGTCTATCTTCTCAAGGTAATCCGATGCGCGGCTCTCTATCTCGTCAGTCAGATGCTCTATCGCGTAAGAGCCTGCGAGCGGGTCAACCGTATCGGCCACGCCAGATTCGTGTGCGATGACCTGCTGCGTGCGCAAGGCTATACGTGCGGCCTGCTCTGTCGGGAGCGCGAGCGCTTCGTCCATCGCGTTGGTGTGCAGAGACTGCGTGCCGCCCAGTACAGCCGAGAGCGCCTGAATCGTCGTGCGGACGATGTTGACTTCGGGCTGCTGCGCCGTGAGCGAAGAGCCTGCCGTCTGTGTGTGAAAGCGCAGCATCATAGAGCGCGGGTCGCGCGCACCAAAACGCTCGCGCATGATTCGCGCCCAGAGCCTGCGCGCCGCGCGAAACTTCGCGATCTCTTCGAGCAGATTATTATGCGCGTTAAAAAAGAAGGAGAGACGCGGCGCGAACTCGTCAACCTTTAACCCGGCTGCCAGCGCAGCCTCGGCGTAGGCAATGGCGTCTGCGAGCGTAAAGGCTATCTCCTGGACGGCGGTCGAGCCTGCTTCGCGTATGTGATAACCGCTGATCGAGATGGTATTCCAGTTTGGCACTTCGCGCGCGCAGAAGGCGAAGGTGTCCGTCACCAGCCGCAGCGATGGACCGGGCGGATAGATGTATGTCCCGCGCGCGATGTATTCCTTGAGGATGTCGTTTTGAATCGTGCCGCTGACCTTCTCGAACGCCAGCCCTTGCTTCCTCGCGACGGCCAGATAAAGACAGAGCAAGGTGGAGGCCGTCGCATTGATCGTCATGGAGGTCGAGACGCTTTCGAGCGGGATGCCGTCGAAGAGCCGCAGCATGTCTTCGAGCGAATCAATCGCCACGCCGACCTTGCCCACCTCGCCAACGGCCAGAGGGTCATCCGAATCAAGCCCGATCTGCGTCGGCAAATCAAAGGCCACGGAAAGCCCCGTCGTGCCCTGTGCCAGCAGATACTTGTAGCGCGCGTTGGACTCCTCCGCGCTCGCGTAGCCCGCGTATTGCCGCATGGTCCAGAAACGCCCGCGATACATGCTGTGGCGAATCCCGCGCGTAAACGGAAACTCGCCGGGCGAGCCTAAATCGCGCTCGTAATCGGGCGCATCCGTATTCGAGGGATTGAAATCGTTGGGCAGCTCTATACCCGAAGAAGTCTCAAAGCGCTCGCGCCGTTCATTGATAGTCTTCGTAGCCATAAGGATTCAGCTCAGGGTCTCGCGGCAGGAAACTCTTTAATTGCCAAACTCGCGGTTGAATTACTTGATTAAAGCCTAACACACGCAGAGAGCGTGCCGCAATTTCATTGATTCCCGGGTAGTGGGGTCATAGTGCGTTGCTCACCGTAAAAGGTCTTTTATCTCCCACACGCTCTTGACAATTCCTGCTTCCATTGCTGGTGTGCATCGCAGACTCTGATGAATGCGACAGAAATTATAATACGCGAAGTGAAGCGCCAAAGTAGCTTTCAGATTCTCCACCTTCTTACTGAACGCATTAGTCAATCTCGTGTATCTTCGCATCCCCATTCGCATCGTTAGGTTTTGCCGCTCGACATGGCTAGTGGAAATCATCAAAGGGTCGGGATCGCCAATGCAGGGGACTTTGACAATTTCTAAAATGCGAGAAGGAGAGTAGCGACGTTCACCTTCTGGTGATTGCTGAGGATGCGCAGCTCGGTACGTCTTAATCAGTTGAGCGAAACTAACCCGTGTACCTAAACTCAGTGAGATCGCCTCTGGATATGCTTCAAAGCCGTCCGTTGTAACCTGAAACTCTCCGGCTGTAGCTCGGTCTAGCTTCTCAATGAATTGCTCCGTATCTCCAACAGTGCGTTGTCCTAAATGCCAGGCTAAGGCCAGCTTCGTGTAGCGTTCAATAGCAGTAAAGCAGTAATAATCACCGAACCCTTCACCTTTATTCAGCAGATTTTTAGTCTTCTGCTTGCACCTAACAAAACACCAAATTTCATCAAGTTGCACGTCCTGAACTTTGATATTACGGATGCGCTTCTCCATCATGCGTTCACATCGAGAACCAGCGAGAACCAATAACTTGAGAATCTCTCGCTTACCTACGTCTGTAATACGTTCTATACTTCGGACGGAATTACCTTCGACTAGAAGCCGCAAGCAAAGAAGAGCGCGATCCAATGATAGTCGCATTTCTCCTAACGGCTTGTCATGCTCTTCCGTGAAGGTATGACCACACTCTTTACAACGGAAACGCTGAAGGCCGTTTCGATGTCTGCCAAACTTTTTAGAGGGTGAATTACAGGTATGACATAACATTATGACGCTTCACTTTCTCAGGCGATTGCATCATAATAACTCTGATGGAGGTCGGTTGTGAGCAATCGCACTGATCCAAAACCAGGCTCTGGCGGATGGTCCCCGCCAGAGCCTTTGTTCATTATTATCATTGGCAGATTACTCCAAAACTCCAATAAAATCAACGGTTTAGCTGCCAAAACGGCTGATATTTCGAGAGAACGGCGTTAATTTAACTGGACGTTGGTATTGCGTAATCTATAACATGTTACTTGTGGGAATAATTTTCTCTTCGATGGAGGTCGAAGCGTTGTGAGCAAGAAACACGTGAAAACTGAAATTGTGACAAAGGACCTTGGCTTAGAGAATCAGCAAAAGATTTACAAGTCTGAGGCACTGGTTACGAAGGTACTTTTCATAGTATTCATAGTAGCTAGTGGTTTTACCTTCTTCTCTGAACTATTTCAGGTATATGGTGTGACCTATCTGGCTTTTGGGAAATCTGAAAGCTGGAGAACTGTTTTAAGTTTAGCAAGTGGTCTGCTTGGCGCAATCATCAGCTATTTCGCGCTCAGAGCATCACATCTTTATGAAGGTAAAAAATAGAAAAGTAGAATGTTAGACCTCACAAAGATAACAGTTCTCTCTGGCTTATTGACTACTTTCCTGATTTTCTTCATTACCATCTTTCGTCAAAAACGTCTCGATCCAGCAGACCTAGGCTCTTTTATCATCGCGTACATTTCAGGTAGTAATATCCCTCCAGCAGTCTTTCTTTGCCTATATGTTTTTTATCCTGATTCTCCAACTGTGGAGACAAAGCTACGCGGATATGAGAGATACATTTTCTTAGCTGGCCTTGTCTTATTCCTTGTCTCCATATTAACGCTCTGGGCACTACTTCAGAAAGCGTACAAAAAGGAAGAGAAGGGCCACACCTAGATAAACTTATTATTTGTGGGTAGGAATAAGAGAGAGATTTCAACGGGCTTGTGTAGACTTTTTAGGAGTCTGCGTTTGTCTGTTTGACGAGAGTTTCTTCATGCGAGATTCATTGTCTTTCAAATCTTCTCTCTGTTTGACAGACAGCGAACGTTTCTTCAACTCTACTGGTAAGTCTTCCAGGATGGGATTACCAGTCGCTAGATCAACGATTGACTTAGCGAGTTGGTTAATATCAGCGGGTTTGCGCCTCTTAATGCTTGATCGCCTTTCCATAATCAAAGTATGCCGCACTTGAGCCAAACCGTCAATTTGACCAACAATTATATTCGTCTATGGCTTGAACACTTCTTGTTGCTCTTCTGCCTGACGGTGTTGCTTCTCCTTCTCTTCCGCTTCTGATTTAGCTTTTCTTATCTCGGCCATTTTAATTGATGCGAGGTCAGTCATTCTTATGAATGGCCGATCTATTTCACCTGAAGTGCCGAGGCTAGTGCTGAAAACATTTTTAGCTGTAAAACCAATCATGATACGAAATCCGTTGCAGTCAAGATATTCTTCATCCCAAACATCATAATGTCTTTCCTTCAAAAGAGGAGAAATATCCATGTGCTGAAGAGCAGTATCTTCTTTCCACATGTCTGGAAGATTGAATGACCGGATTATCTTAGGCTTGAATTCGGCAAGATTATTCCACTTCGTCTGGTCCGCATATACCAACATTATGTGAGCGAGCCGGTTATCTATGAATATGAGTTCATAGACCCTAATGTCACCTAAGTCAGTGGCTGTTTGTCCATACGATAGCAGATTAAGGCTGTCGCTCAAGCTGATAACTCCGAACCTATCAGGAGCCGGTATTTTTATAGCCGGATAGGGTTGAGACGGGTTTTCGACACGAGCTTTGAACTGGTCGAGAGTCATACCAAGGCGAAAGCCCCGTATTTCAGGCGCATGGTCCATACTTAAACGACATTCTTCTGTTCTGTTCACTGAGCACGCCGATAAGAAACAAAGTAGCGCGATAAGGAGCCAAGAAAGTCGTTTCAGGGTCATGATTATTTCTGATAGGTAAATAGTGTTGATGCGAGGCTTTGACATTGAAATCTTGCTCTCCAAACGCATAATCAACAGTAACGATGCGTAAGATGGGTGTGCATCTAGGGTGATGAGACGCCCGCAGATTTCGCTTAAAGGACTGCGGGCAGTCAAGTTGACCAAAGAAATTCTCTTCCTAAATGGGAAGAGAATCAAGCGTCTAATTAGGAAGAGCCGTTAATTAGGAAGAGCCGTAGCGCGAGAAGTTACGTCCCGTTTGGAGGTCAACTCTAATGGGACAATCGCGCCGTCCTCAGCCTACCCGCCTCGCTGAGAAATTGTTGCAGATTCGCCAGCGACTCGGCCTGAGTCAAAGTCAAATGTTGCGAAGTCTAGGAGACACAAAGGCACGGGTTCATGCTCCACACATTTCAGGGTATGAAAGTGGAAAGCGCGAACCGCCATTGACAGTTCTGCTGCAATATGCGCGAGCGGCTGGTGTGCCCGTAGAAGTATTGATAGATGATGAGCAGGACTTACCGGAACATCTGCCAGCAGGAACAACTACTTGGATTATGAAGCGTGGTCAGATATGGCAACAACGTCGTTAAGACAAAAGAAGGAGAGAGGGTATGAGTGAGGTCACAGAATTTTTACGCGCTAATCCTGACATGGGACCTGAATTCCAAGAATTTGCAACGCGATATTCGTCACTAGCTGAAGTGTGGGAAAACTGCCCACGCTCGGATTGGATGTTATGGATTCTTGGCAAGCGTACATACCCGAATGCAGAACAACTGGAAAAATGCATTGCTTGGCTACGCGATCAAGTCGAGGAGCATAGTAAGAACAAGATGGAAATGCGACTGAAGGCTACCGACGCTCGTATAGGATGGTCATTAGAGCAAATCAAAGAAGACCTAGAAGCAAAAAAGATAACGGAGGCGGAAGCTACACATCGGCGCTTTATAAGCACACTCAGTATGGCTATTAACATTAGCAAATTTGTGCTAGACGAGAAAGTTACTGATACCAAATTGAATAACCTGTATCTCAAGAATGCACCAGAGGGTAAAGGAATGCATATTCCAAACATGGATGAGATAGAAATAAAGAGCGCAGGTAGTAAAGAGCAAGCCGAACAGTTAAGACAGCTTCTTGGTAACCCCTTTTTAGCTTAAAAGACCAGAAGACTTTTATTATGGCAGAGATAATTGGCAAACCTAGCAACGCACTATGACCCCACTACCGATTCCCGGCTCATGTTTGAGCCAGACCTGAAGAGTGTGGCAAGAGAACTCGGTTGGCACGCGAGAATCTTATTCCCTGTCTAGTCATGAGCTATGCAGAGCCTAAACGCGATAGCGTCTGGCGAGTGAGGACCGATCTCGAATAACAAGCTATCGGCGTCAGTCTCAGCTTTTTCTGGATAAAGCCTGTTCGAGCTTTGAGAGGGCGCTGTCAAGGATGTGGTCTTCGCGTGCGATACAGATGCGCATGTGGTTGTCCCACGTGGCGTGGTCCGTGAAGGCGCTGCCGGGGACGGCCCCTACGCCCGCGCGATGTATGAGCATCTCGTTTAGCTCCATCGCATCATGGAAGCCTTCGGGGATGCGTGCCCAGATATAAAAGGCCGAGCCGGAATCGTAGATTTTGAAGCCGAGACGTTCGAGCACCAGGGCTGCGCGTGTGCGCTTGGCCTTGAACCGCTCTCGCAGCCCTGAGTAATACTCCGTGTCCGCCATCAGCACCTGGGCCAGAGCGCGTTGAAGAGGTGTCGGCGAGCAGACGTAAAAAACGTTGTTCGCATTATTGAGCGGGCCTATGAGCTGACCGCTCCCGTAGGTGTAACCCAGTCGCCAGCCGGAGATATTCCAGGACTTGGAAAACGAATTGACCGTGATCGTGCGCTCCCACATCTGCGGCAGGCTGGCGATGGAAGTGTGCGGCTCTTCTCCGACAACATAATGCTCGTAAACTTCGTCAGCGATGCAAAGCAGGTCCAGCTCGCGGCAAATCGAGGCGATGGCTTCAAGCTCCGTGCGTGTGAAGACTTTGCCCGTCGGGTTGACCGGAGTGCACAGGATGATGGCCCGCAGCGGGAAAGAGGCGCGAGCCTTTAACTCAAGACAACGCTTGCGTAGAGATTCCTGGTCCAGTTCAAGCCGCTCGCCGCCGAGCGAGAAGATTTCGGTCTTCCCTCCCAGCTCATCCAGTATGCGACGGTGGTAAGGATAAAAGGGTTCAAAGACCAGCGCCGACGCACCCTTGAGATAGGTTTGCGCGATGGCGACCAGGCCGCCGGTCGCGCCTGGCGTAATCATCAACTCCAGCGGGCGGGCCGCAGGGTCCACGCTCAAGCCGTTGAAGGCCGCGAGCTTTTCAGCCACCGCGCGGCGCAGGGCTTCGACGCCCTCAGCCGGGCTGTAATGGTTCTGGCTGGCGGCGATGACCTCGCTCGCGGCGCGCGCCAGCGCCGGGTCTATCGCAAGCTCCGACTGGCCCTGGACCAGATTGCCGTCGGGAGGGACCATGCGCGTGATGAGCCTGATGTCGGGTTTGATTCTGGCAGTGACCATCTCTTTTACTTCCTGAAGATTTAAATCATTCCGGCGCTGAGGTGAGCACGTAATCTACATGTTCCGCACGGATTTGTATAGTCCGCATAACGCCCGCCTCATCTCCTCACCCATGAGGAGACGCTAGACTGTGGTGACGAAAAATTCATCACAGGAAAACTACTTTGCAGAAAAAAGTGCTTGACAGTTTTTCCTTTTCGGATTATATCTGTGGAGCGTTCATTTTTGATGGAAAACGCACCGGAGAGATTAGAGATTCAGATGCTCACGAAACGGACAGACATTAGATACGGAGGCAGTCACGCGGCGTCGGCTTTATGGCAAACGTCTGCCGCCATACCTGGCTGTACCCTGTCAGCCGGACGTTTGAGCGCGCCCGAATCTTTTATGCTCGTCGTCCAGCCAGTTCAATCGGACCAGGATAATTCCATGAGGAATCTGACGCAGCCGGAACTGGGTAATAACTACAATTTAATCTGATTTTGCGGGAGCGGGCTGTTCCCGCTCTCGTTGCAAAAGAGATAGAAGTAATTAAGAGAGCGGGTAAAGGCCCTTCCCTGATGGAAGAGCATTTACCCGCTCTTGTTGTTTGCAAAAGAGATTTGCGGTCTTGAAGCCTGAGAGAGATAGAAGGTTTTCGAGATTGCAGGATTTAAAGTAGTCGCTCACCTGTTTGAGCGAACGGCGCGGGCCTTCTGGTCCAGCTTCAGCCCTTTCTTCCGAATCATTCGGAGAGAAAAAGGCAGGAGCGGGCCAGCTTCCCTAAAAGCTGAAAGACCCGCTCCTGTTGCTCTTTGACAATCGAAGTACCTTGTCAGCGAAGAGGGCCGAGACGGCCCTTGGATGACTGGTCCGTTTACTTTGCGAGAGTCTGGCGGGCCAGCATCCCCGAAGCGGAAAGTGTGCGCCGAAGTGTGTCTTCGGGGGTCGCCACTTTCTCTGCCCTCTTCTTTTTTAACATAAGCAATCCGATTTTGCATGCGTGGCGGAGCAGCAAACGCACCCGGTTGTAACCAGGGCGTCCCATTTGCGACTTCGTAGGTGCGAGTCCTACCGCATGCATCGGAAAAAAGTGGAAGGCTAGGCTAACTGGTAAGCCAGCAGTCCCGAAAACTGCCGAGCGCCGCGAGGCGTGTGTGAGTTCGAGTCTCACGCCTTCCTTGTGTCATAGAAAGATACGGAGACGTAGGCCAAACTGGTATGGCAGCAGTCCGCTAAACTGCCGGGAGTCAATCCTGTGTCGAGTTCGAATCTCACCGTCTCCGCCAATTTTTGGACCCGTAGCTCAGCGGAATGAGAGCGCAAGTTTGCGGAGCTTGAGGTCGCACGTTCAAGTCGTGCCGGGTCCATACAGGTTTTCTTACGGAGTAGCCGAACTGTTCATGGCGACTGTCTCTGAAACAGTAGATTGCAGGGCGCGTGTCCTGCCTCCGTAGCTTGATTCCCAAAGTCCCCTCTGGCCGAGTTGGATGAGGCACTGGTTTCCTAAACCAGCCGACGCGAGGAGCGAGTCTTGCGAGGGGCATCAGACATGAGCTTTTCAAAATCACACTGACACCGGCGTAGCCCAAATGGAAGGAGGCGTTAGTCTTAGAAACTAAACAGTGTGGGTTCGAATCCCTCCGCCGGTATGCTGATTCGCGACTCTTCCAGGCGCGCGTGTAGCCCAAACAGGTAGAGGCATCAGACTTAAAATCTGACCCGTGAGAGTTCAAATCTCTCCACGCGCATGTGCGAGATGTCAACGGGGGCGTAGCATAAACGGCAAATGCAACGGAGTCCAATCCCGTGCTTCCTTCAGCGGAACGGATGCCTGTTCAAATCGGGCCGCCCCTGCCAAACCTTCTTCATTAAGTTCGGCGCACGTCTTTCTTCATCATTTTCAACCGCGGGGATGTAGGCAAACTGGATATGCCGCTTGACCTTCAATCAAGAGAATTGCGAGTTCAAATCTCGTCGTCCCCATTCTGCTTCTGATTCTTTTAAGGCCTTGGGACCGTGGCCGAGAGGTGAGGCGCTGGATTGTCGATCCAGATGATGCGGGTTCGAATCCCGTCGTGTCCCGTTCGCTTCCGACTCATGCGCGCCGTAAGCTAAACAGGTGCAGCAGTGGTCTCTTAAACCACGTACACGGGGTTCGAGTCCCCGACGGCGCAATCGGTCCAAAATAGCGGGGTATGGTGTAAGGCAAGCATCCGAGTCCTGGGAACTCGTGGCGTCAGTTCAACTCTGGCTACCCCGACCACATCTCTCACGCATCGTTGGTCCAGCATGGTTCAAGACACGGCGTTGCCAGCGCCGAGACGCCGGTTCGACTCCGGCACGATGCTTCGGGCTGCTTGATGGGCGGTTAGCTTAATGGAATTAAAGCGGGTCGCTTCGAACGACTCCAGATGCGGGTTCGACTCCTGCACCGCCCTTTTATTCGGTTTGGCAAGTCCCTCAATTTTTCCACCTCAACATGCGCGCGTAGCCAAGTAGCCAAGGCGGCGGTCTGCAAAGCCGTTCATCGTCGGTGCAATTCCGACCGCGCGCTTTCGATGTTTGAGACGGCCCTTGATCCTTCTCTGATTTTTCAAAGAGCTGCTCGCACGTCCGGACCAGCTTTAATTTCGGAGCGGGAATTTCGCGCCCGCGAATCCGCCTCACCACCCGCTCTTCCGCAAACTGTCCTCGCCCCGATAACAGCAAACGATGAGGCGGGAACGCCCGCAGCGATGAACTCAAAAGCAGTTCTCTTTTATTCATCGCCGCCGCGTTTCCACTTCAGACTTATTTTTAGGAAAGGAGGTGCCGGGTCAAATGGCACTCAACAGTAGAGTCTTACTGCTCAATCAAACCTACGAGCCGCTCGGCACCGTCAGCGTCGCGCGGGCCATCGTCATGGTCCTCAAGAACAGCGTGACGGTCGAAGAGTTGGACGGCACACGCACTCTTCGCTCGGCGCGGCAGGAATTCCCTGTGCCATCCGTCATCCGTCGGCGCACTTACATCAACATACACCGACGCCGCGAGGCATCCGGCATGAAGCGGCTGCGGATTTACATACGCGACAAGTTTCGCTGCCAGTATTGCGGCGAGAAGCGTGGCGCGGCCCAGCTCACGCTGGACCACATCTTTCCGCGCTCTCGCGGCGGCGATAACAGTCCTCTCAATATCGTGACGGCCTGCGTGGACTGCAACACGCGCAAGGGCAACCGCACGCCCGAAGAGGCGCGTATGCCGCTGCTAACCTCGCAGTCGGCGCTGCGCATCAGGCTCGAAAGGGTCGTCCTCTGCCACTATGCGGAGGCGCGGCCCGAATGGAAGCCCTACATCTTTATGGATGTACACGACGACCGCCAGACCTTAGAGCACTTGCGCAAAGAAAAGGCGGCGGTTTGAGCGCGGGCTGACCGGATGAGTAAGGAGAAGAGGAGCGAGTATGGCTTCGCTGCTCTTCTCCTTATGACGAAATATTAACGGCGCCGCGTCGGTGCAAGCGAGAACGGTTGGATAGCTGACGCGGAGCAAGCGCTCGCCTGAAGAGCGAGAGTAGGTCGGTTCGAGTCCGACTCCAACCATCAAGAGCAAGGCGGAAGGCTAAACTAAAGCATCTCCGCACTTTCGCCCTTCGTCTTTTGCCCTTCCGCTTGCTCTTACGGGCCGGTTAGCTCAGTTGGTAGCAGCGCTTCTCTTACAAAGAAGATGTCGAAGGTTCGAGTCCTTCACCGGCCATCGAGAACGATGAATGAATCGCTATTGATTCATTGTTTATCCTTCATCTTTCATCGTCTCTTTTTCTCAAATATCTTTGACGGCCCGCGTTCTCGACACCAGTCTTCTAAACTGGCCCACAAAAAAAAGCGTCGGGTGGAAATGGCGAGGGGTTCGATTCCTCCGCGGGCCTTTAGCTTTTCAGGTTCACAAGTTTTTCCAGGGGCAAAGGTTTTCTGCGCAGGATGGAACGGCTCCGGGTCAGGCTCATAACCTTGGTCTTTGTCGGTTCGACTCCGGCTCCTGCGATTGGCTGTCGCTTCGCTGCCGCGTTGCCCTGCGCGCACAGTCTGTTTCGATTTCAACTTCGGGCTGGTGATGTAATTGGCTGCATGGAAGCCTTGCAAACTTCCTGTGAGGGTTCGAGTCCCTCCCGGTCCATTCGATGATTGCGGCGTAGCTCAAAGGCCACCAGAGCGTTCGTCTTGTAAACGAAAAGATGCGAGTTCAAATCTCGCCGCCGCAGCCAGTTTCTTTTCGCGGGCATGGAGCAATGTCGGCTTCCCCGGCTCATCAACAGGAGATCGCAAAGGTTCAAATCCCCGCGACCAATCTTTCTGTAGTGGTCCACCCAATGAGTTTTATTGGCAGATAGCTTAATTGGTAGAGCGTCTGATTGTTAATCAGAAGTGTGCCGGTTCGATTCCGGCTCTGCCAGCCAAATATTTTGGCCCGTAGCTCGATTGGCAGAGCAGCGGTCCTTTAAATCGCGGGGTGCGGGTTCGAGTCCCGCCGGGCTAATTGAGTTGAAGCGCGGTGTGGCTCGCAGGCTCAGCGCGCTGGCATCGAAGCACGGCGCGTAGCTCACGGTAGGCTAGAGCGTTCGGATGATAACCGAGAGGTAGAAGGTTCGACCCCTTCCGCGCCGATTTTCTCAAAGTCCTTGATGGACTTCCCTGGCCTTTCCGGGGCATAGCTCAACTGGACCAGAGCAGCAGGCTTATACCCTGTGTTAGCGGCAGATTACCGCGAGGTTGTGGGTTCGAGTCCCACTGCCCCGATTAAATGTCCGGATGAAAATATTGATGCGGGATGGTGTAAGGGATAACACGCCGGATTTTGGACCCGGAGTTGTGGGTTTGACTCCTTCTCCCGCAGCCAGATGCTGGTCCAGTCGGCCCGCTCCTTCACCTGACAAGGTGCTTCGATTGTTGACGAAAGGTTGACTAATTGGACCGGCGAAGTCTGGCAACAGTGCCTCTCGTCGCGGGGATTTTTTGAAGCGCGCTGCAAAAGAGCGCGGAAGGGAGAGCCGCTTATGATGGTCGCTCAGGTGGAGACGGGCAGTTATCGCAACGCCGCCGAAGTGCTCGCGCTGGTACGCGATTTCAAATTCTGTACACTGCCCAGAGCACAATGGACGCATCGCGCGCACTTGACCGTCGCGCTCTGGCATAGCCTGCGCTACCCATGGGCGGAGGCCGTCGAATTGATGCGCAGAGGCATCAAGCGTTATAACGAAGCCAACGGTATCTTGACGACCGAATCGAGCGGTTACCACGAGACCATCACGCTCTTCTGGATGCGCTTCATCCGCGAGTATCTGATTAACTTGAGTCTGCCGGATTGTACGCTGGCCTCGCTCGCTAACGAGCTGGTCGAGCGTTGTCCCGCGAGTCTGCCGTTTGAATATTACAGCCGCGAGCTGTTGATGTCCGCAGAGGCCCGCCGAGCGTGGGTCGAGCCGGACCTGAAACCTTTAGCGTAAAAGGGTGGGAGAAAAAAGATGAGCATGCAACCTGAAAAATTCAAGATGGAGACCAACTTTGAAGGTCTCATCAAGCTCCTGGCCGAGCATCTCTATTCCGAGCCGGATGTCTTCGTCCGCGAGTTGGTCCAGAACGCCAATGATAGCATCGTCCGACGCCGCAAGCTCGAAAGAGACCTCGCCGGGCGGATAGAGATTACGATTGACGCGGCGGCGCGCTCGCTCATCTTCCGCGACAACGGCATCGGAATGGACCGGCAGGACATCAAGGATTTTCTCTCCGTGATAGGTTCCTCCGGCACTGGCACGACCAAAAAGCAGCTCAAGGATCAAGGCGAGCGGATCGCCTTCGAGCTCATCGGCCAGTTCGGGATAGGTATGCTCTCGGCCTTCGTCGTGGCCGAGCGCGTCGTCGTGCGGACACGCAAGGTCGGCTCAATGGAAGCCTTTGCCTGGCACAACTCCGGCTCGATTGATTGCGAGTTATACGCAGACAGCAAGCAGGATGCTGGGAGCGAGATCGTCATCACTGTGGGCCAGGACTTTCTCTTTATGCTTGATGAAGAGCGTTTGAAGGAGACGGTCATCAAGTATTGCGAGTTTATACAGTTTCCCATCAGCGTCAACGGGCTTGGACCAATCAACGCGATTGATGCGCCCTGGCACAGGGAGGTCTGGTCCTCGGACGAGGCTAAAGAGCTGGCTTACAGGGATTTTCTCAGCCGCAGGTATCCGGACCTGATGCTCGACGTGATTCCGGTCGAGATCGGCGAAGAGTTTGAAGCGCGCGGGGCGCTCTTTATCTCAGACCGCTATATGCCGGACATCAACACGACGGGCGTGGTTGACATCTTCGTCCGCCGCATGCTGATACGCGCCAACGACAATACGCTCTTACCGCCCTGGGCCAAGTTCGTGCGCGGCGTGATAGACTCTGCCGACCTTCAGCCGACGGCCTCGCGCGATAACATCCAGCGGACGCATCCGTCTTTCGAGTTTCTGCAAGAGCGGCTCGGCGAAATCATCATCGAGCGCCTCAGCTATCTGGCGGAATTCGACCCCGAAAAGTTTGAGAAGATCAACCTCTGGCATCACTATCATCTCAAGGGGATGGCCTACTATCACGACGATTTTTTCGAGAAGGTGGCCGACATGCTCCTCTTCGAGACGAGCCAGGGCCGCATGTCTCTCAGGCAGTATCTGGGCCTCAACGCTCCGCGCGAAGAGACGGGCGCGAAGCGGCCAATCTACTACTTCGCCTATCGCGGCGCAGCCACGCAGTTCTACAGGCTGGCCGAAGCGCGCGGCTGGGTGGTCATCAACGCGGGCGATTCCTTTGAGGCGGACTTGCTGAAGAAGTATGCCCGGCGGCACAGCGAGACCGTGCATCTGGAAAGGCTCGACGCAACCGATGACCCGGAGCTGTTTCGCCGTCTGGAAGAGGACGAGCAGGAAAAGTTTCATCAGCTTGAGCTGGACCTGGAAGGCCATCTCTATCGCTGCGGAATCGGGAACGTGCGCGTACAGATGCGCCGCTTTTCTCCGGCGGACCTTCCGGCGGTCATCATCCAGACGCCGGAAACCGAGGCTGAAGAGAAGCTTCAGGGCATGCTCACGAGCATGGTCTTGATGAACACGATGGAAGAGATTGCGCGCGAAGCCCTTGAGCAGAGCAAGCGCCGCCCGCAGTTTCTCTCGCTCAACGCCGACAACCCGCTGGTCCAAAAACTGGTCTTGCAGAATCGCCGCAACGCCCTCGTGCGCGAAATCCTGCTCGGCATTTACAACAGCGCTCTGCTCTATTCGCATAACATGCTGACGCAAACCAACGCCGAAGCCATACACGGCCAACTGGTACGCCTCTTCGATCTCATTCTTGACGACCGCGACAAGGTGCTGCAATACGACGAGAGCGACGAAGAGCTGGACGTGATCGGATAGGAGGGCGACGCGGGCAGCGCGGCAGCGATAAATGAAAACAGATGAGATGAGCCATCGAACCGATGATTCGATGCTTCAAATTTGATAGTTCATCGCTGCCGCTTTGATTATTCATCATTCCACTTTGGGGTTTTTTGGAGATGTCAACAATCAGGGAAATTCTTAACTTCTATGACGCGGCGGAGGCTGCGTTTGAGAACGGCCAGTATGCTTCGAGCGCGGAGCTTTATGAGCGCGCCTCGCAGCTCTCCGAGCTGCATGATGATGAAGACATAGCTAATCGCTATTCGGTCATCATGCGCCGCGATATGGTCCACTCGTTTCTCGGTCTTGAAAAGTTGCGCGAGGCTTTGACGGCGCTCGCGCCTTTGACGGAAGAGCGCAAGCAGGGTCGCATGAGGTCTTGCTGTATTTACGGGACGATGGGAGATCAGGTCTACATCGGCCTGGACCTGCCCGTCACCCTGCCGACGCTCGAAAAAGTTATCTCGGAGGCTGAGAGCTACTATCGCAGCTCTGGCGAGGCGAGCTGGCGCAGCAAGGTGATGCACATGCGCGCGAGGGTCTACGAGACGCGCGGTATGTTTCAGGAAGCGCGGCTCGCGGCGCAGGAAGGCTGGTCGCTCTGGCGCAACGGCTGCCCCGCACACTATGCGACGACGCATCTCAAGACTCTCTTTGACATCTCTCTGGCACGGAGAGATGCCGCCGAGGCGCACAAGTATCTGCGTCTCTGGGACAAGCATAACGAGAAGAATTCAAGGGTCAGAGACGCGACTTATCAAATCATGCAATCGAGGCTGGCGCGACTGGAAAGAGAGACGCGCAAGGCTCTGGACCAGGCGCGCCGCGCAGTGCAAACGATAGCGATTGCGGACTGGAACGAGACTCGTTACGCGGCCAACTGCGCGCTCGTGCGTGCCCTGCTGCTGGCTGGCGAGCATGAGCGCGCAAAGGAGACGCTCGTCCCCTTGATGCGTCTGCGCCGCTCTGAGAGCGCACACGACCGTTATAGTGTTCAACTGCTGCGCGGCGACTATCACCTCGCGCGCGCGCGCATCGCCGCCGGACTGGTCCAATCGGACGACGAGTTCGATATGGAGTTTCCGCTTGCGGAAAGGGACGGCGAACGGGCCGCGTCGTGCTTTGAGCTAAAGAAGGCGCGCGATTCCTATCAAGCCGCGCTCAAGGTCGGGCGCTGGATTGACGAACAGCTTCGATGCGCGCACAGGCAGCGAGAAATCCACGAACGCCTCGCGCGCTTGAAAGCCCTTGAAAAAAGGCTGGAAGCAAAAGGGTAAAAGTAGAAAGACGAAAGATAAGAGTGCGGCTTGACGGCAATTTATTAAAATCGCTGCCAGACCGCTCTTATCTTTCGCCTTTTGTATTTTCGCCTTGACTTTATTAACGACACTCGCGGTTGCTGTGTGTCGAGACGGAGCTGAAACGCTCCTGGTATTCTCTGGACGTGATAAAGGCGCAGACCATCCCGCGATAGTTGTTGGGCACTTTATTGTTGAGCACGTCGAGCCAGAAGAGATAGCCGCCCTCGTCCGGGTCGCGCCTCAGATAGCCGAAGTATTGCATCAGGACGAAAGCCTTGTTGTACTCGGCCTGTTTGAAGGCTTGGTCATCCGCAAGCATACGCACCAGGCGTGCGCGGCTCGCGTTAAGGTTGTAGTCATTAATCAAGGCCGCGCGCTGGCTTGAGAGGTCCACACCTGAATTGTTGAGAATCGTCTGGAGCAGCGCATCTATCAACCGCGTCCCCGTCAATCCCTTTGGATACCTCTGTACGAACTCCTGTCTTTCCACCCACTCGTCCGCGAACGCCTGCTTGTTGGCTTCCAGATTATTGCTCGCCACCAGTCGGCTGCGGTCGGGCATGAACTCCGCATACACGGGCCTGCGTCCCAGAGAAGCCTTGTAAAAGCGATAGACAAAATTGCCTGTCTCCTGAAATTCGGCTTCGATAAAGAAGGCCGCGCTGACTCCTATGCGACGCTGGCGGACGCAATCATCGTCGCCGGTCGCGCATGGCCTGGGGTCGTTGCTGCTGTTTCCGGTGATGCGCTCGGTCCAGTAATTGAGCCCGCCCGGGTCTGCCTCGCGGTTGAGAAAGTCCAGATAATGCTGGCGGACAAAGAACCGCGCATCGTCATCAGGATTGGCGGTCGGCGGCTGCGTGTCGTTATCGAGGATGGAGAGGGTCGCGCTGCTCGGAGCACAGAGCGGGTTTCCGGTCGCATCGCTCAAGACGAGGTTGATCGTCTCGACGCTTTCCATGTAGGCGTCGTCTGTGAGCGGGACGATGAAGGTCTGGCTCATCTCGCCCGGAGCGAAATGCAGAGTCCCTCGCGTAGCCATGAAGTCCGCGCGACTCGCAGCCGTCCCGTCTTCAACTTGATACTCGACCGTCGCTTCCGAAGTCGGAGCAGTCTGAGCGGCGCTCCGGCGCAGGACCGTGATACTGATGCTGCCAGCGCCTTCGCTGATGCTGTACTGGCTGCTGCTAAAGCTGATGCAAAAGGATTGCTGGACCGGCGAGGGAGAGGGAGAGGGCGAGGGCGTCGCGTTGGGCGTGGGCGATGGCGTGGCGTCTGCTTCGGGCGCGGTTGTCAGGGCCGCTCCGGCATCAACGCGCGCCTGTATAGTGCCTTCCACGCGGGCAGACGTTTTGACCAGATGGTCTACCAGTTTGTCATTCCTCAGATTCGGGAACGCCGCGCGCATGAGCGCAGCTTCACCTGCGGCAATCGGCGCAGCCATAGAAGTGCCGTTCCAGGTAGCATACTGCCCTCCCGGCACTGTGCTCAAAATCTTATCGCCGGGAGCCAGCACGCGAATCCAGGAGCCGCGCGTCGAAAAACTCGTTAAAGCGTCCGACTGGTCGCTGGCGGCGACGGCCAGCAGCCCGTTGATATTCTCGGCTGCGGGATACTGCGGGGTCGTAGGAATCGTCTGGCCGCCGTTGCCAGCCGCCGCGACGACGATGATTCCCTGATTCCCAACCTGCGGAAAATCGTCTTCGCCTGCTACCGGAGAATCGCTGCACACCCTGTTCAGCAAATCCGAGAGAAGCCGTGTCCGGCGCAGTGTGCTGAGGCTCAGGTTGATGACATCCGCGCCGTCGTCCGTCGCGGGATTGCCGTCGGGGTCTGCGGCGTAAGCGAGCGCCTCGGCCAGGACCCAGACGTTGCCGACGCCATGCTGGTCCAGCACACGCAAGGGCATAATCTTCGCTTCCGGTGCGACCAGCGCCAGGATGCCTGCGACGTGCGTCCCGTGCCCGTATGGACCAATCTCGCGGCTTCCGACTTCAGCCGGATTATTGTCCATGTCAACAAAATCGTAACCCGCGACGAGATGACCCGCGAGCGCCGGATGGCCCGCGTCCACGCCCGTATCCAGCACGGCGACCGTCACGCCCTTGCCGCGCGAGACCTGCTGCGCTGTGGCGAGGTTGATTTTCCCCGGAAACCACTGCGCCGAATATTGCCCCGCATCCCCGCCTATACTCCAGGACTGTCCTATGCTCCACGATTGCCCGCTGCCTTCTGGCGCATTCGAGAGATAGTTCGGCTCTGCGTAGACGACGCGCGCATCGGCTGCCATCGCGCTCGCCTTTTGCTCAACTGAAGTCCCGTCCGTGATGCGTAGCAGGTAGATGGCCCTCGAACCGAACTGGCTGAGGGGTACAGGGTCAAGATGATACTGGGCCGCGACCGCTGCCAGGTCGGACGACGCGGCGAGCTTGACCTGCAACTGTCCGGGGACAAAATCGTTATCGCCGGACTCTGCTTGAACATCTGAGGCAGCCCCGCCATGCCACAGCAAGGCCGCGAGCAGCAGCAGGCTCAAAGATAAGACGAGAAAATGGCGCATTCCGGTTGTCAGTCAGGTGTCGAGCAGCTTGCCCGGCGCGAACGTCCGGTTAAAAAGTATGATGTCGGGATTAAAAGCTTCGAGTCAAATCGCCCTGTCGGATATTTCTCACCGTAATGACAGTCCGCGCGCGGAGGCAAAAAATACATCCCGGCTGGCAATCTTCTCGAAACGAGAGGGACCAATTAAAGATGCAATAAATACGCCCGCCGTTGCTAAAAAAGGGTAAAAAGAGAGAGGAAAAAGGAGGACAGAGGAAAGGTCAAAGTGAGCGAGCGGCGATTTTAACAAACTGCCGTCAGGCCGCACTCTTATCT
This sequence comes from Pyrinomonadaceae bacterium, assembly GCA_036399835.1. Classification (GTDB taxonomy): domain Bacteria; phylum Acidobacteriota; class Blastocatellia; order Pyrinomonadales; family Pyrinomonadaceae; genus DASYML01. The sequence continues at coordinate 8,429 of DASWMI010000148.1, read as the reverse complement.
TCAGCCCTCTTCGGCCCGCCTTTTGGCCTTTCGCCTCTTTTTTACCATCTGCCGACGAGTATAAAGGGAGACCAGAAATAGGGGTGCGGCTGTTCTTTTAAGGATTGAAGCTGAGCGTCGCGCAGGGCCGCTGCGGGAGAGATGCCCGCGCGCAGTCGCTGGTAAAAGCGGGACATGAGCAGGGCCGTCGCCTCGTCGTCAACGGTCCAGAGGCTGAGGAGCAGCGTCGGCGCGCCCGCCGAGAGGAAGCCGCGCGCCAGCCCCATAATCTCCTCGCCCGGAGCGACGGCGCTCATCCCGGTCTCGCACGCGCTCAGCGCGACCAGCTCGCACGTCAGCCTCAGATGATAAGCGTCGCGCACGGTGAGCCAGCCGTCACCCAGCCGGAGCGAGGAGAAGAGCGGGTTGTCAGGGCGAAACTGCCCGTGGCAGGCCAGGTGCAGGAGATCCGCAGAGGGCGCATGCTCGTAGAGCGCGGCCAGCGTCGCCTGCTGGTCCAGCAAGGCGATTGAATCCGGAAAGAGCGGAGCGAGCGCGGCAATCTCTTCGCGCACGCGCGGCGTCTGTTCATCAGCGACGCCGAGCAGCAACGCGCGATTGAGCTTGCGCCGTGGACGATTGAGAGCATGCGCGAGGACGGCTGCGCTCGGCGCATAGCAGACTTCGCGCCGCTCTATCAGATAAGCCTCGCCGTCAAAGAGGGCATGAAACGGAAGATAGTGCAACGCACGATGCGGGACGATGACCAGACGCCGTTTTGAGATTTGCTGCTCTATCGGTCTGAGGAGCAAATCATAGAGCGTTTGCAGATGATGCTGCGCCCGTGCTGTCAGGCTTGAGAGATGCCTGCGGACGCGCTCCGCGCCGTGGCGCAGAGTACCTATCTGAAAAAGAAACTGTTCGAGAGCCTCCCTGGCCTCCTCTTCGCCGCACAGATTTCGGACCACTTTAATCTCGTCATTGGTCAGGACGAACGCTAGCAGCTGGCCGTCAAGGCTCGTATATTCAATCAGGGCCGCGTCCGGTCCAAGCTCGCTTTGGAGCCGGGCCACGTCCGTCGGCTCGCTCCGTGCCAGGAGCCTCTCGCCGCGATGTTGGAGTTGCCGCATAATCTCAAGCGTCCTCTGCTCGCGCTCGCGCACGGCTTCATGCAGCGCCGCCATCTCGCTCTGCCCGCGCGCAGCATCCCCCGCGGGCGCGCGATTGATACGGCTATAAAACCAGCTCAACTCCTCGTGCAGCTCGTCCAGCCGAGCCAGCAATCCGGCCTCAAACTCATCGCGCGGCTCGGCGCGAAGTGTGCTCGGCGAGCCGAGCATGTCAACCAGGGCGCGTGCGCGCGCACGCTCGACAAAACCGAAGGCTTCAAGGGTCCGGTCTTCCGCGCGGTCTGCCAGGCAGAGGCGCAGCAGCTCGTCATAAGGGACCAGCTTGTCCGCGAAGAAAGCCGTGCGAAACTCTTCCGCCGGAAGCGGTGCGCGCAGCGATTCAATCAGCTCGACGGCGCGACGGAAGTAGCTTTCGGCCAGCCGCGCATCTCCCTCCATCGCGGCCAGCAGGCCCAGTGAAGTATGACAGCGCTGGGCCACCTGCGGCTGTGCCTGCAGCTCCGCATCAAAGAGCGCGGCTTGCAGTAGAGCCGACGCTTCATCGCGCTGCCCCAGGGCGCGGGCCGCTTCGCCGCGCAGCCATCGCGCCATCAGCAGACTACCCCAGTTTCCAGCGGCAGCCAGCGGCAACTCCGCTTCGGCGGCAGCCTGCGCCGCAGCCCCGTAGCCGCCCTCATCATAATAAAGCTGAGCTTCCGTCAGGCTCACGACAGCCTCGCCGACGGCGTTTCCCTCCTCTGCATAAAGAGCGCGCGCCTTTTCAAGCAGCGCGTGCGCCTTTTCCAGACGCCCCATGAGAATCAGCGCGCGTCCATGAAAGGCGAGCGCGCGTGCCTCTTCGGCGCGCATCCCCAGTGACGCAAACATGCGCGCGACTCTCTCGTAAACGGCGGCGGCTTCGGGAGCGAGGTTTAATTCCAGGTAGGCGTCCGCGATCTCCTGCTCGGTCATCGCGGAGAGATGCGCCTGTCCGAGCGAGGCATACTTGCGGCGCGAGCGTTCAAGATAATCGAGCGCGCGGTCATAGCGACCCTGAAAGAGCGCTAAGTTGCCTATGCTCGATTCGACCTCGGCCTGCGTGGCAAACAGTCCTGCGGCGGCGGCGCGTTGCAGCGCGCTCTCGTAGAGCCTTTCGGCGGCGCGGACTTTATGTTGTGAAGAGAAGGTGAGGGCTAGGCTATTCTCTATCTTCGCCAGTTGAAGCTGGTCGCCGTGGGCCATAAAGCGCGCGCGTGCGGCTGACTGAAACTCTTCCGCCTCTCGATAACGGTCGCGCCGGAAATAGATATTGCCGATATTGTGCTCGACCTTGCCAGCCGCCAGCGTATCGCCGTACTCGGCGAAGATGTCACGGGCGCGCAGCCCGCAGGCAATCGCTTCGTCATAGCGCCCGAGCATCGCCAGCGCGATTAACTTGCTGACCTGCGTAGAGGCTGCGCTGTGCGGACGATTGAGCGAGAGGAAACGCGCCTCCGCATCATCCAGATGCTCTATGGCACGCTCCATCTGTCCATCGACCAGCGCGGCGATCCCTCTGACCCAGGCCGCCAGCGCGGCAATCTCCGCATCGTCCGTCAATTCCGAGAGAGCGCCGAGCGCGGCTGCCGCTCCCGTCGCGCGAGCAGGCTCTGTGTTCCAGGCTTCGTAGCATATCTCCTTGAGCGCGTATGCCAGCTCGACGCCCACCAGAGCAGGGCTCTCCCGCAACAAAGCCTCGCGCCCGGCATCGTCAACCGACACCAGCCGCGCAGCAAATTCTCCAAGCTCCATGCCTGCGGAATTCGTCACAAATACAGCACGCGAGAGACGCGGGAGTCAACGATAAAACAGGAACGCGTGAACGTCGCCGCGTTGCGAACTTCATCGTTGTCGTTTTCTCTCTCTCTCTCTCTCTCTCTGCGTCTCTCGCGTTGAGTCGTCTTTTGGATTCAGCTTTAGCCGAGGTTGATTTCTGGAATTTCTATCTCCACGTCGGAGAGGCGCAGACGCAGAGTATAACTTCCGGTGGGAAGAGGAGAAAGCGTGAACTCGCACTGCTCGTTCAATTCGGCTGCGGCGCGGCCCCCGTCGCCTTCCAGCTCCGCGCGACCGCCGGCGCACGGGCCGAGCACCTGCCCCGAGACAGTCCACTGCTCGCCGCTCTGTGAGACGCGCAGGTCCAGATCGTTATCGCCCGCGCTGTAGAGGAGCTGGCGCGCAGCGGCAGGCGCACCGGAGCGGACGCCGAAGGCGGGCGCTGACGAGAGGCTATCGAAGCTGAGCGCGGCCAGCAGGCGCTGGACCAGCGCGGGCTTCTCTGCGACGGCGCGCGAGCGAAAAAGGTTGACGGCTGCGGCCACAGCAGAGCGCGGCGCATCCACAGACTTATCCGTCCGCATCAACCCGACGAGGCGCGCGAGGCTCTCCATTTGCGCTGAGCATCCTGTGCAGACCGTGAGGTGCGCCTGTAGAGGCACGCGCTGTTCCGGCGGCAATCTGCCTTCGGCCAGGTCCGCTAGCTGCTCAAATGAAATGTGCTGTGGCTTCATGGATTTTACTCTGCTCCGGCTGGCTCGCTCTCTATCGAGCCAAACTCTCTACTCGCTCAGACAGTACATTCGCGCCCTCTTAAAATACACGCGATTTCACTTTTCCAGCAGCCGCAGCAATTTTTGCAGGCAGCGTGCGCGGGTCGGGCCGATGCTGCCTTCCGTGCCGCCGATGGCCGCAGCGATTTGCGAGTAGGGCGGCGGCTCGTCCGTATAAAAGAGGAGGGCGAGGAGTTTCTGGCAGCGCTGGTCCAGTCCCGCGAGAGCCATGCGAACGGCGTGCTGCTCTTCCAGCCTGAGCATCTGTTCGTCCGGCAGCAGCTCCTTGTCAGCCAGGCTCTCAAGCTCCGTCTCGGCCTCTTCCTGATGAAAGTTTCTGAGCGCACCCCTGCGGCTGATTAAGCGCCAGGTCTTGCGCTTGGCCGTCGTCACCAGCCAGGCCTGCAAGCGCTCCGGCTGCTCTATCTCATCCAGCTTTTCAAAGAGAGTCGTAAAGACTTCCTGAAAGACTTCCTCGGACTCGTCTTCATCCAGCCCGGCCCTGCGCGGAATAGTGTAGATAAGCCGCTGGTAGCGTTTGACGAGCGTTTCCCAGGCGGCCTCCTGACCGTCGCGACAAGCCAGCAATAGCTCTCTGTCACTCTGCTGCATAAAGCTCCCAGCGTCCGAGACTTTTCGGCAGCCAGCATAGGCCGCGCCTCTCAGGTTTGTCTAGCAGTCCCAACTTTCACAAAAAATTTCCTGGTCCATGTATTTCCGGGTTCAAGAGCCGAACTGTTGAAGCGAGCAATCAAGCGATTGCCGTTGGCTCATGGCGTTTGCATTCGCGTCCTGGGTTTCAACAGTCACCACAAAGGGGAGAGGGTGACGCGGGCCGGAGAAGACGAGGCTATAAGGGCCGCGCATGTCTCCGGCCCTTTTATGATGTGCGTTGGCGGTCTCTTGCTGATTGAATTTTTCCCGGCATGTATTTTTCCGGAGGGCCGCAGGACTGTCTAACAGAAAACCTGCGACGATTCCCCTTTGCAGATTGAAAATGTCTAACGGTAATTAAAGAGAGAATCGGGATGACGAGGAACAAGGATGAGCGATGAAGGCAGCGCTATTCAAGATGAATAGTGACGCTTTCATCGCTCGTCCTTCTTAACCTTCGGAGATAATATGAGAAACGGTCTCAAATACATCGTTCTCGGTCTGACTATCTGTCTGGTCCTGTCGTGGCTCATCTTCCGTGCGGGATTCCACGCGAGCGCCAGCCAGGAGCGCCAAATGCTTTCGGCTGCCTTCCAGCACAAGGTCCTGACGACCGAACAGGAAGCGCCCTTCGAGCTGCGTTTCTTTACGACCGCCGTCAAGACAGATTCGCGTGGCCGCGTAATCACCGGAGAGACGAGCGACCCCGTCAAGAATATCGTCGGCGCAGAGCCTGCCGGATTGCGAGCGGGGCTTGAGCGCTTTACCAAGATTATGTTCGGCGCGGGCTACATAGACGGGCGGCCCGACCCCGGCACGCGCATAGACCCGAACAACCCGCAGGTCAAAAGCGGCAACCAGTTCTGGCCCTTTCGCCCGCAGCCCTTCAGGAGCGAGCCGCGCGCGCTGAGCCTGACAGCCGATGGCCGCAAGCTCTACGTCACGCTGCCAGGCAGAGAGGGTTACCCGGACTGGCGCGTCGCCGTCGTTGATACCAATAGCCGACGCGTCCTCAAGTGGATTGACCTCAGACCGCCGGGCGAGACAAAGGGCTTGCGTCCCATAGGCGTCAAGGTCGCTCCCTTCAATGCGAGCATCTATCGCAATCCTTATGTCGTCGTGCTCAACCAGTACGGCAATTTCGCGAGCGTCATTGATACCGTCAGCGACAACGTGATAGGCGAGTTCGAGACAGGCTTCTACGGCGAGAAGATAGTCTTTAACAGCACCGGCACGCGCGCCTACATGACGGACCGTTTTAGAGACCAGGTGCGCGCCTTCCGCGTGGATCCTGGTCCAACTTTTACGCAGATTGCGGAGATACCGACGGGCACGACAGAGCTTGAGCGCGCCAACCCGCGCGATCTGGATTTGAGCGCGGACGGCAAAACGCTCTACGTCGCCAATACGCTGGGCCACACGCTGGCCGCCATCAATGTTGATGGCGACGCCAACACGCTCTTGAAAGTTATGCCCGTCGGCGGGCTTTCGACCGACGTGAAGATTGCCGGGCGCTGGGGCATTGTCAGCGGGCAGGAAACCAACACACGTCTTAACGAGAAGGAGAGCGGTCACGGGCTGCCGACGAAGGATGCCAATGGCGTGGCTATCAAGAACAACGGTCAACAGCTAGGCTATACACCCGTCATGACGGATGCGACCAAGGCCACCACCTTCGACGACATAGGGAGCGAGCTGAACATCTTCGACACGGCGACCAATCTCTTCATCTATCGTTACGTGGATGAAGGCCGCGACATCTCTCAGCTTGTCACGCCCGGACAGTTCGTTGACCTGCACGACCACGCCGACGCGCAAAAGATTATCAAGGGCAGTGGACCAGAGCAGATGTGCGTGCGAGGCAACCTACTATTTGTCACGATGGCCCACTCTGAAAAGGTCCAGGCATTTCGCATCAACCAGGCTGCGAGCGATCCTTCGCAGATACTCGCGCCGCTCGGCATAGAGCTGACCGGGGGCATCACGCCGCAGGGCGTAGAAGTCTCGCCCGACGGCAAGACTATTTACGTCGCCAATTTTCAGACCGAAGACATCTCCTTTCTCAACGTTGACGGCAACGGCCAGTTACAGCGACAGGGATTCCTGCCCGTCGGCGTGACGCCCACCACGCCCGACCCGACGACAGGCAGCAACGGGCAGGGCCTCTTCGCCACGGATGAAGAGGTCGGCCTGCGCTGGTTCTTCTCTTCGGCTTATTCGGACGACGGGCAGAAGTCCTGCGGGTTCTGTCACTGGGATGGCAGGCAGGATGGTTGCCAGTGGAACGTCGCGGCCAACGCGGTCGGAGGGACAAAGGTCTGCCCGCAGAACAAGGACATCTCGGACAACTGGCCCGAATGGTACGAGGGGCTGAACAACGATTTCATGGCCTACGCTTCGGCCTGCAACGGCGAAGTGCTCCTGGGCGAGCGCAACCCGACGCCGCTCTTCCCGCAGGCAGACCCCGTCGAGCGTTTTAAGGCGCGCGAGGATTTCGTGCTCCGCAAGACGGAAGAGAATTCAAAGGCGATAGGCCGCAACGACCTCAACGGCAAAGCCGAGAAGGTCGGCTATTACGACATGGCCTACCTGCAAATCCTCTGGTCGCAGAACGAGACCAGACGCTTCCCGAATCCTCTGGACCAGTTTCCGAGCGAGGCTGAAGCCGCGAAGATCGCGCGCGGTAAGCAGATTTTCTCTTCGAGCGTGGCGCAGGGCGGCGCGGGCTGCGCAGAGTGTCACCACAACGGCAACAAGATAACGAACGGTGCGCTCGATGATACCTTCCAGGATTTCAACATACACGAGCCGGGCGTCATCAGCGAATCAACGGTTGACGGCAACGGCCCGTTCTTCCGCCCGCAGAATGACTACTTCTTTATCAGGTTCGGGCCGCCGCAGGACGTAGGCACGCCGCAGAACTTGAGCAGCCGCAACACCAAGCACCTGCGCACCTTCTGGGACTCGGTTCCACGCTGGCTGCACTATGGCTTCGCACACACCGTGCGCGAAATTCTGCTCGCGCCCGATTCGCCTCTGCTCAAACCGGGCGAGCGCGGCTTTAACTTCCGCACGGTCCGCACGGACCAGAAACGCGGGGCCAACAATCTGCCGACGGAAGTTCCCATCACGGTCGGCGACAGTCGCGGCGGACTCGCAGGCGACGGGATGGGACAGGTCTACGTCAGCCTCGACAGTCCTTTTGAAAAAGGCACGGACGGCAGACCCTTGATTGACCGTCTCGGCACGAGCAACGTGGCCCCCTTGACCGTCGGTGGGCAAATCAATCCGGCGCTCGCCTCCAACAACATACGCGTCATCAAGGAGACGCACGGCAAGACTTCGCATCTCTCCGCCGAAGACTTCGACGCGCTCACGGCCTATTTGCTCTCGGCATCGGGAGCGAAGAAAAACCCTGCGGACGGAAACGGAGGCAACTTGCCTTCACCATCTCCGACTCCTTCGGGGTCTCCGACGCCAACCCCGACCACTACGCGCTCGCTGGTCCAGTTCGGCGCGCAGAGCTTTAGCGTCAATGAGCAGGAGGGCAGCGCGACCGTCAGCGTGACGCGCTCGGGTGATACAAGCGTTGAGTCCAGGGTGGACTTTTCCATCGGTGATGATACGGCCACGCGGAGGGGCGATTGCACGGAGAATGCGGGGACGCTGCGCTTTGCTCCGGGCGAGACCTCCAAGACCTTTAACGTGCTGATTACGGACGACGCTTATGTCGAAGGCAATGAAGACATCAAGCTCTTCCTGAGTAATCCGGGCAACGCGGCCCTGGGCGAGCAGGCCGCCTCGACGCTCGTCATAGTTGATAACGACAGCGCGCCTTCAAACGTCAACCCGGCGGACGATGTGCATTTCTTCGTCCGCCAGCACTACATGGATTTCCTCAACCGCGACGGCGACGAGGGAGGGCTGGCCTACTGGGAGTCGCAGATTAACAAATGCGGGACGGACGTGGCCTGCCTGCGCCGCCAGCGGATAGCAGTCTCCGCAGCCTTCTTTATGGAGACCGAGTTTCAACAGACGGGGAGCTTTGTCTATCGCTTTTACAAAGCCTCTTACGGTCGCCAGCCGACCTTCGCGGAGT